>JACDNU010000003.1 GCA_017656505.1 Archaeoglobus sp. | reverse complement strand
GAGTTTGAAAGTGTGAAAAAAGAGATTAGATTGTTGATTTTGCAAGGACCCTAAATAGGTTAGAATGAAGTGGAGTTTTTCAGATTTTACAAACTTCATGGGTAATGGAGTTACAAAAATTTCTCTTCAGAGTAGATATAATCCAACAAATTCACAGAAATCTACAATGAAACTAGGAATTAAAACAAAATTATCAAAGTTATCATCCAAGACTAACTCCAATCTGCAATCATCGAGAAAAGCAGCATTCCAACGAAGCTTATCAATCCAGCAAAGTAAAAGACTTTGCTAATTCCGAAGACATCCATGATAACTCCCGAAACCAAAGGAGCTGCGATCATTCCCATGCTCATAGCGGTGTTGAATATACCCATCGTAGAACCTTGGCCGGCGTTTCTTCCCGCAGTAACAACTATGGCAGAAGCTGCAGGCATTGCTAAGCCACCTCCCAATCCCAGTATGACTGCAACCAAAAAGAATTGAGGGAAAGTGTTCAGCAAAGGAATGAGGATCAGCGATAAACTTGCAAGTGCCATACCGAGAACTATCATCAAAAGCCGGTTATACCTGTCAGCCAGTATCCCGAAGGGTCTTTGGAGAAATGCCGTGAGCAGAATGTTCGTTGCAAGGATTGCACCTATCTGACTGCTGGTGAGCATTTTTGAAGCAAAAACCGGGAGGAAGGAAAGGAGAGTTGCCCTGCCAAAAGCGTTGATTCCTCTGAAGAGCATTACCGCTTTGAAAACGCGGTTTCTGAGAATTTCTCGGAAGCTGGCCCTTGGCTTATGTCTAGCCTTAAAACGATCAATCTCAGGCAGGAAAAGAAAGCAAATTGAAAGTGATAAGGCTGACAAGCTGGCCATCGCATAGAAAGCGGTCGCCATTCCAAACGAATCCTCTAGAACTCCACCTATAAACGGTCCAAATCCCATTCCGAGGAAAAGGGAAACGGTAAAAGTTCCCATGTACTTCCCTTCCTCTCCCTCTGGTGAGATCTCACCCACATAAGCCATGGCAATCGGTATAACCATCGCCGAAGCGAAACCGTGGATTATTCTTATAAAAGTGAGGGTATAAACGCTTGCAGCCTGAATGTAGGCTATGGAGATAATAGTATAGAGGAAAAGACCGGAGAGAATGAACTTTTTCCTACCCTTTCTGTCAGAGATTCTTCCAATGACGGGCATGAAAATCCCTCTTGAGATTGAGAAGCCGGCAAATATGATGCCCAGCCATATGCCTGTAGCTCCCAAGCTTTCCGCATAGATTGGCATGAGGGGCGAGACTATCCCCAAGCCAAGCATGGCTGTGAAAACTGAGATGAAAAGGACGTTAAAAATCCTGTTTTTCATCACTCCAAGCTCTATTCCCGTTCTTTCTTTTTTATCTGTCCTCATTTGACTTCAATCTCCAGTTTTTCTCCGAATTTTCCTTTCTCCCTTCTTCAGAATCTGAATAAAAATGTGTTGGAAATCGGAAATTAGGGTGTAGATATAATTAATCGGAATCCTAAACGTTAAATAATGGTAAATTAATCGCAAACCATGTACACGATTAAACCGCTTAAGCAAGCTGAAATAATGGCACCACTTGGAGTAGTGCAAATGCTCGGAGATATGAGTTCGCTGATAGTCGCACCCGTCTTTGTATGGCTTATCGAAGGAAACGACAGAAAAATTCTGGTGGATGCTGGAATTCAGGAGCCTGTTAACGGCTTCGTTCACAACTTTCCCGTTTTGGGTGGAGGAGAAAAAGGGATAAGAGAGGCTTTAGCCTCCGCCGGTGTAAAGCCTGAAGAGATCGATGCTCTCATACTTACACACCTCCATTTCGATCACGTCGCGGAGACTGAGCTTTTTGACAATGCAAGGATCTACATTCAGAAGAGGGAGTGGAAGTCTGCCTTTAATCCGCCGATCCACTACCGTCTTGTCTATGATGTAGAAGTGATTCAAAAAATCGAGGAGATGGATGTTTGCCTAGTTAACGGAGATTTCAAGCTTGACGAGGGAATAGAGTTGGTTTTCCTTCCCGGACATACTCAGGGCTTGCAGGGTGTGAAGGTGGAAGCGAACGGCACTTACCTTCTTGCAGGGGATCACTTCTATTCATTCCTCAATCTAAACCCGCCTAAGGAGCAGTTTGAGCTTGAAGATGCGAGAGGTAACAAGATAGCAATCCCACCCTATCCCCTTCCATTCATGCCTCCTGGGCTGCATGTCGATTTGACGGAATGGTTTGACAGCTGCTTTAAAGCTTTAAGCGTTGCAAAAAGAAAGAGGATTCTTCCTGGCCACGATCCATCACTGATCGGAAAGGTCTTCGGGTAATTCTTTCAAGTAATGTCCTCAGGCGATTCTCCGATCTCAAATTCTACAGGTTCAAATTTGTCGCTTGCCATCATCCAATCCAAAAGGACGAGCTCTTCGAGATTCTCGACCTCTTTTACTTTGCGGTATAGATTTCCCTTTGCGTCATGAACTGAAAGGGCGGAAATGTATCCTGAGGCAACCTTCTCAAAACCAAGCTCTTCAACCGGGATTTGGAAAGAGATTGGACATTCCCTCTCTAGATAGAAACCTCCCACGTTTATCATTCTAAGAACTCGAGAAAAGAATTTAGGTTCCCTGAGCGAGCCAGCTTTCTGCTCCTTCGGAAACGGAACTTTGACGAAGTAGGCATGAATTCCGTTCTCCAATTCCGGAAACCACTTTAAGCCAATGTTCGTTGCATCCTCAGCATAATAGACGAGCCTAAAAGTAATATTTTTAACCCTGAACTCAACGATTGTTTTCCACATTTTCCAAGCTTCTTTTGATTTCTCCGTTCTTACGTCTTCCACCACTCCAAAACCTTCCACTTTCTTTATTATCTCAGAAACGTTTTCTTTCGGCAAATGGGTATCGAAAAAAACGAGGTTGCTGCCCAGCAAAACAGCATGTTCTATATCTGAGGCAGCCCCGGCATAAACAACTACACCTCTCTGGCTGAAAACAAGGTTATGAACCTTTTTCAGGAAGGGGATCTCCTCGTCCTCAAGCAAGTGGGCAACGTTTTCAAGGATGCTCATAATCCATAACCCTACAATCCATTGTAATCCAGATTTTCCCTTATTTTTCGCTTTATCAACTCGCTCAGTGAAAATAAGATGTCGAGCTCCTTTCCACAAGTCTCTTGCACTGCAACTAAATCATCATGACTCAAACTTCGCCTAATTTTATCGCAAAGGTAATTCACACACAGAACTTCTCTAACCTTTAACGAGCACCCTGATTTAGTTAAAAAGTAGCACCCCTCCGCATCTCCCTTTTGAATCTCAACACCTAAGAGGAGGTTTATCAGAAGAGTTGTGACCTCATACTTTTCTTCAATTCCCTTCCCGCAACAGCTAACATCTCCGCATTCTCTACAGGCTTTTGTGACTCCAACCCCTTCCATAATCTTTCTGCTCTCATCAATAGCCTGATCTAGCTGTGAGAGTAGTTTTTCTATCTTATCATCAAGAATTTTATCCTTTTGCGAGTAAAGATACCTTGCAATCCTAATTTTATTCTCAATCTGCGACTGGCGATAACTGCCGGTTTTCGATTCCCTTGCTGAGTTGTCCACGCACGAATCCCAACCTGAAGCTTTAAAAATCGATTGATTTTGATGTTTAAAGGCAAAATTCCAATATTATAAAAATTATCGTTTGTGATGTATGCACCTTCTTTTCGATTTTACGCAAACCTCGTAATCCCTCAACAAAAAAATTTATAAAAGATGGTTGTGTTTTGAAAATCATGAAACCGGTGGGTTTGGATATCGGCACGAATTACACTAAGACTACTGCTGATGGAAAGGATGTTCTTTTGTTCCCCAGTGTTGTAGTATTTGGTGAAGAGAAGGACTGGAGCCTCAAAAAAGCTCACAAAGATGTTTACATAGGGCAGGAAGCATTAGACATTGTCCAGAATATTGAGAATGTAGAAGTCTTACGCCCTCTGCATGAAGGCAGGCTGATGCACAAATCATATTTGGAGCTTGCAAGGTACGCTCTCTCTTCCTTGGGAGTTAACGAGCCTATTATCGGAACAGGCTTACCTGTCAAATCATCCAGACAGGAGAGAGAGGAGCTAACTAGAAGTCTAGAATCTGAGCTCAACGCGAAGGTCATCCTCTTCCCAGAGCCTGTAGGAACATTAGCCCACATGGGTGTGGAGACCGGTGTTTGCATCGACATAGGCTTTGGAACTACTGACCTTGTCGTGATAAGTCATATGGAATACTTGAAAGGAGACACGATGCTCATGGGGGTAGACAGACTATACGAGAACTTTGAGGTCACGATCAGGAACAAGGCCGGCATTAGTCTCACACCTGAGGAGATGACGAAGCTTCTAACCATCGAGGGATACGAGATAGGTAGGATCAGGGGAGGAAAAAGGATCTCTGTTAAGCATGAAGCAATCATCGAGGACTACAAGTCGTTGATGGTTTCATGGGTGGAGAGGATATCGAACAGAGCGAAGATGTTGATGGAGGGACTTTCGACTTCAATAGTTGACAAAATAGTCCTTACGGGCGGAGGAGCCGCGCTTCCGGGAGTGTTTGACGAATTCCAGCAGAGGTTTGAGGATGTTGGGAAGATAATAATGCCTGAGGACCCGATCAAAGCCAACGCAATGGGATACTACATCCTAGCGAAGGTGTTCTCAGAGGAAAGTTCCGGAGAGGAAAAGACCGCAAAGGAAGAGAAGGCAGAGAAAGGAAAAGTAGATAAGACAGAAAAGACTGAAACAAAGAAAAAGGGCAAGAAATAGCAACTTCGAAGTAACCTTGGAGTAACCTTGAACCATCATTTTAATGATGAAAAATGCGATAAACTTTATATGATATCTAAACTACATTTTTAAGTGCATGAGAATTACCATCGATATTCCCCCAGATATTGAAGAAAGATTATACAAAAAGTGTGAGGAGGCAGGCATATCTCCCTCTGAATTCGTTCACGCCCTTATCGAGTGGTACTTTTTGAAGAAAAAGAAGAAATCATCTCCAGAATCGCAGGAGTTCATCAACGTTGCGATAAAAACTGCCAATGAAAGAAAGCTCTACTGCAAGTACAGTGATGGAAACCACTGCGCACTCGAGGTGTTAGACGATATATTTGAAGAAAAGAAGCCCGAACCTGTATCTCCCTTCAAATGCCTTTTCTGTCTAGATTTTCAGGACAGAAGGAAGCTTCCGAGGAAAGGTGTTGAGGTGGAAGGGCTTGAGAATATTCGGCTAAAGGTTCACGAGATCGCAAAGCTCGCTGCAAAGTACGTTTTTGAAATCTATGGAGACAAACTGGGCTACCAGCCGAGGATGGTTGTAGAGGTTGACGAGGAAGTTGACGAGGAGGGGCAAGCTGAGGAGAGGTCGATCTCTGGAGAGGATTTAAAGAAGCTCCTAAAGAACTGGTAGAAGTTTGCAATTTGCAAATTTCACAGTTCTTAATTCCATAATTCATTATCACCATTTGATTTCCTTTCTTTCAACCAAGAACTCATAATCCATTTCCGTGAAAATCCCGAGAGAATTAAGCTTCTTTCTGGCATCTTCAATGTCCCTAGCCTTAGCTATACTTTTAGCTAGGATGTTGTTCTCGTAAAGTTTTGAGGATTTAAAGTAGAAAGTTAGGATAGACAAAGGTGAAACTGGAACTGTTCTGCCAAGTCTTATCCTCTCCATCCCGAATGCACCTTCAAAAGCCTTTAAGGGAATCGAGCTCGCTTCTGTGGTGATGTCTTCAGTTAGCTTTTTCATCAACAGGAAATCTTCCCTGCTCATCGAAGCACATCCAAGGAATCCGCTTTCTTTCAATTGGAAGGCAATTCTGTCGAGTAATTCCTCAACTCTAAGCTCTCCATCACTCCCAAAACCGAATACACCTACAATTGAGTTCTCTATTTTTGATGCGGCTGCGAGAGATATTGAATCTGCCAGAGGACTTCTCACACCAGACTCAAAGCCTTGGGCAAGCACGTCTCCTCCGCTGTCCACCGCTATAAGAACGGATATTTCATCACCCATGAAATCTTCCAATCCTTCAGCGAGCTTTTCTGCACCCTTGGTGATATCCAGACATACAACCTCACCAAAATGTTTTGCTGCTTTGGAAACTGTAAGCTGAACACCGTTCGCTCTCGTTTCTGGATTAGCTATCGCTATTGTCTCATTCACTCTTACGCAATTCTCTAGCTCTTCAACAGCCCTTGGCCCCGGTTTTGGATCGACTACGTATCTATCCCACACAATACTGCCATGCAAAACCTCAAAATCAAATTCTTTGAGGAGGGAAGCTGTTGGAATCGTCGCAACTATGTCTCCTCCCCCTCCCATACCAAAAACAAGTGCCTTTTTCGGCTCCTTTTCTTTAATAAATCTGATTAAATCCATAAAATTCAACCCGTCAAGGTGAGGTCTCCCCTTTCTTTTATATAGCTTACAAGTCCACCAGATTCTATAATTTTAAGCATGAAATCTGGCAAGGGTTTTGCTCTTATTGTTATGCCCTTCGTAACATCGCTTATCAAACCGTTCTTGAAATCAACTTCCAGTTCATCACCTGATTCTATTGCATCTGTGTTGGCGATAAGCAAAGGAAGTCCAACGTTTATCGAATTTCTGTAAAAGATCCTTGCGAATGACTTCGCTATTACAGCCGAAACCCCGACGAGTTTTATTACCAGCGGCGCATGTTCTCTGCTGCTCCCCATACCGAAGTTGTTGCCTGCAACTATAAAATCTCCAGGTTTTACCTTTTTTACAAAATCCGGATCAGCATCCTCCATCGCATGCTTAGCAAGTTCCTGAAGATTGCTTCGGAGGTGATAGTATCTCCCTGGGATTATGTGATCTGTAGATATGTCATCCCCGAACTTCCACGCCCTCCCTTTAACTTTCCCAAGTTTGGTGGAGTGGATATCCATAGAATTATCCATGGAATTCCAATGTCAGCTCTTTTTAAATCTTTTTCATTTTTTCATTCTTCAGCTCTCCATTTTCAGCTCTCCATTTGAGCAAATTGGCAAAATTAATATTCTCCAATGTTGGCCGTAGTATGAATGAGCAATGAGAAAAACGAAAAGAACAATAAGAAATTCCCGGGAAAAGAAGTACCCGAAGATTCGGACAAGCTAATGATCCAGATGGCCTCAGCCCAGCTAAGAGCCGATTATCGCAAGTCTCTTGGAAAGGAGCATTCGAGGAGGAGTTGGGATATAGAAATCAAGAAAGTTGTTTCGAAAAAGAAATCTAAGAAAGACTAATTAAAAAGCTAATTCAATTGTTACCTTTTCAGTTGTTCACCTTCTCGACATTTCTGGCTTTTATAAGTGCATCCATCTCCTCGGCCAGTTTATTCAGCTTTTCCTTAGGCACGAAAATAAGCAAGGACTTGGAGTTTCTAATTTCTGTTATAAGTTCGACGAGCTCTTCCGGGAAGGTTGCATGTTCTATTGAGTCCTCAATCTTTTTCGAAAGTTTACCTAAATATTTCCTTGCAAGTGCTCTCAACTCCTTTTTTAAGCCGTCAAATTCTTCAAAAACTTCAAGTTCAAATTCTCCAAGCTCATCTTCAACCGCTTTTCTGATTATGGCCTCTATCTCCTCTTCAGACGGTTCCTTTATCTTGTATTTTTTAAGAATCTCATCTCTGCTTATACACAATTCAACCTCTTCAACCTGGCTATCAGTTCCTATTTCTATAGCATTCTCCACTGTGTCTAATCTGTGATGCACCTCAACTTCACTTGCACTGCTAATCTGTTCATCAAACTGTCCATCAGAATTTCCACCAAGCTCAAATGATTCCTCCAGCTCAAGAGCGTTTAATGAGGATTCATTGATTGTATAGATATCGACAACACACCTCTCCACTCTCAAAAGCTCGTCTAATGCCTCATCTCCCGTCAATTCGGTTTTGCTAATCAGCTTGTTTACCTTAATCTCAACCATTTTTCCCTTAACAAAAACAGCTCTAGCCCTTGAGATCTCACCCATTCTGTAAGAGATTTCTGCAATCCCCGTAAAGCCGGATTGAGAGAGTTCACCACTAATGTCAACAAAATTTCCTCTTCTCCCTATTGCGACAGGCTTATCTTTCACAACCATCATGCTATCCTTCCATTAGCCGGATCTTTTCGATGGCTTTCTTCGATTCGATTCTCATCATCCCAATATTTGCGCTTATGTCAGCATTTAGGAGTAAAATCAAGCTATCACTCGCCCTACACACGAGAATTTTTTCATTTTTGCATTCTATTAAAATGGATAAAACCTCATCTTCTGAAGTTTTTGAAATTGCCTTTACTCCTTTGTTGAAAAAATCGGTAATAAAGGCCGTAAAGGATTCAAGGTCTTTATCTTCAAGAAAACCAGATTCAGATTCGATGATGTTGCCTTCGTTATCAGAAATAACCACAGCCCTAATTCCATCCACCGACATCAGATCCGCAATAACGTTTTCGTACATCCTTATCATCATAAATTCGGCCCCTCACTATTTAAGATTTTCATTATTGTCACAATTATCATATGACTGGTCAAAAATCTTACGGGAATAATACTAAAAGATGCGCAGTAAAATTATTGATCAAATAAAAAATATTAGCGAAGGGTGATAAATTTTCTAAAAATTTTTAAACTCCTTCACCAACCACTCTGCATGAAGAAGGACTTGATGGAAATACTTGCATGTCCTGTTTGTAAGGGAGATTTAGAGCTTAAAATTGACGAAGAGAAGGACGGAGAGGTTATTTCAGGAACTATTATCTGCAAGAAATGTGGTGAGAAATACCCAATTGAGGATGGCATACCTAACATGCTCCCGCCCGATCTGAGAGAAAGCTAACTTGGTGGTGAGATGGTAAAGTATATCTTCGTAACCGGCGGTGTGATGAGTGGTTTGGGGAAGGGAATCACCGCTGCATCGATAGGCAGGCTGCTAACAGACATAGGATACAAGGTCATTCCGATAAAGGTCGATCCCTATCTGAACATAGATGCCGGAACCATGAATCCCTTCCAGCATGGTGAAGTCTACGTCCTCAAAGATGGAACCGAAGTCGATCTCGATCTCGGCCACTATGAAAGATTCATTGGCGTAGAGGTGACAGGAGAACATAACGTAACTACCGGCAAGATCTACATGTCAGTTCTGGAGAAAGAGAGAAGAGGAGAATATTTGGGAAGCACGGTTCAGATAATCCCGCACATCACGGATGAGATAAAATCTTGGATTAGGAGGGTCGCTGAAAAAAGCGGAGCAGAAATATGCTTAGTTGAAATTGGAGGAACAGTTGGAGACATTGAAGGGATGTCATTCTATGAAGCTATCAGACAGATGCACAATGAAGAGAAGGACGAGGATTTTGCCTTGGTGCATGTAACCTTAGTTCCTTTGGATTCAGGAGGAGAACAGAAAACAAAGCCAACCCAGCACAGTGTCAAGGAGCTGAGGAGTATAGGCTTGCAGCCCGATGTTATTGTGGGAAGATGCAAGGAGAAGCTTCTGATTTCAACAAAGAAGAAAATAGCTCTCTTCTGCGACGTTCCGGTTGAAGCTGTTATAAGCGCCCACGATGCAAAGGAGATTTACGAAGTACCTTTGATGTTTAAAGAGGAGAAGCTCGATGAGTATCTGATCAGGAAGCTTAAGCTTGAAAAAAGGATGGAAAGCACCACATGGACTGACATGGTTAAAAGGCTCAAGAGCTTGGAGAAAGAGGTCACGATAGCGGTCGTTGGAAAGTACATCCACGTGAAGGATGCTTACATAAGCATAAGGGAGGCATTAAAGCACGGCGGGATTGCTGCCGGATGCAAGGTGAACATGATCCTCGTGGATAGCGAAGAACTCGAGAAGTTCGGAGATTTCCAGCTTGATGTGGATGGCATACTCGTCCCAGGTGGATTTGGTTCGAGAGGAGCTGAGGGAAAGATTTTGGCGATTCAGTACGCCAGAGAAAACGATATCCCCTTCTTGGGAATCTGCTTCGGCTTTCAGCTTGCGGTTGTGGAATTTGCTCGGCATGTTCTTGGGCTTGAGGGGGCAAACAGCAGCGAACTTGCTGATACGGAGTATCCTGTAATCGATCTGCTTCCCGAGCAAAGGGAAATTGACAAGCTCGGTGGTACGATGAGACTTGGGGACATCGAGATTACAATCAAACCAGATACGATTGCAAGGAAACTCTACGGCAAGGAGAAGATTTTCGAAAGACACCGACATAGATATGAAGTCAATCCCGAGTTCATACCAGATTTAGAAAAGGCAGGAGTAGTTTTCTCTGGTTATTCGGATTCCGGCAGGAGAATGGAGATTTTGGAGCTTCACGATAAGAGATTCTTCTTTGCCACCCAGTTCCATCCTGAATTTAAATCCAAGCCGTATGCTCCATCCCCGCCTTTCATCGGTTTGGTTAGCGCTGCCTTGAAGTACTCAGAAGAGCTATCATAAAATGATGAAGAGGGATGACACATGGTAAAGCCCGAGAAGTTCGTTGAAGAGGCTGTGAAGGAGATAAGGGAGAAAGTTGGAGATTCCAAGGCGATAATAGCCCTCTCTGGGGGGGTAGATAGCAGCGTTTGCACGACCCTTGCTTTCAAAGCGATTGGGAAAAATCTCATACCTGTTTTTGTTGACACAGGCTTAATGAGGCTTGGAGAGCCAGAAAGAATTAAGGAGATTTTCAGTGAGATGAACCTCGTTTTTGTCGAAGCTAAAGATGAGTTTTTAAACGCGCTGAAGGGTGTTGAGGATCCAGAGGAGAAAAGGAAAATAATTGGTGAGCTTTTCGTGAGGATCTTCGAGAGAGTCGCAAAAGAAAAAAACGCAGAATACCTAATCCAAGGAACTATCTATCCCGATATAATCGAAAGTCAAGGGGGCATAAAAAGCCACCACAACGTTGGAGGTTTTCCGATAAGTTACGAGTTCAAAGGAGTGATTGAACCACTCAGAGAGCTTTACAAGGATGAAGTCAGAGAGGTTGCCCGCTACCTAGGACTTCCGGCCGAAATCTCCGAAAGAATGCCTTTTCCCGGCCCTGGGCTTGCTGTTAGGATAGTCGGGGAGGTAACTCCCGAAAAGGTTGAGGTTGTTAGAAGGGCTAATGCTGTGGTTGAGGAGGAGTTGAAAGATTACGATAAATGGCAGTGCTTTGCAGCTTTGGTAGGAAAGGCGACAGGCGTGAAAGGGGATAACAGGGTTTGGGGATACATAATATCGGTAAGAGCAGTCGGTTCAAGGGATGGTATGACTGCCGATCCTCTGGAGATAGATTACAAGGTGCTTAGGAAGATAGCCTTGAGGATTACAGGAGAAATACCGCAAGTTGCCCGCGTTGTCTATGATATAACCCCAAAACCCCCTGCAACGATTGAGTACGAGTAGGTTAGGTGAGCTTAAATAGAGCTTAACGCCTTTACCTACCTTTTACCCTCAGCTTCGATATAACTTTATATAATTTTATATACAGCCTAAAGAATCGGAAGGCATGGAGGATGTTTTCAAGAAAGAAAAAGAGCTATTCATTCCTTTTTTCAGTAGGCTACCCGTTGTCTTCGAAAGAGGTGAGGGATGCTGGCTTTATGATATCAACGGAAAGAAGTATCTTGATCTGGTCGCTGGTATCGCTTGCATTTCCATAGGTCACTCCCACCCAGCATTCGTTGAAAGAGTTTCAGAACAGCTGAGAAAGCTCGTTCACGTTTCCAATTTATATTACACAACCCCCCAGCTCGATCTTGCTGAGAAATTGAGAGATATATCCGGCTTCTCAAAATTTTTCTTCTGTAATTCAGGAACGGAAGCTGTTGAGGGAGCATTAAAGATAGCAAGAAAGGTGACTGGCAGAAAAAAGTTTGTTGCTCTTGAGAACTCATTTCACGGAAGAACAATGGGTGCACTCTCGGTTACTTGGAAGGAGAAGTTCAGGAAGCCTTTCGAACCCCTAATTTCGCCGGTTGAATTCTGCAGATTTAACGATGTTGAGGATTTGGAAAGGAAAGTTGACAAAAATACGGCTGCAGTCATCATCGAACCAATTCAGGGTGAATCTGGAATTAACGAGGTAAATCAAGAATTTATGAGAGCTGTTTTTGAAAAGAAAGATGAACTAGGTTTTTTAGTTATTTTCGATGAAGTACAGACAGGATTTGGAAGAACTGGAAGGTGGTTCGCAAAGGAGCATTTCAATATTCAGCCTGATATTATGACGATGGCCAAAGCCATGGGTTCAGGAATTCCCATTGGCGGGATTGGGGTGAGCGAGGAGGTAGCGAGTAGAGTTGAGCTTTCCGAACATGGTTCAACTTTTGGTGGAAATCCCTTGGCATGCACAGCTGCAATCGCAACCCTTGAAATAATCGAAAGGGAAAAACTGGTTGAAAATGCAAGAATTGTTGGCGAATATTTCAAAGAAAGACTTCGCAAGATCGGCTTGAATCCTAGGGGAAAGGGTCTGATGCTGGGTTTCGATCTTGAAGATAAAAATAAGGGAAAGGCTGTAGAAATCGTGAAGGAGGGACTTTCGAAAGGTTTGATAATGAACTACACCTCCGAAAACACGATAAGGCTTGTCCCACCCCTCACTCTCAAAAAAGAAGAAGTTGATTTCGCTACAAAAATTATCGGTTCAATCCTTGACCAAAGTTTCTAATTTTTGAATTGGAGAATGGGTTATGGATGTAAATCTAGACATAAACAACCCTGAGCTCAAAGATCTTTTCCAAGGTTGCATTTTAGGTGTAGCAATCGGTGATGCCTTAGGAATGCCAACTGAAGGAATGGGGTTTGATGAGATAAGGAGAACCTATGGCTTTGTTGAAGATCTTCTCCCCTCCCCTCTTGGAGATCTAAAAGCTGGAGAGTGGACCGACGATACCGAGCAAATGATAATCCTTGCCGAATCGATCGTTGACAGGATTTATCTCGATCCAGATGATTTTGCATCAAAGCTTGTTTCTTGGGCCGAAAATGCCTTCAAAATTAGATCAGGTCAGACTACGAGGCAAGCTCTAAGAAACCTCCTCCGTGGTGTGCCGTGGGACAAAGCTGGAGTGGATTCTGCAACCTGTGGAGCTGCGATGAGAGTCGCCCCCATTGGCTTGGTGTACCATTTCAACCTTGATCTCGTTGAAAGATACGCTGTCATTTCTGCTTCTGTAACTCACAAAAACGATTCAGCCTTTGCAGGAGCTGTGGCAGTTTCCATGGCTATATCCACTCTCATTTCAGATTTTAACGAAGAAGAAATGCTAGCAGAGGTTATTTCGAGAAGTGGTAAGTACGATCCATTGCTTTCAGAGAAAATTAGCTATGTGGGAGAAATAAGAGATGCAGAACTGGAATATGCTGTGGAGAAACTGGGAAACTCGATTATGGTTTGGGATGTCGTTCCCATGGCCTTCTACTGCGTTCTATCATCCAAAAACTTCAGTGAAGCAGTGAAAAAAGGGGCTAATGCTGGTGGAGACACAGATTCGATCGCCGCAATAGCTGGAGCTATTTCTGGAGCGAAATTTGGGGTTAAAGAGATACCAGAAAATTGGAAGAAAAGCGTTAAGGACTCATCTTACCTCTTGAAATTAGCAGATCAGCTCTATCAGACCCACATGAAAATTGTAACTCTCTCTCCTTAACTCTCCTTAAACCCTTAACCTGTCTGGAATTTCATTTTTATGAATTCAAAAGCGGAGTTCGCTGCAACCGCTCCATCCCCACATGCAGTTATGGCCTGCTTAAGTGGATTATCACAGCAATCACCGGCAGCAAAAACACCGGGAACATTCGTCTCCTGCTTCTTGTTAACTTTGATGTAGCCCATTGAATTTCTCTCCACCCCCAGCCCAGCAACTATTTCCGTAGCGGGGGTTATGCCAATGGCCACGAATACAGCGCTCACATCTATTGAGAATTCTCTGTCTTCGACCCTGTTATATAGGACTAGTCTTTCAACAACCTCATTTCCTTCAATTTTTCTTGGAATAGAATTCCATATAACCGGAATATTTCTGCTGAAAAATTCATCCTGATACGCTTTGTCTGCTCTCAGCTCATCCCTTCTATGTATCAGAACAACATCGCAGCCTATCTCTTTAAGGTATATCGCCTCCTCAACGGCTGTGTTTCCTCCCCCGATAACTGCGACCTTCTTGCCTCTGAAGAAGTTTCCATCACAAGTGGCGCAGTAACTGACGCCTCTCCCTACGAATTCTCTCTCCCCTGGGATTCCGATCTCTCTGTGTTTTCCTCCTGTAGCTATGATTATGGCTTTAGCTCTGTAAATTCCAGTATCGGTTTTTACAATAAAATAGTCCCCATCTTTAGAAATCTGCTCAACATTCTCAAACTTGTGAACCGCACCGAATTTTGTTGCCTGATCCTTCATTTTTTGAAGTAGATCGAATCCATTCCCCTCAAACCCCGGGAAGTTTTCTATAGTAGGTGTAAGCGTTAGCTGAGATACGGGATCGACCGTTTCAAAAAACGCTACCTTCAGACCATATCTTACTCCGTAAATTGCCGCTGTCGATCCTGCAGGCCCTGCACCAACGATTATCAAATCGAATTCCTCTTGGTCTCCCACCTCGATCCCTCCGCTCTAATTACGCTTTCCTTCGGATTTAAAATCGTTTCCCTATAACTGTGCTCTCACTTTATATCCAGCTTATTTCCTCTAACCTCCGCCAAATTTTTTACACCATAATCTTCACAAATCTTCTCTAAAAAAATTTTAAATAAAATTTATTTTTGATTATATTTATATTTAAATTTAGATTTTAGAAATTAATTTCAAAATTAAATTAATTTAATTAAAGTTTTATTTAATTTATATTAAAAGATAACTGTTACAATTTAAATAGGATTTAGAAAATTAAAATCTATGAATAAATACGTTACAACTTTACTGTAATAAAAATTTTTAGGCGAACCGAAAAATCCTAAATTGGGGGATTCGTTCATTCCAAAATAGGTATGAATACCACTATCTTCACGCAATAAAGGGGGGTTAAATGCAAAAATAGGTAATCTTCTACTCCAAGCCAGTAAATCGCTAAGTTTCGTTACATATAATATGTAATAATGCGAATTTTCTGTATGTACTAGTAGCTGTTACACTATTTTAATTTTTAAATTTGAATTTATCTTAATTTAATTTAAACTTAAATTAAAGTATAATTTTTCCAACTTTTTTGTATATACATTCTAGAAACTTAAATTTAATTAAATAGTTTATTAGCTATTAATAAAATACAAAAAAACTATTCTCAAAATACTAATATTTTATAAATAGGAGCGAAAGTTAGAGTTCGGCTCAAAGTCAAAGTGAGAGTAGAGAGAAATTTTTACAGCAACATAAATTAATACTTAATAATAATTAAAAGACTAAAAATTCAAGAACCAGAATCAGGAGCATCGGAAGCATCAGAGGCACATGAGCCGGAAAAACTGGATTTAACTTCTGGTCTGATAAGATATACAATAAACAACATTGAAACAACTAACGTTGCTATCGGGACGGGTTTGCCTGCTATAGCACCACCGAGTGAACCTACAAACACGAAACCCAGCAATACTAAAGAGGTCGTTCTCGCCCATGGTTTGAGATCCCAAAGTCCTTTGGCAATGTAGATCCCAAATCCCCCAGTGCCGATTCCCACCAAAGAGAGCATTATCGTGTATACTCTATCGGAAAAAGTCGTGGTTGCTGGCAAAAAAGTGAGAAAGTAAAGGCCCAGAAGTATCGCGGAAATGCCAAGGACTGCAATTAAACCAGCTAAAATCAGGATTCCAACGGGCTTATTCAGGTTCATCAATCTGTAATTTGAAGGGGATTATTTAAACTTGATGCAATCGAAAATTCAAAATAATTAAATATTAAAAAATTCTAGAGTGGTTGGTGGTGAAAAATGGGAAGATATGTGATTCTGTCAAGACTTACAGATGAGGGCGCGATAACATTGAAAGAGCACCCAGACAGGATTAAAGAGGTTAATGAGGAATTAGAGAAAATGGGCGTAAAAGTACTCGAGCAGTATTTGGTTCTTGGCCAATATGACTTCGTTAATATTGTTGAGGCTGAGAGTGATGTTGTTGTTGCTAAAGCTATGACGGAGCTTGCATCGAGGGGCACATTAAGAACAATTACCATGCCTGCCGTACCTGTTGATGAATTCATCGGGCAGTTGAAGAAGGATTGAAGAGGGACTGAATTTGGAATTTGCTTTTTAAAATGCTAACGGTTACTAACGACGTTACTAATCAACCAATGCAAATTTTTTAATACATCTCCGATTTTTTTTTATCAATGCTTCAAGAAGTGCAAGAATCTGAAATCTGGGTGGAAAAGTATCGGCCGAGGACTCTTGATGAGGTTGTTGGGCAAGATGCCATCGTTCAAAGGCTGAAAGGATATGTAGCCCAAAAAAACATTCCGCATTTACTCTTCTCAGGTCCTCCCGGAACTGGTAAAACAGCTTCAGCCATAGCCCTTGCCAGAGACCTTTTCGGCGACGGCTGGAGGGACAATTTTATTGAGATGAACGCGAGCGACGAAAGAGGAATTGATGTTGTGAGGCATAAGATAAAAGAATTCGCCAGAACAGCTCCCATTGGCGGTGCACCGTTCAAAATAATCTTCCTGGATGAGGCTGATGCTTTAACGCCTGACGCCCAAGCTGCTTTGAGAAGGACAATGGAAATGTACTCGAGGATATGCAGGTTCATCCTTAGCTGCAATTACGTCAGCAGAATTATAGAACCAATTCAGAGCAGATGTGCAGTTTTCAAGTTCCGGCCCATTTCCGAAGAGGCGATGAGGGCGAAGCTCCTGGAGATAGCGGAAAAGGAGAATTTGAAGATTACAGAGGATGGATTGAATGCTTTGATCTACGTCGCTGGAGGAGATTTTCGGAAAGCCATAAACGCCTTGCAGGGAGCCGCTGCTTTTGGCGAGAAGATTGATGCTGAAGCTATATTCCAAATTACTGCCACTGCAAGGCCTGAAGAGCTGAGAGATGTTCTGGATCTGGCTTTAAACGGAAACTTCCTCGAAGCGAGAAGCACTCTTGAGAAGTTACTTGTCGAATACGGAATGTCGGGAGAGGATGTGGTAAATCAGCTTTTCAGGGAGATAATCTCTTCCAACTTCGACGAGAAATTAAAGGTGGTTCTCATCGACAAGCTTGGCGAAGTAGACTTTCGGCTTACGGAAGGATCAAATGAGAGAATTCAGCTAGATGCATACCTTGCATACCTTTCAACCCTGCTTTCGAGGAAGAAAAAGGAATAAATTAAAAATTTCGGTGGGAGAATGGACAAAACCGGGGAATTTGAGGAATCTAAAAGGGAATCTGAAACCATTTTTGAAACCATTATTTTCGAAAAAGAGAACGGCTTGGTGAGGATAATTCTTAACCAGCCCAAATACCATAACTCACTAAGCTTAAAGATGATAGGTGAACTTGCTAAAGCACTGGAGCTTTGCGAGGACGATTCGGTTAAAGTAATTGTCATCTCCGGTAATGGCCCCAGTTTCTGCGCTGGGGCGAACGTTAAAGAATTTCTCGATAATCTCGAGAATTTGAGAAACAGAGATTTCTTTGAAGAGCATGGGAAAGTAATCAATTTCGATGTTATAAAGAAGATGAGAGATTTATCAAAGCCTGTTATAGTTCTAACCAAGGGATTTACATTCGGAGCTGGTTTGAGCATAGTTCTCGCATCTGACTATGCTGTAGCTTCAGACGACACCATCTTTTTTGGAGGATTTATACGCCTTGGCTTGAGTCCGGACATTGGAACGTCTTACTTACTCCCGAGGCATGTGGGGATGAAAAAAGCTTTCGAGCTGATGTCTTTCGGAGAGACTTTCGGTGCTAAGGAAGCTTATAACTTAGGAATCGTGAATGAGGTCGTAAAGCCGGAAGAGCTAGAAGAAAGGGGTAAAAAAGTAGCTGAGAGGTATCTGAGGGCTCCCAAGGAGGCTGTGGCAAGAATAAAACAACTGATAAACATTGCATTCGAAAATACCTTGGAAAAGCATCTTGAAATTGAAATGGAGCACACCTATAAGACAATGCTTACAGATGACTTTGAAGAAGGATTGAAAGCTGTGCTTGAGAGGAGAGAGCCAGAATTTAAGGGTTGATTGGTCGATTAAGGGAGAAATTTTTCAAAATGGGTTTTCAAATTTATCCATTTCCTAAGTTAAATTTTAATTGCCGAGTTTATACGTTCGTTCATCCCTTCTTTCTATCTTAATTATCAAAATCTCTTTTCTTTTCTTATCGATGAAATAGAGAATCCTAAATCTTCCAACCCTTTTTCTCCTTATATTTTCATAACCTTTGACCTTTATAGTATCTTTATGCCACGGATTTTCTTTAATTTTCAAAATAGCCTCCTTAATCCTCTTTTTTGTCTTATCATCTAATTCTCTAACCTGTTTATTGCTCTTAGGAGAAAATATTACTTCAAACATCAAAAACCTCTTCCATCTTGTAGTAATTGCCCTTCTCCCTTTCACTTAACGCCTCTAAAATGTCTTTCATATCCTCATCAGTCAGAATTTCATCTCTGTTTAGAATTTTAACTACAACAACATCGTTGTCTATTTTCTCAGGTTTAACCAGTTTTAAAACTCCATCCTCATAGATGGCTTCCACAACCTTCATGCTTTTACGTTTATTGAACGAATAAAAATAGTTTTGGTTACCTTAAGCTTCCTCCTTAGATTTCACCGACCAAACTGAACTAATTGATTATACTAACACTTACGAATGACTATCTCTCCATCTTTATCGACAAATACGATTCTATCCCCTTCTTTAATTTTCAGCTTGTTCCTGACCTCTTTTGTCAAAGTTATTTGAAACTTCCTAGTTACCACAACAATATCTAACATCTTCTCCATTTTATCCTGTTTTCAGGAAAAGTAGGATTAAATTTATATATATCCACTACATTTACTACATTCAGGAAAAGCAGTACAGGTGTTGAAGATGGTTTTAAAGAAAAGTATAATCATATTAGTGATATTGCTATTGGCAGTCTTGATCGTCGGCTGTTCGTCTGAGGTTTCTACAAAACCTGCACAAACATCAAAACCAACTCCTACTCCAAAACCAACACCCACCCCCGCTCCTAAGGGAAGTCTAGATAATCCTGCAGATTTGAGTGAAACCCTTGTTGTAAAGACAATGAGTGGAACGCTTGAAATAACAGCTTTAGACTACCTGAGGGGAGCTCATGCGACACAAAAGGTCCTACAGGCGAATATGTTTAATGAAAAGCCTGCAGAGGGTTATGAATATCTCCTTGTAAAAGTTAGAGTCAAGTACGCAAAAGGCGAAAATTCTATAAAAGAGGGTGCAGCATCTTTTAAAGTATTCGTTGAGGGAGAAGGATTCGATCCAAAAATAATCGTATGGCCTACGGGAATGAAAGACATGGATCTCATAAAAGACTTGCTTCCCGGAGGGCAAACAGAAGGATGGATGGCATTTATTGTTCCTCAAGGAAAAGAAGCTCTATTAAGCTATAACTACTTACTTAAACCTGTCGGATTCATAAAGATTCCTGCTCATTAATTTTTTTAATAATTAATTTTTTGTTTGGAGGTGAAGCTAGCCGAGTACCTAAACAAGAAGCCGCCGGCGGGATTTGAACCCGCGACCTGGTGATTACGAGTCACCCGCTCTGGCCAGCTGAGCTACGGCGGCGTTGAAGACTCCAGTTCAAAACCTGATAAACATCGAGTTAATTAAATTTTTTGTGATTTTGACTTTTTAGATTTTCTAATTGACTTTCCAATTTTTGAATTATGGGGCTATAGAACCTCAACTCTTTGAATCTTGCATACTCACATTGCTTTTTCAGCTTTATCCAAAAATGACAAACAAACGCTAAAAGAGAAATTAGAGTAAAAAGACTGAAAAATTCGAGTCGTAATATCAATCTTCCAATTTCCCCTTTCAATTTCAATCCTTCATCCATCCTAAAATTCAACCACCTTCTAGAACTTTTTCTAAGCCGCTAAGATCGGTTTTTTGAATGTGGAGGCTTTCAAATTTGAACATCTCCTTAACCGCGGACGGAACCTTAATTCCAGCCCCAGTTAAAATGCACATGAATTTCATATCTTCATATCCTTCATCCTTAAGCTTTCTTATGGCCGCTATGGTTGTTGCAGAGGCTGGTTGAACGAATATACCGCTCCTTGCAAGCATTCTTTGTGCCTCGAGGATTTCGCGATCAGAAACAGCCAAAACTCTACCATGTTTTTTCAGCTTCCTAAGAACTTCATTTCCACTCGGCGGTGACGGATCTGCTATCGCTCCAGCTATCGTTTTTGGCTCCTTTATTGGTTCAATACGATCGTTTCCTTCCTCGTAAGCTTTAGCGATGGGAGAGCAGCCCTCGGCCTGCACGGATATGAACTTGGGTATCTTTGAGATTATACCTGAGGATTTCATTTCGAAGAGGGCTTTCATAATGCCCCTCAGCAAACCTCCTGAGCCAGTAGGAACGACAATATAGTCGATTTCCCCGTCTTTTCCATCCTTTCCACTCTCTTTTCCACCCTCGAGCATCCACTCCCCGATTTCAAACCCTATCGTTTTGTAACCTTCAACCCTGAAAGGATCATCGGAGTTTATGAAGTAAATCCCAACTTTTTTACCGAGTTCCAAGCTTTTCCAGTAAATTTCACCAAAATTTGCTTCAACTTCTATTAGCCTCGAGCCGTAAACTACGATGGGATATATTTTCTCCTCTGGTATGTCTGGCCTTACTAAAATTATACTCTCGAGCCCGGCTTTAGCACCGTAAGCTGAGAGAGAGGCGGCCATATTTCCCGTTGAAACCGTGCCAATTTTTCTGAAACCCAGCTGAATAGCCCTTATAACACCTATAAGAGTTCCTCTGTCTTTAAAAGACCACGTCGGGTTCTGAGTCTCATCTTTAAGATATACCACATTTGAAAGTTCTTCGGAAAGCTTTTCAGAGATGGTGATGGGTGTGTTTCCCTCCCCCAAGGTTAATCTTTCAGCCAGTTTTTGATCCAAGAAAGGATAAAACTCAGCATACCTCCTCCAAATGCTTGAGTCTCCGCGCAAATTCCCCTTAGAATGCTCGAGTTCTAAAGGCTCACCACAGTCCTCGCACCTCTGATAGGGTTGATCTAGAGGATAATCTTTTCCACAATAAGTGCAGATGAGTCTCATAAATCTCATAAGACTATATCCATTTCACTTGATAAGTAGTTTTCTTTAAGAATTTCTTTTTAGGATTCTTAGAATTCTCCTAAATAATTCAAGAATTCTATCCTATTCCTATTCTACCTTATTCTCCCACACTGTTCTCTTTCAAAATCGCTGCTTTCTGCCAAAAACCTACTAAAAACCTACAAACCTAAAGATCTCAGAACAAATTCTGCCAAATCCTTAATTTGGGAGGGCTTGAATACCATAACTTCACAGGGATTCTCTGATTTATGTTGAATGTCATTATCACCTATCACAATTGCCAAAATTCCATCTAAAGAGCCTCTTTCTTTCTTAATCACCTCGAAAAGCTCATCCAATTCTCTTCTGTCCTTCGCAACGGCAATCGCCTTCTCAAACTCTCTTTTGAAGCCTTCCGTGATAATCAAATCATGCTCCTTAAAAAACTCGGGAATCTTCTCAAAAATCCTATCTAGCGAAAGATTTTCATTTAAATGCACCTGAAGAGCCATTTTTACAGGTGATAACACCATCACATCCGCTCCGGCAGAATAAATCCTCCAAGAATCCTTACCTTTTTTATCGATTTCAAAGTCCTTTGTATGCTTGATTACCCCTATTTTATATCCTTTATTTGAGAGAAACTCCACTATTTCAGAAATTACCGCCGTCTTTCCTGACTTGGAAAAACCGATGAAACTAATCACATTCTTCATGTTAAATCAAACGCCAAATACTAAACTAAACAAATCTTATCGTTTCAAGATTCATCGGGGCTTTCGTTTCAATTCTGAAGGTTTTGTAAAGGGTTGAAGCCAACTCGATGCATTTCGACTCATCACCATGGACTGTTATAACTTTCTCTGGCCTCGAACTGAGCGATTTGACGTAGTTGACAAGTTGTCTCCTGTCTGAATGACCTGAAAATCCATCAACCGTTTCTATCTGCATCTTAACCTCGATAACCTCTCGCTTTCCATTAACCGGCAAAGGAACTTCACTCCATCCCTTCTGAATCCTTCTGCCAAGGGTCCCTTCAGCTTGATAGCCAACAAATATCAGCGTGTTCTTCTCATCCCCTGCAAGATGCCTGAAGTACTCCATCACCGGCCCACCGTTCAACATGCCTGAGGTTGCTAGGATTACCGATGGCGATTGTTCTTCTATAACATCCATTCTTTTCGAAGCTGAATCGACAGGTGTGAAGCTTTCCGATATGAATGGATTCATCCCATGGTGGAAGATCATATCCCTTAAGCTTGAGTTGAGATATTCAGGATAGGCTGTGTGGATGGCCGTTGCTTCATAAATCATTCCGTCCAAGTAAACTGTCGCCTCCTCAAGCTTTTTGTTCCTCAAGGCTTCCTCCAAGACCATCATTACCTCCTGACTCCTTCCTACGGCGAACGTTGGGATAAGAACTTTCCCACCCCTTCTTAAAGTTTCGTTTATAACATTCACAAGCTTCTCCTCAGCCTCCTTTCTCGTGGGCTGGAAGTCCTGGCTCCCGCCATAGGTGGCCTCCATTATCAAGGCTTCAAGCCTTGGAAAGTTCGTTTCAGCCCTATCAAAAAGTCTCGTCCTCTCGAACTTGAAATCTCCCGAGAAGGCTATGTTGTACAATCCCTCTCCAATGTGGAAATGAGCGATGGATGAGCCGAGAATATGGCCAGCGTTGTAGAAAGTAAGCCTGACGTCAGGGCTTATATCCGTAACAACTCCATAATCGATGGTAATTGAGTGTTTCAGAGCTTCCCTTATGAAGCTTGACTCGTAAACCGTTGGATTTCCTTCCCTTGCCCCAACTTCAATGAAGTCGAGCTGCAGAAGCACCATCAAATCCCTCGTTGGAGGAGTCATGTAGATCGGCCCACGATAGCCGTATTTGTAAAGGATTGGTACCAAGCCGCAGTGATCGAGATGGGCATGGGTAATAACCACCGCATCAAGCGAATCAAGTGGCTGAACTTCTGGAACGTACAAATACGGCGACTGCTGGATGTTGCTTACATTAACTCCACAATCGACCAGAATCTTGCTCTCAGGAGTTTGCAAGAGGTAGCAGCTCCTTCCAACTTCCCTTGAGCCGCCTAAGAACGTAACTCTCACCCACTTGTCCTCATAAATCGAGCCTCTGTGAATTCTCTCTCCTATCTTCTTCAGAATCTCTTTCCTCTCGTCCTTCGCAGCGAGAATGTACTGCCTTATGCTTTCGACAGTCTTGGATTTTATCGGGGGTGTGCGCATCACCTTTGGGCTCCAGCCCACCGCTTTCATTATCTCTCTGAGCATTGCCCCCTGTTTTCCTATGACCACTCCTGGCTTTTCCGCTTCAATAATTACCTCTCCATTTTCATGATCGAAGAAGAAAGAGGAAACCTGTGCATCTTCTGGAACTATCTGCTTGATTATCTCTTTTGCCTCCTCTGGAGGCTTAAGGCTTTTTGGATCCGGCCTTATAATTATCCTTTTCCTGAGGTCTTTGGCGAGCTTTTTTATTATGTCTCCGCTCTCCGCCAACTCTTGCGGGTTATCGACATAGATAACTAGCACTGGCCCCTCGAACTCAACATTCTTTACCCTAACTCCTGCTGGGAGTGCCGCCACAACTTTTTCCTTCAGTTCCGCAAGATAACTGCTGCTCGCCATCGCGATCTATTCCTCTTTTATTTCTTGCCAATCCGACTCAGCCTAGATTATTGGTTGAATTCTAACCTTGGATTCTAACTTCATGACCTATATGACCCACCTTATGGCTTATCTTATGACTTATCTTAATCTTTTAACGTTAAATTATGTTTCAGCTAAATTCTACTCCTTCTCCGCCTTCCGTTTTTGACCATCAACGCATTTCTTAAAGGCATTTCTTCTTGCTTCTCACAATTTATTAGGTAAATGAAATTAGAATAATAGCAAAACTACTTTCTCGCAAATTTCTCGATTATCTTATCGATATCCTCCGGTTCAAGCTGTAGATATTCATCTGGAGTTATCTTCACCACATCCATTCCATCGCCTGAAGCAGAATCTCTTCGCATGGCATTGTAGATGGCTCTGATAACAACCTCAAGCGCCTCATCTGTTGTCATATCCTCATGGTATCTGTCTTCGAGCACGCCGTAAGCAGTAAGCGAGCCGGAGCCGGTAGCAACGATATCCTTCTCCTCTATCGCCCCACCAATCGGATCGATTGAGAACACTGCCGGCCCCTTTTCATCAACACCTCCAACTAGTAGCTGAACGAAATATGGGAAGTATCTCGTCTGATTTAGTACATTTGATAGCAAGGTTGCTACAGCCTTAACGGTGGGCTTTCTTTCCTTTCTTATCTCGTACAGATTCGTTTCAACCTTGATTAGCCTGTATAGAAACTGGGCATCTCCAACACTGCCAGCTGTGGTGAGAGCTATTCTATCTGCTATCTGATAGATCTTTTTAGCCCTCTTGCTGGCTATGAAATTCCCCATTGTAGCTCTCTTCTCCGTTCCCATGATTATTCCGTCTTTACAGATCACACCTACCGTTGTCGTTCCTTTATATATCTTGTCGTATACCTCATCCTGTATCATACTGCCTCACTTCTTTAGTTTTAAAGAAGAGCCATCTGGTATGGCCTTTCTACGAATGGCATATCATAATAATGCGGAGCTACTTTTAAAACTTTCGCTGTATTACATGAGGATTTCCTAAAGCGCAAAAGTATAGATAATACCAGATCATCCCTGAGATTGATTTTTTACTTTTCAAACGGCCGAAAGAGTTATAATTTATCTGCTCGTATTCCCAAACATGGTAATTGGCGTAACGATGGTTAATGTCCTCCCGGGAAGAGAAAAGGATGTTTACAACGCGATAAAGGCGATGAAGGTTGTCAGGGAAGTTTACCATGTTTTTGGCGAGTTCGACTTCGTGGTGATAATCGAGGCGGACAGCTTGTCCATCCTCAACAACACGGTGGATGAGATAAGGGCGATAGAAGGAGTTACGAAGACTCAGACCGTTGTAGGGGCTGAAATCTGAAATTAGCGAATTAAATCAAATAATATCAAGTAATACCAATTAACGAAAATGAATGCCGAAGAGTTTGCCAAAAGGCAGAAGGAAATAAGCATCGCTGAGTTCTTCGAGAAGAACAAGCACATTCTCGGCTACTCAAATCCGGCGAAAAGCCTGATAACATGCGTTAAGGAAGCGGTTGACAATAGCTTGGACGCATGCGAGGATGCCGGAATCCTACCAGACATTTTTGTGAAAATCACGAGAGTCGAGAAGAACTTTAAGATAATCATTGAGGACAATGGGCCGGGTATCATAAAGGAGCAGATACCAAAAGTCTTTGGAAAACTGCTTTACGGCTCGAGATTTCATTCAATCAGGCAGAGCAGAGGGCAGCAGGGAATAGGCGTTTCTGGAGCGGTGCTTTACGCCCAGCTCACCACCGGCAAGCCGGCTGTGATAACCTCCAAAACGAATCCGAAAGAGAAAGCGATAAAGTTTGAGCTTTTCATCGATACAAGAAAAAACGAGCCGGAAATAGTTTCAGAAGAGAAAATAGACTGGTTTAGACCGAGAGGTACGAGAATTGAGCTGGAAATAGCTGGAGCTTACGTTAAAGAGAGAAAACAGAGTGTTCTGGAGTATGTAACCGAAACAGCAGTCGTGAATCCCCACGCGAAGATAACTTTCATAGATCCCGATGGGGAGATTTTTGAGTTTAACAGAATAAGCGAGGAGATTCCTGAAATTCCTAAAGAAATCCCTCCACACCCCCATGGAATAGAACTTGGAAAACTCATGTGGATGCTTAAAACAACTCAAGCGAATACACTTCTGAACTTCTTGAAAACGGAATTTGTAAGGGTTGGAGATAAAAAGGCCAGCGAAGTTATCGAGAAATCTGGACTTAAGCCGAGCACAAAGCCTGCAAACCTTTCAAGAGAGGAAATCGCTAGATTGCTCGATGCCTTCAACCAAACTGACTTTCTGCCCCCTCCGACCGATTGTCTGTCGCCTATAGGTGAGAAGTTCATCATGAAGAGCCTCATAAACAGATTCAGCGTTGAATGGGCCTTCGCGGTGACGAGAAAGCCAAAGGTTTTCTCTGGCAATCCCTTTTTAGTTGAGGTTGGTATTGGCTATGGTGGAGAATTAAAAGCTGATGAGAGGGTAAAGCTCTTGCGATTCGCCAACAAGATACCTTTGCTCTACTCCCAAGGCGGATGTGCATTGACGAAGGCTGTGGAGAGCATAAACTGGAAGAGCTATGGCCTGACACAGTCAAGAAACGAATTGCCTGTTGGACCTGCTGTGATTTTGATTCATGTTGCTTCAACGAACATTCCCTATACATCCGAGTCAAAAGAGGCTGTAGCAACGATCCCAGAAATCTTTGAAGAAATCAGACTTGGATTACAAGAAGCGGGAAGAAGACTAAAGGAGCATATCGGCAGGAAGGAGAGGTTTAAGAAGAAAAAAGGAAAAGAGGAGCTTCTGAACAGATTGCTTCCTTTGCTTGCCAAAAAGGTTTCAGAGGTGCTTGAAAGGGAAGAAATTGATGTTGGGAGGGTAGTTTCAAGAATAATGGGTAACGTGCATGTTGAGAGGACGGTCAAAGACAGAGATGGATTGCTGGAGGTTGAACTTCGCGTTTTCAACTTTACGAAATCGAAGAAGGAGTTCAAGCTCTATGAAATATGTGCTGGAGAAGTTGTTTCCTCCGATAACGCGAAGATCTCTTCAACAGCAAACCACACGAGTTTGCTCTGGCAGATTCAGCTTCCTCCTGGCAAAGATGTTGTGCTTAAATACTCGATTAAAGGACGGCTGATCAACAGAAAACCTTACGTTGAAGGGGTGGAGAAGGAGATCCTGAACGGTGCAGAGGTTATGGATCTCAACATTGGAGAGTAAAATGAGGAATAAAATTATTCGGAGTTATTTAGGAGGTGATCGGGACTGAAAGAGATAGAAAAGAAATGTCTCAGAAGCCTTTTGAGGATTCCTGAGAACATATACGATCAGCTGAAGAAGGGGATGATTCCGGAGATCGAGATAGCAACGAGGACAAAGCAAAATATTGAATTCGATGAGGAGAGTGAAGTATGGGTTTATGGAGACAGAAAAAGTGTCAGAAGTGCAAGATCAGTGAAAGGAGCATATCAGCTGCTGAGAATGGCCTATGTTATAGGTTTCCTCAAGGATCAGCTTTTCAACAACAAATCTTCCACCCTTAGAGAGCTTTACTACATCTCCGAAAACTGGGGGATAGCAAAATTCAACGAGCAGCCGGAAAGCGATAGGCTGATTGAGGATTTAGAGATCATCACCTACTTCCAGCGAGAACACTTCCACATCAGGCCGGAAGAAGATGGTGCAACGGTAGTAGGGCCTATAAGGATCAGAGAAGAAACTAGGAGGGGCTTCAGGGAGATTCACTGCCAGGAAGACGTGGGTGAAGGTGGCTACCAGATCCCTGTCAACGTTGACAGGATAGAGTTCCTCGATCACGATGCGAAATTCGTTATCGCTATCGAAACAGGAGGTATGAGGGATAGGTTAATAGAGAACGGATTTGACGAGAAATTCAATGCCATAATTGTCCACCTGAAAGGCCAGCCTGCCAGAAGCACCCGAAGACTGCTAAGGAGACTTAACACGGAGCTTAATCTTCCAGTAGTCGTGTTTACAGATGGCGATCCATGGAGCTATCGAATCTACGCAAGTGTAGCCTATGGCTCGATTAAGTCTGCACATCTTTCAGAATACCTCGCAACCCCCGCTGCTAAATTCGTTGGAATAAGGCCGAGTGATATCGTTAAATACGATTTACCATCGGACAAGCTTACTGATGAGGACATAAAGGCTTTGAACTCAATTTTATCAGATCCAAGATTTGATTCCGAATTCTGGAAGAGTGAGGTGAGTTTGCAGCTCGAATTGAGGAAGAAATCGGAACAGCAGGCATTGGCAAAGTACGGTTTGGATTACGTTACCGATGTTTACCTGCCAGAAAGGCTATCAGAGTTAGGAGTTATTTAAGAGAACAAAAGCGGAAAAGCATGGAGAGAAGGATTTTCATCGGCGACACCTGTGTGGGATGTGCCTTCTGCATGCTCGTCTGCCCTTACAACGCGATTGAGGTTTTCGGGAGGGCTAGAGTGGATTATGAAATATGTAATGCGTGCATGAAATGCGTAGCTTGCTGCCCAAATTCGGCTATTGAGGTTGTTGAGACCGTTGAAACTGAAGCTTGAAGTCAAAATAGACAAAGAAGAGTAAAACTATGAAAGTAGCAATCATCGGTTCAGGTCTTGGAGGACTTCTCACAGCAGCTTTTCTTTCTAAAAAAGGGTACGAGGTGGAGATTTTCGAGAAGCTGAGATTTTACGGTGGGAGATTCACAAGTTTGAAATACAAGGGATTCCAGATAAGCACTGGGGCATTGCACATGATCCCCCATGGAAAAAGAGGTCCACTCGGGATTTTATTAAAAAAAGTGGGGGCTAACGTTGAGATCGTCGATTCCAAGCCGGAGGGTGAACTTCTTTACGGCGATAAGAGTGATAGGAGCGATGAGAGAATAGAAGTCAGGAGCTCCGTTTTCCCTCTCGGTTCGAAAATAAAATTTTTCAAATGGCTCCTGAAATACAGAATGTTCAGATCCGACCCATACATGGACAAATACGAAAAAGAACTCGACGAATTAAGCCGAAAGTTTCTGAAAAGCTTCCTGGGCTGGTCTCTGAGCATTCAATCTTCAGAAATTAAGTTCTCCAAACTCCTTGCAATTTACAGAAACGTGGTAAAATACAATGGCCCGGGAATACCGATAGGTGGCTGCAAAGCCGTTGTGGATTCCTTGGTTGAGATAATAAAGAGCAACGAAGGGAACATTTTTCTCAAAAATCCAGTAAAAGGGCTAAAAATAGAAAATGGGATGATAAAAAAACTCGAGGTGAAAGAAGGTTGGGAGGAGTTCGATATCTTCATATCCAACATCGGACACGAAGCAACGGGAAAGCTTTTGGGGGAGAAATACTCCGATGAAGAGGAAAGCAGGGGAATAAAATACTCCATTTCCATTGACAGACCTTTTATTGGCCATACTGGGGTTCTTTTTACCCTTAACTGCGAGAAAATTTCTGGCATGAATGAGGTAACAAACGCAGATCCTAGCTTAGCCCCCCAGGGAAAGCACTTCTTGCAGGCCCATCAGCCTTTGAAAGATGTTACAAGAGTTGAGGAGGAAATAAGAAGTGGATTAGAAGAGCTGAAACTCCTTTTGAAAGGATACGACTACGAGATACTTGCAATCCAAAGCTATTTTAACGGCTGGCCGGTTAACAGGATGATGAGCGGACGAGATATAGGATACAAAACCCCGTATTCCAATCTGTTTGTTGTCGGGGATGGAGCGAAGGGAGATGACATAGAGGTGGATGGCATAGCCCTTGGCATTGCTGAGATGCTTGAAGCAGAATTCGACGAAAGAATTGGCCTTTAGAACTGACCTCAAATGATGAGGATGACAAAAACGACAGTTATCGAAATAGAAAATCTCTGGAAAAGATTTGGCAGAAGGGTTGCGCTCAGAAATATAAGTTTAGAAATGGAGGAGGGTGAAAAAGTCGCAATCCTTGGGCCGAATGGAGCAGGAAAAACAACCTTGCTGAAAATATTGGCCGGTCAGCTCAAGCCTTCAGCGGGCGAGGTAAAGGTTTTTGGAGCTAAACCGTGGAAGAAAGTTGAGTTGAGGAGAAAAATCGGTTTTGTTTCCCATTCCAGCTTGCTTTACCGAGATCTGACAGCTTTGGAGAACTTGCAATTTTATTCGAAGCTTTATGGCTTGGATTACGACACAAAGAAAATGAACGAGACGCTCGAGTTGGTCGGTCTTTACGAGCAGAGAAATCGAAGAGTGTCAACTTTCTCCAGAGGAATGGAGCAGAGACTTTCGATTGCTAGGGCGATGCTTGCGAAGCCAGAGATACTGCTACTTGATGAACTCACATCAGGACTGGATTTGGAAGGGAGAAACTCGATTTTAAGCCACATAAAAAAGAATTTCAGAGATAAAACGATTCTGATGGCGGGTCATGATTTCGATGAGCTTGAAGAGGTCTGCGAAAAGGGAATTCTGCTTAACAGCGAAATCAAATCGGTTGGAAGCCTAGAAGAGATAAGAAAATCATGGGAGGTTCCCTGAAAATGGAGTTAAAGATAAACTTGGAAAATTCCAAAGAAACTTTCAAAAATTCCTATAAAGATACTATAGCTAAAAAAATCGAGGATGGAGTCAGGATAGCTACAAAGGATCTGAAGATTGAGCTCCGAAGCAAAAATACCCTTAATTTTATGCTCCTTTTCGCTCTTTTAACATCTGCCATTTTCAGCCTTTCTGTTCCAGCTTCTCTGGCTGCAATAATATCTCCAGCCCTTCTCTGGCTTGTTTTCCTCTTTGTCGGGATTAATGGCTATTCTAGGGCATTTCTACGGGAAGTAGATGAAAAAACATTAGATGGTTTGAAGATGGCAGCGTCTCCCGAAGCAATACTCCTCGGCAAGATTCTCTACAATCTCATGCTGATGTTCATCATCGAGGCGATACTCCTACCAATTTTCATAGCCCTTTTCGATCTTCAAATCAAAGATCCTTCGCTCCTGATTTCGGCTGTAACTCTTGGAAACTTGGGCTTTGTAATCGTAGCGTCTTCGCTTTCCATATTGGTTATAAAATCAAAGGCTAGAGAGCTTTTACTGCCTGTAATACTTTTCCCTCTGCTATTCCCGATCATAACTTCCACCATTTCAGCTATCTCCTCTGCACTTGGATTTGGAAGCGCGGCGAATTCTCTACTTTTAATTCTCATATATTCTGCGGTCATGCTCATAGTTGCTTTTCTCACGATCGAGGAGGCTTTAACTGAGTGAACAATTTTGCTAATAGATTAAAATTTGAAAATATAACAATATAATAATAAAAAATGAAGCTAGGGTCTTGAAACTATAGAGACCGCAGCAACAGAATACGGCCCTCCCAGGTTGTGAGCAAACCCGATTTCTGCATCTTTAACTTGCAATCCCTCTGCCTTTCCTAAAACCTGTCTCGTCAGCTCGCAGACCATTCTCACACCAGAAGCAGCAATAGGATGTCCAAAAGATTTTAGCCCACCGTCGGGATTTATCGGGAAGTCTCCGTCTATCGCTGTCACGCCATCCCTGATGAGCTTGGCTCCCTCTCCAGGCTTGCATAGCTGCATGTCCTGATAGTTTATCAGCTCCGTTATCGTGAAGCAGTCATGTACGATGCCAAAATCGATCTCCTTCATTGGGTCTTCAATCCCAGCCTGCTTATAAGCCATCTTCGCAGCCTTGACGGTGGCAGGGAAGCTTAAAAACGATTCGGATGGCCTTGCCCAGGGATGGATCGTTTCGACTGCCATCCCTATGGCCTTTATCACCGCATATTCATCTCCGACGAGCTTTTTCGCTATCTCTGGCCTTGTAAGAACAACAGCAGCAGCCCCATCGGAGACTGCACTGCAATCGTATAAGCCGAGAGGATAGGCGATCATTGGAGCGTTCAAGGCTTTCTCAACAGTTATCTCACTTCTGAAATGGGCTTTCGGATGTTTTGCTCCATTATAATGATTTTTAACAGCGACTAAAGCAAGGTCTTCTTTGTTCCACCCCCACTCCTTGAATGCCCGATTAGCTGCTAAGGCAAACATTCCCGGAGCTGACACGGCTGGCATATAGGGTGGAAAGATACCTTCTATGTATGGAATTCCTCTACTCCCGTTATCCATTAATTTTTCAACTCCAGCAGCCATTACAATGTCGTAGGCTCCGCATGCAACCGCAAAGCAGGCGTTTCTTATGTTATCCATTCCCGTAGCGCAGTAATTCTCAACTCTCGAGATGGGCTTTCCGAAGAATTTTAGCGGATCGCTGAAGTTGTTGCCGCTGATTCCAGAGAATGGGTAGAAAGTTCCGCACCAAACCGCCTCTATATCCTTGAACTCGACTCCTGCATCATTAATAGCTTCATAAGCAGCCTCAACGAGCAAATCCTCCTGATCCTTCTCCCAGTGATGTCCAAATTTCGTAACCCCCGTGCCAATAATCGCAACCTCCATAAAAATCACCTCATCTAGGCTTCCTCACCTTCCAGTAATAATACCTGAACTCATTCTTCTCATTCAGGAATCTGAACGTCCTCTCAACCTCCATGCCTATATCGATCTCTTCTTTCCCGCGATAGGTGTCTGTGACTTCCATGAATGCCCTTCCACCACCATCAAAATCAACCACGGCAACAACATGCGGGTGAACTCCATCGGCGTTGTAGTTTCCGGGAGAGAGCAGATTGTCAATTGTATAAGTATAAACTCTTCCTTTCTCGGAGAGCTTTACTTCCTCGTAGTTATCCTTGGCCCCGCATTCAATACAGCATCTGCCTATCGGATAGCTGACTGTTCCGCAGTTCCTACATTTCATACCGTAGAACCTCAGGATGCTCTTCTCATCCCTCCAGTACTTAACCGGAGATGGATTGTCGGGATAACTTCTTTCTCCAATTTTCTCTCGAAAGTAAAGATACTCTCCGTAGTCAATTTTCTTCTTGCTTTCGATCATTTTATCGAGATTGGACTTCAAAGGAGATTTTATGTCAATCAGAAACGCATCGCTTCCCTCTCCGTAGCTTCCCAAGACTATTTTACCCTCTTTGGCAAGGTGATGGGCTAAAAGGAGGAAAGGATGGGCTGTTCCGAGGATTCCAACCTTGTCAAAGAAAAACTCCTCAGGCTTTACGCCAACGGATTTAAGCAATCCGACATAGCTCTTTGGGTCAGGGGCAGAGATAACCAACCTGTCAACATCGGCAGGCATCAAACCCATTTTTGCAAAGAGTGGCATAACAGCAGCCTGAAGATTCGCAGCATAGCCAAATCTTGCATCCACCCTCATGTCAAAGTCCTTCATTGAATCGTCGTAGGCTTTCATCCACGCTCCCGGCTGGGGTTTGGAATGCGATGAATATCCCAGAATTTCAGCTTCTCCTTCACTTCCATCGCCTCCTTTTTCAACGGTAAGGGCAACGGCTCCATCTCCAAAGAGTTGTTCGTAAAGTGTTGATGGTTTCACAGGAATTTTTTCCGAAGCAACAACAAGGATTTTCTTGTATTTTCCAGAATCAGCCATTTCAGAAGCCATAATCAGGGCGTTGGTTGAGGCTCTAAAGGTATCAGTGACATCGGCCGTAAAGATATCTGATTTCAAATCGAGGGCCGTTGCTATGAGGGATGCCGCCTGCTTTACCTTAAAAGGAGAAGAGGTTGATGCAAAAATTAATGCGTCAACGGAGTTAGCAGATTCAACAATTCCGCTAGCCGCCTCAACAGCCATCGTTATTGAATCTTCATCCCAACATGCAACACTCCTTTCCCCGCCTAAAGATTGAAATCCCGTGGCTTTTGCTATCTCTTCCCTCTCCAACCTCCACACAGGAATATAAACGTTGCATGAGGTAATTGCTGCCATATTCTTAACCTCCCTTTGATTTGATTTGCCTATTTTGGTCTTCTATATTATCTTTTACCTTGATCACCTACCAATCCATTCAGGCCTCCTCTTCGAAACGAAAGCCCTCATACCTTCGGCAAAGTCCTTAGTTGGGATCAGGAGCTCGATTTCTCTGGCAGCTATGTCCATCGCAACCTTTATCGAATCCCTCACGGCGTTCATCGATCTTTTTATCGCCCTCGCTGAAAGGGGTGCTAGCATAGATATCCTGTCAACGAACTCAATCGCGACTTCCTCAAGCATCTCATGCGGCACAACTAAGTCTACCACTCCAAGTTCTTTCGCCTCCTCAGCATCCATGACCTCTCCTGTCAGCAGATATCTCGCAATCTTCCTGCCGAAAAGCATATAGCCAAAAGAGGAGGCTATCGGCGGTATTGCCCCTATCAAACCTTCAGGAACCGCAAATGTTGCCTTTTCGCTTGCTATAACAACGTCAAAGAAGAGGTTCAGTTCCATTCCCCCTCCAAAGGCATTACCGTTAATTAGCGAGATCAGAGGTTTCTCGTAGTATGCCAGTGTATTAACCAAAGGCAGAGCGATTTTCTCAAAGAAATCCGTTCCATCCTTGAGATCCTTCCATGAACCCATCACAGCGATGTCATCGCCAGCACAGAAGGCTCTTCCTTCAGCTGCCAATATCGCAACCCTGACATCTTCATCGTCCTCTGCCTTCTTGAATGCCTGGTTCAATCCAACCCACATCTCCTCATTTAGAGCGTTCAACTTCTCTGGCCTCCGCATTGTAATAAGAGCGTAGTCATGGCGTTTTTCATACCTGACAGGCCCGAAATCAACCCTTTCAAAGTTGTACTTGTAGAATCCTTCTCCGCTTTTCTTCCCTAACTTACCCTCTTTCTGCATTTCCTCAAGCCATGGATCTGGTGTATATTCCTCCAGTTTAGTCTTGCTCTTTCTTGATTTTAGAATATCAACAACCTTATCTATACCATAGCTGTCCGCAAACCTCAGAATCCCCTTCGGATACGCCATTCCCTTTACCGTTGCCTTATCAATATCCTCTTTCGTTGCTATTCCATTCCTTAAGAGCCATGCAGCCTCGTTTATGCCAGGAGCAAGAATCTGAAGTGGATTTACGTTGTATGCGTACTTTTTAGGAATCTTGGCTCTATCGTAGAAGCTTTTATAGGTGTAGAATCCCTTTCCAGTTTTCATCCCTAGGGCGTTTTCCTCGACCATCTTCTCAAGAATCGGAGGCATTTCGACATTGAATCCCCTCTTGTTAACCTCTTTCAATACGTTGTATACCGTATCAACGCCCGTGAAGTCCACAACCTCGAAGATACCCATTGGCAAACCAGCCCTATACCTTATCGCCGCGTCAATTTCTTCTGGTTTGAACTTTTCAAGCAATCGCATGGCTTCGACAAAAACCCTTATGTTGATCCTGTTGATTAGGAATCCGGGAACGTCTTTCTCAACCATGACATAATCCATTCCTATGGATTCCGCAAACCTCTTCGTTGCATTTACCGTTTCATCAGAGGTTTTCTCTCCTTTTATTATCTCAACCAGCCTTATGAGTGTTGGGGGGTTGAAGAAATGGAGACCTACAACTTTATCTTCCCTCTTTGTCGCCTTCGCTATATCTGTTATCGGAATGGTTGAGGTATTAGTTGAAAGAATGCATTCTTCCTTGCATTTCTCATCTAGAATTTTAAAGACCTCGTGCTTGACTTCCGTCTTCTCAACCACCGCTTCGATAACAAAATCAGCCTTTGAGGCAACTTCTTCAAGCTTCTGACTTGTTTCTATCCTCTTCAGCACTTCATCGGCACTCTTTATCTTTTTCTTCTCCTCAAGCTTCTTCAAACTCCAGGTTATCCTTGCAACAGCATTGCTGAGAATGTTCTCGTTTATGTCAACGATTATAACGTTATAGCCAGCAAGAGCGCAAACCTCTGCTATTCCATGACCCATAGTTCCTGCACCAACAACCAGAACATTTTTGAGTGGATTCTTCATGAGGGTAAATTCGATTGTAAGTATTTAATCATTCCTATTTTTCAACCAAATACACGAAATAGCTACTTAAAACAAGAAATAAAAAGTAGTTTTCATTCTCATAATAAGAAAAATCACTTAGGGCTGATTTTCCCCCACTTCTCCAATGCTTTTCTCAGCTCCGCATGCCCTTCAGCAAACTCTTCCAAAGATACCCCTTGCAAAGATGCTTCAATAGCCTGCCTCAAGGCCTTCGCCCCTGCCAAACTTCCATCAGGATGGCCATGGATTCCTCCTCCAGCTTGGATGATAACATCTTTCCCGAAAAGACTGATAACATCCGGAATGAGACCGGGATGCAAACCCCCAGATGAGACCGGGAATACCTGCTTGAAATGATACCATTCTGCCCTGCAAACCTCAGCCAGCTCTTCGACCTCTTCCTTGCCCCCAGCCATCTTCCCAACTCCCGTGCCAACATGCATGTTGTCAACTCCAGCCATCCTGGCCAATTTGGTTATAACCTTGAGCGAAATACCATGTTCCGGATTTCTCGTGAAGGCTCCATGCATAGCCCTATGAGCGTGGATTGCTAGGCCGTAATCATCGCAGACATCCCTCAGCGTTTGAAGTCCAGCGAAACCTGCTGTCAGAATATCGATCATTATATATTCGTTCCCAAAGTCAGCTACGAGCTTGGCCCTCTTCTCCATCTCTTTCGTTTCCGCCGTTATGTTTGCAAGATACGTCTTCCTTTCTCCAGTCTCTTTTTCCGCCTTTTCTCTCGCTTTCATAACCTTTTCCAGCCGATTCTCAAACCTGATGAAAGGCTGGCTCGTCAAGTTTTCATCATCCTTAAGTATGTCCACACCTCCAAGCCAAGAGTTAAGCCCAACTCTGGCATACTCTTCAGCATCGAAACCGACCTTCGGCTTTGGAACCGTGCATGTTAAAGGCCTATCGAATATTTTTAGCCTCTTCCTTATCCCATCGATTCCAAACTGGGGACCTTTAAAATGTTTGGCATAGCTTTCAGGAATCTCAAAATCTTCGAACCTTAGGCCTTGTATAGCCCTCATTCCGAATATGTTTCCTGCAACCGAGCTTAAAAGCTGCGGAATGTTTCCTTCCTCAAAAAGCTCGATGTTATAAGCTACGCTTATTCGATCTCCTTCTATCTGATAAACCCTCGCCATCAGCTTTTTTATTCTCTCAGGAAGCTCAGCTAACGTTGTCCAGGTTCCTACAGAACTTTCCGAGGCAACTCTCCCAGCAGCCTCCTCAATCGGCATATCGGATTTGATTCTGAAGTGACAGAGGATATCCTCCTCCGGCTTGTAGTTCAGATCCACAAAAGTCGTGTACCATTCGAATCCCATGATTGAGAATCGTGGAGGGAATTTATAATCCTTTTCTTTGTTAGTTTCAGCTCGAGTACAGTTTTAATAGTCTAAAAGATCTCCACAACCGAGTTTAATAATCACCTTAACTCTAAAAACTTAATCAACTCTTCTTTTAGATCCGTTCTCTTTTGCTGGACCTCAGATTCTTCTTCGAGCAACTTAACGAACTCTTCAATCAAACCATCCAAAACTTTCTCCCAGATTTTGAAGTAATCATGCTTCAAATGAATCGTTGTAACGCCAGTTGTGCTCTTCTTCCCCATCTTCACAAGATCAGGCTGTAAAATGTTCAATATATCATATATCAGGCTCTGAAGCAGAATCTCATCCATTTTAACGAAGCATGCATCTGCGGTCCTTGAAGCGAATTCTCTGAACTTATCCCTCAGTCTCTGCCTTGCGATTTCGATTAGGCTTTCTATTCTCCTCTCTGCCTCCTCAAAAAATCTGTCCACATCCTCTTCTCTAACAACCTTCTCCGAGCTGAACAGTATTTCAAGAAGGTCATGCGTGAGAATGGGATTCTCCCGATATCTCTTCACCAGATACACCAAGGTTGGAGCTGGCAGAAATGAGAGCTTGATCCCACCCGTCATGTGCCTGAACTGCATGGAATACCTCTCAATTTCTCTGGGAAAATCGGGGCCTACAACAAGCATGTACCTGACATAGTCCTTGTAAACTCCGAGAAGCTTCTCCTTAACCAGATCAATGCAGTAAGATTTGAGCCTGACCAAATAATCTGGGTTTTTAGTGATGTAGTCATAGACACCGCTTGCGGCTGTTTTACATTCTATAACGGCTATGTATGGGGGAGTTGCATGGGTTCCAATCACGAGTAGATCCCATCCTGCTTCCTTACTCCTTGAGATTGTATCGAATTCAAGAAGCTGGAAAGCTTGCTCAGTAAGAACTTCGAAAATCCTCTCTGGTGGCCCGTTATACTTCTTTCTGGATAGATTGGTGTTTTGTCTGGAGATTTCGATGTAATCTTGAATGAGGTTGTTCAGAGTATTCTCGATATCCCTCCCAATCGGCTTTAAAACTCCTTCTTCCTTTCTTCTCTCGTCAACAAGAGCAAGCAAAGCATCAAGAACCTTACCAGAAACATAGTTCAAGTTAGTTGGATCCACCAAACCTTGATAAACCAGTTCAGCCAATACAGCCGTATAGTGCTTGCAGAATGGATAACGGTCCTTCTTGACTTGATAGGTATAATCAGCACACTTCTCATCGCAGGAATATGAGAAGTCGTCTTTACCCAGATTAGAGATTTTAACTCTGTAGCCCGAAACATCTGCTATCACCCTATCCTCGTCGAAATGCTCAATGTTGACCTTTTTCAACAAAAAGTGATCTTTTGCGTCGTTCACTTTGGCGATGAGTTTTTGCTCGTAAAAAGAGTTTACGATATTTTCAAGCTCTTTTAAACTCAAATCACAATTTTTTGCAATGTGTTCAGCCAGTTTTGTTTGATTTAACCCAGAATAACCCTTAATCCCATGATTTTTGCAAATTTCAATCATTTCATTCTTAGTTAGCTTCTTTAAAAGTGTAACTTTCTTTTTGATTGTCACAAAAATAATTTGAAATTGAAAAATAAAACTTTAACGATTGCTGAGCATGACTATTTTGTTCCCTCTCCTAGCGAAAGATCTTCCCCTACGCCGTCCGATTTCCAGGAACTTAGGGATCTCTGGAGCTTCGGGAGTCTCTGTCTTAACTCTCTCGGCAATCAAATTCAGGGCAATAATTCATTTCAGCTGTTTCTCCAAGGGCCACTTCTTTACTTCATCGATGGTCAGATGGTTTATCTCAAAAAGCTCTCCAGAATCCAGGGCCTAACTTTTCAAAAAGAGGTATAAAAAGAGGAGTGTACCTAATGAGTTACTCTTGACATGCTCGATCATATCGCGAAATCATGAGATCATTAATCTTTAAAAAACTTTAAATATTGAAATTATAAGTACTGTTTAGATAAGACCTCTGCGGGTGGCGGGGCGTTCCCCCATAGCGGCCTATCAGGCTGGTCACCCGCAATAAAAACTACTTCTTCTCAAATTTGTCTGCCAAGCTGTCGAGTGATATAAACTTGTCAGCTTTCCTTCTGAGTTCTGGATTGGTAGCACTTTCAAACATTGCAACTTCAACTCTCAATCCTCTTGATTTAATAACCTCTACCGCACGAACAAAATCGCCATCTCCTGTAACTAATACCGCAATATCATAAGCTTTCTTATAACCCAAAGATAGTAAGTCTACAGCTAAAGCTATCTCGACCATATTATCACTTCGTTTTCTTAGTGGTTTGTATACAACCTCAAATCCCATCTCTTGGAGGGCATGAAAGAATTTCATTTGCCTCTCTTTTACTTTACCGTCGAATGGATTGAATAAACCATAATAATATACCCTGATTAATTTCCTTCCATCAGCTAAAATGTTTCTAAGCTTTTCGTAATCTACTTTGAACCCACTACTAAATCTTTTACAAGCGTAAAATAAGTTAGATCCATCAATAAAAATTATAACTTTATCATTTGGATCTGACATAGTGGTTGATTTTATAGAGGTATATAAAAAACTTATCAGAGTTTTAAAAAATACTTACTTTAAAATTAACCCCTCACTTCTCCTCAATCTTCAAAACCATCAATCGAGACCTCTGTTGCCTCACCACCAACTTCTCCAACATCTCCTGCATCTGACATAATCTTTAACGCCAATAGAAACCAAACACAGAAATATTCCAATTCTAGCCCCGTTCAGCCAAATAAACTCCTAAAATTGTTAAAACCCCTCCCAAAATCTTAATAACCGTTATCTTCTCATTCAAAAGAAAGAACGCCATTATCGCAGTAAAAAAGGGGATCATGTAAATGTATATCGCAACCTTCGATGCATCTTCTACCTCCAGAGCTTTGTACCATATCAGATACCCTACAAACGAGCAGAAAACTGCCAAAAAAATTATCGAGGCCCAGCTGAGCATTTTTATCGGAATTTGCAGTCCTTCGAAGGTTAAGAAGGGGAGGAGGGTAAAGATTCCCGCAACAAAAGCCCAAGCTGTTAGAGCATCAGCCTCATGCCTTTCAAGAAGGGATTTTCCGCCGATCGTGTAAATAGCCCACAACAAGCCGTCAAAGATCATCAGAAGATCTCCTGTGAGGGTTGTGCTGCTGAAGAAATTCAGCTTGCCGTTTGAAAGCACTAAGGATATCCCGACCATTCCAACGACTATTCCTCCAGCCCTTGCTGTTGTTATCCTCTCCCCCAAAAGAAGAATCGAGAATGCAGCGATGAAAAGAACAGAGCTGTTAATGAGGATCGAAGCGTTCGTAGCAGTTGTGAATTTCAATGCCATGAACTGAACGGCGTAAAGTAAGGAAACACCAGTCAACCCCAAAACTACCAGAGGCAGAAAATCCCGCTTTTCAAAGCTGAGCAATTTGTCCCTTTTTCTTAAATAAACGTACCCAAAAAGCAGAGGTGAGGCCAAAAGGAATCTCCAGAAAGCTAGATTGAAGGGCTTAAGCTCCAACAATCCCCACTTTATGAAAATAAAAGATGATGCCCAGATGATCGCAACCGCTATTAGGCCGAGCTTTCTCATTTGAATTGAAAATAAAAATATTCTTTAAACCTTTAAACCTTCTTAGCCCTCATTAAGCTTCCATAATCTCAGACTTATTCTAAGCCCTTTTTAAGCTTCTGCCTCGGCTTTCTCTGGTCGCTCTGCGACTTCCTTTACTTCTTTGGCCTCAACCTCTTCCTTCACTTCCTCTTCAAAGACTCCCTTCTCAATTCCCTTTGGCTCTTTCAGCAGCTCTATCTTCCTTATCTCAACTCTCCTCAGTGGATATATCTTCTTAGCATTCTTGTATATTTCAGAAGGAATCTTTCCGAGGATGCACTCCTGAATGAACTGCACGAAGTTGGTATTGCTGGAGTTTAAGATGATTTCCCTCATTATTTTCCTTATCGCGCTTCGCTGGGATGTCTTGCACCTCCGGATGGTGAAAGCTACGGGCTTTACTCTCAGCACATAACCATCACTGGTTGTGATGTCAACGACATCCTCAACCTTCGTTGTCCTTCTCCTCGTCAAGCTGTTGATGTAATCTCTGCCGAGTTCATATCTGAAGAAACTCGTGTAAGCGTTGCTTCCCGCAACTTTATAAACTTTAAAGTAAAGCTTCTTGTAAGGGTTCTGATTTGAGTAATCGTTTGTCAGCTCGGCTAAAGTGACTTCTACCACCCTGTTCAGCACTTTCTCCGGCTCGTCCGCGGGAGTTTCACCTACCTCTCCCATTCCAAAGTATTCGGGAGCTATGAGCTTGTACCACTTTTTGAGAGTCCACTTATCCTTCACTCTCGCATGTCTTTTTCTCGCCGTTTTAATCCCTCCTGAGCATTCATCCTGAGAGCAATTAATAAATTTTTTGTCCTATGAGTTTTGAAGATACGGACATGGACATAATAGAGGAGCAGATTAAAAAGATTTCCCGGATGTTGGTAAATGCCAAACATGCGGTGGTTTTTACTGGCTCTGGCATTTCGGTGGCAAGTGGAATACCAACTTTCAGAGGGGCAGACGGATTATGGATGAGATGGAATCCCGAAGAGGTTGCATCAATTTACGGATTCAAAAGGAATCCGGCCAAATTCTGGGAGTTTGCGAAGGAGCTGATAGTCAAAGCCAAAGCATCCCCCAATCCGGCTCATTATGCTATCGCAGAGCTGGAAGAGGAAGGAGTTGTCAAGGCTGTGATAACCCAGAACATCGATATGCTCCATCAGAGTGCGGGAAGTAAAAAAGTCCTTGAGCTCCACGGCTCGATGAGCTATGTTGACTGCCTAGAATGTGGGAAAGAATACGATTGGGAATATATCGAAGAGATTCTGAAGAAGAAACAGCCCGTTTGCGAGGTTTGCGGGAGTGAGCTTTTAAAGCCAAGAGTTGTTTTCTTTGGAGAACCTTTACCACCTGATGTGCTTTCGGAAGCCATGGAAGAGTCAAGAAAATGTGACGTGTTCATCGTAGTCGGTTCTTCGCTTGTTGTATACCCTGCTGCAAGCCTGCCCGAAATTGCGAAAAGGAGTGGAGCGAAGCTTGCGATAGTGAATCTCGAACCAACAGAAAAAGATCACATTTTCGATGCGGTTGCGTATGGAAAAGCTGAGGAAATTCTGCCGCAAGTTGTAGAAGAATTCAAGAGGTTGAGACGATAGCCAAAACGATTGAAAGAACCAAGCAAAGTAGGGATAAGTAACCCCTAATCTTCTGTTTTCCCAAATTTCCCCAATATTTCTCAGTATTTTCCAGACCCAAAGATTTTTATCAACTTTAAGCTAACCTTCTCCGTGTACGGCTACTACGAGCTTTCAGAATTCTCGATAAAGTTCGGGGAAATCAAAGTAAGGATTGAGGAAGAAGGCAATGCCTATCGCTACGTTCGAGAGGGAAGGGAAAGAAAAGAGAAGGTTATCCTCGGCAGAAGCGGTAGGCTTATCGTTAATCCAGTCGAACCCGTAAACTTACCAAAAGAGCTAACCAATTTTCTGCAGATAAAGTTTAAAGAGACCGTAATTTCGGAACCAAAATCATCTATGGACGTCTATCTTACATTTCCTATTGAAGTTGGCGTCTTTCTTGCGGCGAAAAAGAACGTTGACATTCTGGATGTCTTCAGCCTTAATAATCCAAAATTCTCCCTTTACGGTAATCCCAGGGATGGAATCATTTGCAGATACTGGGAAAGCAGAGTTTTCAATCAGATTCCCGACGTGGATCACCAAAGGGAGGGAGTACTGAGGTTAAAGGTGACGAATGAATCAAACGAGTGGGCAGAAATAAGCACTGCGGTTTTCGATATATTTGGGATGAAGATTTACTTTGATGAGAAAATGGTTGCTTCCAAGGCCTCAATGAACATAGAAAATCCGAGAGTTGCTGGAACTAACTTCATCGCGAGGCCACTAGCTGAAGGGATGAAAAAAGCTCTGGAACTGTATACAGCAAGAAAAATCCCGATGGTTGGGAAGAAATTCGTGATGGAATGGGGTTACTGAAATTGTGAGGGTATTGAAAGTTCAGTCAAAGTTCAATCAATTTAGGGTGATAGGATGATCGATCTGCTAAGCTTGAAGGTTTATGGAGACGTCACGGTTCAGGATGTGCTCTTTGTAATCCTGATAATGGCCGTTGCGACGATTCTTGCAAAGATTATCACCACCAATATTCGAAGGGCTCTCATCGACAAGATGAAACGGGATCAGCTCGAGCTCATGCTAAAAATGATCTATTTCGGGATAATTGTTATCGCTTTCGTTAGCGTCGCTCCTGCCTTAGGTATAAATCTCTCAGGCTTACTTGTGGCAGGCGGTATAGCAGGCATAGTCATAGGTTTCGCCAGCCAGAGTGTTGTATCGAACCTAATTTCAGGACTCTTCCTAATTTCCGAGAAACCGATAAAGATCGGAGACCAGATCAGTGTAGGCGATGTCGCTGGCTTTGTTGAAGATATTCACATCCTATCTACGATAATCCGTACCTATGATGGTCTTTACGTGAGGCTTCCCAATGAGAAGGTTTTCACATCAAACATCACTAACTACGTCGCCAACGTAGCGAGGAGATTCGAATACATAGTTGGCATTCGCTACAGCGATGATGCAGAAAAGGCGATCGAGATAATAAAAAGGCTGATAGAAGAACATCCCCTCGCTTTGAAAATCCCCGAACCTCAGGTTTTTGTTGATGAACTGGGTGACAATTCTGTAAACCTAAAAATAAGGATATGGGCCCCATCTACAGAGTGGTACACGGTTAAGATGGATCTTCTTTGGAGAATAAAGAAAGAGCTTGAAGCTAACGGCATTGAGATTCCATTCCCCCAGCGCACAATCTGGTTCGCGAACGAGCCTTGGGCGAGCGAAAAAAATCCAGGCTAAAACCTAAGCTAAAGTCCAAGCTAAAATGACGCCCTACATTTTGAAAAGGGATGGAAGAAGGGAGAAGTTCAGGAGGGACAAGATAATTCGAACATGTAGAAGAGCTGGAGCGAGCGAAAAAACGGCCAGAAAAGTGGCCGAAGAGGTTGAGAGGAAAATATACGATGGTATAACTACAGATAAGGTTCTTGCGCTCGTTATAGAATTGCTGAACGAATATGAATACTCAAAGGGATTTAGATATGATCTCAAAAGCTCTCTGCTCAGGCTTGGACCTTCTGGGTTTGGATTTGAGAAATTCGTTGCAAGATTGCTGGAAGAGTACGGATACAAAACGAGAACGAACGTTTACATTGACGGGAAATGCGTAACCCATGAAATCGATGTTACAGCAGATGCTATCACAGACAGAAATGTAAGGTATCTAATCGAATGCAAGTTTCACAATCTGCCGATCTACACTGGTTTGAAAGAGGTGATGTATACCCATGCCAGATTTCTCGACATTCTTGAAAACAGGAGAAACTGCAAAGCCGAAGGCATATGGCTTTTCACGAACACGAAGTTCTCTGAGGATGCAAAACGTTACGCGAGTTGCAGAAGGATAAAGCTTACAGGATGGAACTATCCAGAAGGAGAGAGCATAGAGAATTTGCTTGAGAAGAAAAACCTTTATCCGCTATCTATTTTGAAGATTGAAAAAGTTGTGCTCGATAAACTTGTCAACGCGAACTACATTTTCTGCAGGGATGTTATTGAAGGGGATTTAAAGGAGATTAAGAGAAAAACTGGGCTTAGTCTTAAAGAAATAAGAAAAGTGGCGGAAGAGGCAAAGCTCGTTCTTGGATGAGATGGATGGACGAATACCAAGAAATTAAAGAAATTAACTAAAAGGGCAGCAAATGGGTTTTAGTGAATCCATAATAGATAAAATCGATTCCAAAGATTGCAACAAGTATTGCCAAAGCAAAAAGCAGAATTTTGTAAAATTTCAGGCTGAAACCGCTCAGAGATGTTATTTTAGCTAGTGAAGTCAGCCAAGCAAAATCCAGCCAGACGTGAGCAGCATAAAGCAGTCCAATACCGGCGATGCCCCATAGAGCAACGGCCTCGAGTATTAGGGGGGAGCCAACTCCCAGCCACCATGCAATGAAGAAGGGATTTAGAGCTGATGGGCTTATTCCGACTATAACTGGTGAGGAAAAGGAGCTGGAGTCTGACAACGACCTCACTTTTACAGCATCTCTTGCAGTAAGAAATGCGAAAAACAAAAGGAATGCCCCTCCGACAAAACTGAGAATGATCGAGAATTCTTCGGATGCGAAAGTTGCGATTCCCATACCAATTAAGAATACTAACGGCAACTCCACTACCATATGGCCAACGCTAACCATAAATCCTCCTTTCCATCCTTTTTTAACTCCAATGGCTGCTGTTGCTGCTGTTAATGGTCCTGGAGCTAGGGCTCCAGAACTACTGATTAAAGCGACCTTCAACAGTAAAGCTAAGCTCATTTAGAACACCTTGGGTATAGCCGATACAACTAATCTGGAATTGGAAATCCGATGTAGTTGATATAAAAGTTTTTAGGATTTCTGCTGTTTCATGTTGTTTTATCTTGTTTTATTATGCCTTATTGCTGTTTTATTGCGTTCACTTTCCTAACCAAAACCAGAAAAATTAATTTGAGTTCTGGTACTAGAATCCAAGGATGAGTGAGGGAAAAGGAATTGAGAGGGGAAAAATCGAAAAAATAGACAAAATCAGAGAAATCGCCTCAGAAATCAAGAAATCATCTTATACCACGGTTCTAACCGGGGCGGGAATTTCAGCGGAGAGTGGAATTCCAACGTTCAGAGGGAAGGATGGCTTATGGAACAAATATCGCCCCGAAGAGCTGGCAACCCCTCAAGCATTTGCAAGAGATCCAAAACTCGTGTGGGAGTGGTACGCATGGAGAATGAAGTTAGTCTTCAGCAAAAAGCCAAATCCAGCACATGAAATTCTTGCAAAGCTTGAAGAAATGGGCTTGATAAAATCCATAATCACGCAAAACGTTGATGATCTGCATGAAAGGGCCGGAAGCAGAAACGTCATTCATCTGCATGGAAAGCTCAGAGACGTGATCTGCTCAAGCTGCAGCTATAAAACGGAAGCAGAAGAAATTCTAGACAAAACTATACCCCCTCGCTGCCCTGAATGCGATTCATTTCTCAGGCCAGGAGTTGTCTGGTTTGGTGAGAGTTTACCTCCTGATGAGCTAAATAAAGCTTTTTCTGAAGCAGAGAGGAGTGATCTTATCCTCGTCATAGGAACTTCCGCCGTTGTTCAGCCCGCCGCCTCAATTCCGCTGATAACGAAGAGGAAAGGAGGAAAGATTGTTGAAATAAATCCCGATTCAACTCCGCTAACGTCGATTGCCGACATTTCGATAAGGGGAAAGGCTGGAGAGGTTCTCACTGCTGTTTTTGATGAAATAAAGCTATAACTTACAGCCGGTAAATCTTAGGTAATCTCAATTTAATTTCAATCTAGAATTTCTGTTCTCTGATGTATGGTTTCCCAAGGGCTGATGGAGCACCGAACTTCTCCTTTTCCTTTATCACGCTGAAGAGTAAGACCAGTATTGTAAACACATACGGAATCATTCGCATGAAGTGATACGAGACCCCAAAACCAATTGCTTGCAATTTGAAAGAGAGCACATCCAATCCACCAAAGAGGTAAGCCCCGAATATAGCTCTTTGAGGCATCCAGCCACTGAAAATTACCAAAGCTAAACATATCCATCCCCTCCCCGCTGTTAAGCCGTCGGTCCAAACCTTTGCGTAAGCCAAGCTCAGATGCGCGCCCCCGATTCCAGCCAGGAAGCCCCCTATTAACACCGCAAGAAATCTTATTTTGTCAACATGGATTCCCATCGTATCTGCCGCTTCAGGATTCTCTCCTACTGCGAAAAGCTCCATTCCATACCTAGTTTTGTTCATTAAAAACCAAAGGAGAGGTACAAGGAAAATTCCAACATAAACTAGCGGGTCATGCTTCAGGATTTCGCTTAGATAAGGCACAGTCGAAAGAAACGGGACGTTTAAGGGCTGAAGGTAGGTTGCTACCTTCCCAACCAAATCTCTCCCCAAGAACCCGGTAAGGCCTAAACCAAGGAGGACGAGCATCAACCCCGTTACTGCCTGATCTACTTTCAGAGAGACCGTGAAAAAAGCATGGATTAAAGCGAGCAGCAAACCAGCGATTCCTCCAGCCAAAATCCCAAGCCAGGGGTTTCCTGTTATCAAGCTCACGTAAAATCCAGTCATTGCTCCGGTGACCATCACTCCTTCGAGCCCTAAGTTGAGAACTCCACTCCTCTCGGCGATTATCTCTCCAAGCGTGGCGAAGAGCAACGGTGTTCCGGCACGCATCGAAGCAGCGATCAACGAAGCAATGAATTCTGCTTCAATCATTTCTGTCCCCTCCTATAGATATGCGGTATCTGGTGAAGAAGTCCCCTCCAATGATGAAAAGCACAACCAGAGCTTGGAAAACATCGACTATCGCAACCGGGATGCCAAATGTCGTTTGCATCGCAGAGCCACCAACGTAAAGCAACCCAAAAAGGAAAGCTGCTGCGATCACGAATACTGGGTTTCCTCTAGCAAGCAACGCGACTGGGATTCCCGTATAGCCATAACCGGGAGACACGGCTGCCCTCAGCCTCAAATGCAATCCGCTAACTTCCATCATCCCTGCGAAGCCAGCTATGGCTCCCCCAATAAGCATAGCTGATATTATCATTTTCTCCCTACTTGTTCCAGCGAACTCAGCCGCTTTCGGATTGGAGCCAACCACCTTAATAGCAAACCCATATGACGTCTTTTTAAGGAGGATATAAATCACCAAAGCGATTATGAAGGACGCGATCACACCGACATGGAATCTCGTTCCCAGAAATCTTGGGAGGATTGCATAATCGGGAAAAAGATCTGAATATGGAAAATTGTAAACCTCCTTGCCTCTCATCGGGCCATAGACGAGGTATTCCACCCAATAAATTGCCACATAGTTGAGCAACAGGGTTGATATAATTTCATTCAAATCGAATTTTGCTTTCAAAATTCCTGGCACAGATGCCCAAGCCATTCCTGCAAGCAACCCGAAGATGACCATTAAGGGGAGAACAGCTGAGGGTGGAGAGAAGTAAAGCGCTACCCAGCTTGCAGCAAATGCCCCCATGTAAAGCTGACCCTCCGCCCCTATATTCCACAAACCAGCTCTGAGTGGGATCGAAACTGCCAATCCCGTGAGAATTATAGGGGCGGCCTTCACAAAAAGCTCGGTAAGACCGAATTTGGTTCCAAACGCCCTTGTTAGCATAACTCCATAAGCTTCAAAGGGATTTACCCCTATTGCCAAGAGTAAAATTCCCACAAAGAGCAGAGAAGCAACTATAGATGCTATAGGTATAATCACATAGATAATTTTGGGCGTCTCAAGTCTCCTTTCAATCTTTATCTGCATCTTCTACCTCCCTCAAGTTTCCTCAAGCTCACCGCCAGACATCAAGATGCCAATTTTCTCAGGATCAGCCTCCTCCCTTTCAAGTACTCCTTTTATCTCACCCTCATATATCACAGCAATTCTGTCGCTCAGCTGCATTATCTCTTCGAGATCCTCAGAGATCAACAAAACAGCCTTTCCTTCTTCGGAAAAAGTTACCAGCCTTTTGCGGACGTATTCTATCCCGGCAACATCAAGCCCGCGGGTTGGTTGGGATGCTATGAGCAAAAGCGGATTTCTTGAGAGTTCCCTAGCTATAATCAACCTCTGGATGTTTCCTCCAGAAAGTGTTCTCGCTTCAACCTTAGGAGAAGGTGTTTTTATTCCGAATTCTTCTATAAGCCTTTCAGCATGTGCCTCTATCTGCCCAAAATCCATAAAACCATTTTTCGAGAAGTTTGGGAAGTCTCTAAGAATCAAATTCTCTTCAACGCTAAGCGATGGGGCCATTCCGGTTTCAATTCTGTCTTCGGGTATGCAAGAAATTCCTAAAGCAATTCTTTTTCTAACACCCAAGCCAGTTATATCCTTGCCATTAAAGATTAATCTGCCCTTCTCAACTTTCCTCGTTCCAACGATTACCTCCTCCAGCTCCTTTTGACCATTTCCAGAAACTCCTGCCAATCCGAGGATTTCTCCCCGCCTGATCGAAAGATTTATTCCTTTTAAAGCTAGCAGTCCCCGATCATTTTTTGCGTAAACATTTTCCAGTCTCAAAAGTACCTCTTTTGCTGCGCTCTTCTTTTTCTCAATCGAAACTTCTACCTCCCTCCCAACCATGAGCCTTGCAAGCTCCCTCTCATTCGTGTTTTTCGTGATCAGAGTTCCCACATCTTTTCCCTTTCTCAGAACGGTTATGCGATCTGTAACTTCTAAAGCCTCCCTGAGCTTGTGGGTGATAAAAATAACTGTAAGCCCTTCCGCTGACATTCGCTTTAAGGCTTTGAAGAGTCTTTCAGTTTCAGCGGGAGTAAGCACGGAAGTAGGCTCGTCGAGAATTAGGAGTTTAACATCTCTGAAGAGGGCCTTAAGAATCTCAACCCTCTGCTGCTCCCCCACACTCATGTTTATGATCTTCTCATCCAAGTTAACCTCAATCCCATACATCTTCGAAAGTTCCTCGATTCTGCTTCTTGCCCACTCGTAGTCCATCATCGGATCTTTAGGGGTGCGATAGCCTAGGAGAATATTATTAAGGGCTGTCATCTTGCTGACAAGCATGAAGTGCTGATGAACCATGCCGATTCCAGCCTTAATCGCATCGCCCGGGGAGTTGAATTCCACCCTCTTCCCCTCAAAGAAAATCTCCCCGTTATCAGGCTTATAAAGGCCATAAAGCACACTCATAAGGGTTGTTTTTCCTGCTCCATTCTCGCCAAGAAGACCGTGGATTTCTCCTCTTTTTACAGAGAAATTAACCCCATCGTTGGCAACAACTCCGGGGAAAACTTTCACGATGTCTTTCATTTCTAGGATTGTGTCTCGATTAGCTTCCATCGATTCCATCGCTCCCATTGACGCTCCCATTGGTTCCATTGATTCCCCCATTGATTCCATTGACTTCTGCAATTAAACTCCCCCTACCCAGAGCTAAGAAGGCTCTTTGCCAGCTCAACAATTTCAGGGGATACAGAGAGGTTAAACCTCTTTTTCAGCTCTTCAGCAATTAACTCATTCGAACCTACTAATCCTGAATCTCGTTTTCCAAGCTTTTGAATAAAACCGACTGTTGTCTCTATCAACCCCCAAGGATAAACAACCCAAACCCATCTCTTAAGAATTTGAGCTGCATAATCAGGAGAGAATTCCGATGTTTTTTTGTACTGCAAAACCGCCGTTCTAACCTCAGCCGCTCCTACCTTTCTAAGATGGGAAACAACAACATTCAGCGTTTTTCCCGTGTCAGCAACATCGTCGATGACAAGCAGTTTCTTGCCATTTACATCCACGTTTATAGGCTGGGTTATGACGGCCTGATCTCTCGTTTCGGCGACATCCCAGTATTCTGCTTTGATGCTGTACAGCTCTCTGATTCCCAGAAAATCGCTGATAAGCCTTCCCGGAATCCATCCTCCCCTCCCGATTGCAACAAGAGCATCGGGTTTGAATCCTGATTTTTTAATCGCTGAAGAAAGCTTCAAGCAAAGATCGTAAATCTGATCCCATGAAAGCTGCTGGCATTCAACTTCCATGTGTCTGAATAGTTATTGAGTTTTAAACCTTTTCCAATTTTTGTGGTTCAATCTTTTGTAGCTCAATCGTTTGTGGTTCAATCCTTTCTTTTGTCAGCTTATAAGTTATCTATCCTTGTCAATCCTATCAATCTAATTACAACCTATCTCTCCAATAATCGATCGTTTCCTTTATTCCTTCCTCCAGTGTGTAGCTAGGACTGAACCCAAGCTCTTTAGCTTTTGATATGTCTGCAACGGAATGCCTAATATCTCCTTCCCTCTCCTCCTCGTAAACAGGCTCGGTTTTTGCACCAACCATCCTGATTACCAGTTTCGCAAGCTCGTTTATGGTTATGCTCTTCCCACTGGCTATGTTGTATACACCCTCTCCTTTCTCCATTGCAAGGATATTTGCCTTGACAACATCCCTTACGTAAATGAAATCCCTTGTCTGCTCTCCGTCCCCGTATATAATTGGACTTTCTCCTTTCAGAGCCTTTGAGATAAATCTTGGAATTACCGCAGCATAATCTGAGAAAGGATCTTGTCTAGGTCCATAAACGTTGAAATACCTCAAGCTAACGGTTTTAAGGCCATAAATTTCGCTAAAAACCTTGCAGTAATTTTCGGCCGCAAGCTTTGACACAGCATACGGAGACTTAGGACGTGGTAAACTTTCTTCTTTTAGGGGAAGTTCCTCACTATCCCCATAGACGGCGCATGAGGAGGAATAGATAATCTTCTTGACCTCTCCAAACCTCGCAGCCTCAAGAATGTTCAACGTTCCCCTGATGTTAACCTCATTGGCAAGCACAGGATTATCAACACTTTCCTGAACGCTTACAATGGCTGCAAGATGGAAAACATACTCAGAATCCTTAAAAATCTTTTTTAACAGGTCAAAATCCAGAATGTCTCCCTTAACAAACTCTACATCAATTCCTTCAAGATTTGATGATTTTCCAGTAGATAAATTATCCAGCACAACAACATCCATAAATTTCGATAGCTCCTCAGCTAAATTAGAGCCTATGAATCCACAGCCTCCAGTTACGACCGCTCTCATCTCATCGCCCTATGAACAAGGAGAATAAAATATTTTGGTATCCCACCATCAGTTTTTATCACAGCTTTTTCATATCTCATCGCTTGATCTTCGACCCCTAAAGAGGCTGGAGATCTTAATTACCAACAAAATCACTAGTTGGGCGGCTAAAATTCCAAAAAAATCTGCAAGGAAGTCCAAAACAGATGCTGACCTGAATGGGGTGAAAATCTGGTGAATTTCATCAGTCATAGCATACACACTCCCCAAACCAACCGCAAACAAAGCTGAAGTTGCGAAACCGTTTCTGTAGGATCTTATTGTGAGATTCAAAACCAATCCAAAGCCCATGTAGAGGAAGAAATGGACGAATTTGTCAGGAAAGAGAATGTAGAGATAAAAAGGGTAAGCTAAAAACTCCAGACCTGCCCTGACCAGTAGATGATAGACATACCTCATAAAACCATAGCTCAGAGGAAAGGGGGGATTTGAGACTGAGGAGAGATAAAATATGAAGGCTGCATAGAGAATTGTCGTGATCAGATAAACCTGCTGTCTTTTTAACATACGGAGATTGTGCTGACGTTAATATATAATCCTTTGGTTTTAAAATAATGGTGTAAAATATGGGTGGAAATCCAATATTTTTAAAATTTCAATAGGGAATCGGAAAGGAGAGGAGACAGAAGGGTGCCGTAAGCAGGTACATCGCGAGAACAGCCTGCTTTTCTGTCATTCGGAAGTAATAGGGCAAAACCCATTTTAAAGTTAAATTATTCGGGACTTCAAGTGTTCCATCTTCCCTGCATTTCCCAAATTTCACAATCTTCCATCTTTCATCGTTGGGCTTCAACGTATGCATTATTCTCCAATAAACGTACATGAGGAAATTAACGGTATGAGGAATGAGCATAATGAAGCCAGAGACAAGAAAACCTCCTGAGATTATTCCCACACCTATAGCCGCACCCATACTTAGAGCCCCAACGTTGCCGTCGAAGATTCTGGAAGGATAGCGGTTGTACCAGAGGAAAGCAAGCGTAGCTCCAAGCGCACAGCTCAGCATGAAAACAGTTCCTTTACCAAGCATGAAGGATTTTGCAGCTAGGGTCAGCATGAGCATCGCACTTAGACCAGCAGCCATTCCGTTAAAGCCTGAATGCATGTTTACGAGATTGGCAACCACCATAACGTAGAGAGGGGCTACGAAAAGGAGAAAGAAGTCTCCCATCTCGATGTAACCGATAAAGGGCAAGGTAACTCCAGAGTAGGGTAGAACGAGTGAGAGGGGTAATGAGAAGAAAAAAGGAGCAAAGATCTTTGCTGCCCTGCCAACATCCCAGAAATCATCTATCAGGCCGAATGAGCCAAAATATATAACAACTAAGGCCGAATACCACTCTATTTTGCTTAGATCATATAGTTTTACCCCATTCAAGGCTAAGGCTCCGTTGATAGCATAGAAGATGATGAGAGAAAGAAGGATCAGAACCCCCCCTCCAGTGGGAACAAGCCTTCTCTCAGGTTTATAATAATCGATAGCTAGCATACCAAGTGATTTGAACCTCCTGATGACTATAGGCATGAGCAGGAACGTGAAAGCGAATGATGCTACGATCAAAGCTAAGATGTGCATAAGCATGATAAATAAAACCCAATTTAAAAATATTTGGATTTCTTCATGATTTTGGGTTATTTCAGTTCGCTGAAAGGCCAAGCTCAAAGGAGAATACTATTTATATGCTAGCTCAACTTAATATGGATGCCATCGCTGGTTGAGCTTGTAATCTTGAGTTTAATTCAGGGAATCGCCGAATGGCTACCAATAAGCAGCGAGGGGCTATCTGTTTTTGTTCTCGTCAAATTCTTTAATTCAAATCCTGCTGAAGCAATATCTTACGCTATCTACCTCCATTTCGGAACGATGCTCGCTGTAATTCTGAGATTTAAATCGGATTTTTACAGAATTCTAACCTTAAACGATCGCCATCTCCTAAAAATTATCGTTATAGCCTCAGTTTTCACTGCTTTAAGTGGCATCCCCTTTCTCCAATTCCTTAAGAACTTTCAATCGGGGTTCGAGGTAACTCTCTTCATAGGAGTTATGCTCGTAATTACGGGAATACTCCTCGGAATACCAAAAATGGGATTCAGAAAATTGGGGGAGATGAGAGCTATAGACATGGTTTTGGTCGGATTTTTTCAGGGATTTGCAATTCTTCCCGGAATTTCCAGGTCTGGTACCACTATAAGTGTACTTCTCCTCAGAAGGATAGATAAAGAGGATGCTTTGAAAGTATCCTTTCTCATAAGCGTCCCAGCCGTTCTGGGGGCGGTTGCAATTGAATTTTTCCAAGGCAACGTCGAGCTTTCCACTATTGGATTGATAGCCATTCCGATAACCCTTGTGGCCGGCTATCTGACCATGGATCTCCTGCTCAGAATTGCGAAAAATCTTAACTTCTCGTATTTCTGCATTGCCCTCGGGTTGCTCACGATTATTGTTACCCTTCTGGCATCTTTAGGCTGATTGCAGAGATGGAAGGATAAAAGGATAAAAAGATGAAAAATTCAGAGATTCTTCGGCTTCACGTTCAGAATTAACAGGGCGGAGATTAAGCAAAAGGTTCCCAAATAGGTTAACACAAGGTAGAAATCTCCCGTGATGTCCAGAAGGTATCCGCTAAGAGAAGGGCCGACTATGCCAGCGATGAATCCGTAAGCTGTGAAAACTAGCCCGAAAATTGCTCCAAAGTGTTTTAGGCCAAAGCAATCGCTCGCTAAAGGAGCTGAAACGGCAAACATCGTGCCGAAGGCGAAGCCTATTACTGCTGCGAGTAAGTAGATCGTAGTAGCATCAAGATCGAGAGTCAGTAAGAAGTAGGCAACTCCCGCTAAAAGAAAGCTTAAACTCATTATTCTGTTTCTGCCGAAATAATCGGAGATTATTCCGGAAATTAATCTGCTCACTCCGTTAGTGACGTTGAATGCCGTTAAAACGAATACAGCCTGCTTCAAACCCTTCGCAACTCCAAGAGGGATCGATAATGTTACCATCGATATTCCTGCAGCTCCCTGCAATGCCCAGACGAGCCAGAGAAACCAGAAACTTGATGTTTTAAGGCTCTCTTTAACTGTCAAAGAAGGCAAATCTACCTCTTTTCTTTCAATTCTCGGTGGCGGATGGATTGTAAAGGATGCCAACAAGCCAGTTAGTAAAATTAGCAGAGCGACCAGCAAATTCATCGAAAAATATCCAACAGATTCAAATAGGTAAAGAAAAATGGGTGACATTACAGCAGCGGATAACCCAAAAACCATCGTTGCAGCTCCAGAAACCAAACCTCTTGCTTCGGGAAACCAGAGCTGGATAATCGTGACTGCCGGGATGTAGATAAAAGATGACTGAATACCATTAATGAAAGCCCACAGATACACTAATCCAATGGAGAAAGGAAAGGAAACGAGAAAAAGGCTTAAACCGCAGATTACGATGCCCAGAGCTATCATCAACCTGAAGCCATACTTCTCCTGCCATTTTCCGACGAAAAACATGAAAATGCCCACGGCAGCAAGAAGGAAGAAGAGGGTGTTTCCTATCTGCCCGCTCCCAACATTCAGCAGTTGCTTCCAGTATGAACCCATAACTCCGGGATAGCCAAAAACCAGAGATCCTGACCAGAACAAAACAATGAGACTTGCTGCAAAGGATGAGTATTTGCCCATGTTTTTCACCTTTAGCATTCTTTATCAGCTTTACCGGCTGCGTTACTCAGATTCTTCTCAGAGATTCGATAAAAATCTTTGCATCGTTATTGCAAGTTTAGAGAGCTTATTCCTATAAACTTCTATAATAAAATCATTACAAAAAGAGAGTTTAGCTATAATTCTTGAAGCAGAGACGCATGAAATTGAGCTAGCCTAACCTCACTTATTCTCTACCTCCACTCCACATTTTCAAGATAGGCTTCTCCTCTCGGTGTAATAGCATAAAACCTCTTACCATCCTCCTCAACAGCTTCGATAAACAAAGCCTGCTCAAGCAGATCTAGGTGCAATCTCAGCTGAGAATCTGTCAGCCTGAATCTCTTCTTTATCTCCTCTTTGCTCTTTCTCCCATCAGCGAGAAATTTTATGATTTCTCTCCTTATTCTATTTTGTAAAGCCATCAGCCCTATCTTGTGATCCTCTGTGGGATTTCTGAGTTTTCCTTCCCGCTTTAGCCTCTCAAGCCACTCCTGCTTTTTTCTGAGGAGTTCATTCATATCAAAAGTTTAGGCAAACCGAAATATTAAGTTTGTGTTAACTTTGACATATTTAATAACACCAGTTTTCTTATTCAAGAATAAGTTGGGTAGAAATTCAGCAAATTCGAGTCAAAGACAATTCAAATAGAGTTGTCACTCTTAATAGCTTCTTTAAAACATGCTCATCACCTGTTTTTCAGAAAAGACTATTAAAATATCCCTTGCAAAAATCTTTATGAACGCCCAAGGGCTTTTAGAAGATTTCAAGCTGATTATGGATAGCATTCCTTTGGGTGTGGTCTTGCTTGACAGAGACATGAGGATAATAAGGGTTAACAAGTTCGTAGAACAGAAACTCGGGAAGAGGAGTGAGGAGATAAGGGGAAAGTTCTGCTATGAAGTTGTAAACAATGGTAAGATTTGCAATGGCTGCAAGGTTATTAAGGCAATAAAGGATGCTAGCACGCACGTTTTCGAGATAGAGGCTTTTCCGCTGGTAACGAGGAATATTGCTGTGCCTATAAAGGAGAATGGGAAAGTTTTTGCGGTTCTTGAGCTGATCCAGAACATTACAGAAGAGATCATGCTTGAAGAGGAATTAAGGCTTAAGGAGGAGAAATACAGAGAGCTGTTTGAGAACTCTCTCGATGCGATAGTCATAACTGATCTTGAGGGAAATATAGTCGGGGTTAACAGGGGCTTTGAAAGCATCACAGGCTTTTCCCGGCATGAAGTGATTGGAGAGAACTTCACAAACTTCGTTCCTGCAAAGGATGCGAAGAAGATCTTCTCATGCTATCACGAGTCCTTCAAAACCGGGAAGAACATCTACACCATAGAATTCGAGTTTTTTACCAGAAATGGGGAGAGAAGGATAGCAGAGGGAAACGTCAGCCTTATAAAAAGAAATGGCAGAGTGATAGGCTTCCAGGGCAACTTCAGGGATGTGACTGAGAGAAAAAAGGTGGAAGAGAAGCTGAGAGAGAGCGAAAAGAAGTACAGAGAGCTCTGGGAGAATGCAGGAGATTGTCTATTCATAATCGATCTCGAAGGAAACTTCCTTGAGGTTAACAAAGCCGGAAGGGAACTTTTGGGCTACAGCAAGGAAGAAATAAGGAAGCTGAACATAAAGGATGTTGTCGAGGAGTCTGCCCTAAGCGAGCTCTTCAGCGAGATTTTAGATCCCTTAAAACTTTTAAAACTCTCTAAGCTCTCAAAGTTCAATGAAAAGGCTGACATTTCCTTGGAGCTTCCGTGCCACACGAAAAGGGGCAAGATATGGATAGAGCTCAGGGCGAAGCCAATGATCGAAAATGGGAAAGTTAAAGCTATTCAGGGCATAGCGAGAAACATAACAGAAAGAAAGAAGCTGGAAGCAGCCCTGAAGGACTCGGAAGAGCTCTTCAGAACTCTTGCTGAGAAATCTTTGGTGGGCATCTATCTCATCCAAGACGGAGTTTTTAAGTATGTGAATCCAAAGCTCTCAGAATTTTTTGGATACAGCGTTGAAGAGCTTGTTGGAAGAAATCCTCTGGACTTCATCTATCCTGCAGACAGAGATGCAGTAAGCAAGAACTTAAGAAAGTTGACAAAAGGAGAAATCGAGTCCGTAAATGAGCTCATGAGATTTGTGAGGAGAGATGGAGAAACAAGATACAGCGAAGTTTATGGTTCGAGAATAGTCTACAGGGGAAAGCCCGCAATCGTTGGCACGCTAATTGATATCACTGAAAAATTCGAGCTGGCTAAGACAAGGATGAAGTGTTCCGAGCAGATAGAAAAGAACATCGAGAACTACATGCTTCTTGTCGATCAGATAAGAAATCCCCTCGCAGTCATAGCGGGAATAGCCGATCTAAAGCTTGAAAATGCCAATAAAGAGGAGCTGAAGGAAGTTAAGAAGATAATTCTCGAGTCGGTCAGGAAGATAGAGGATGTTGTGAGCAAGCTCGACAGAGGCTGGTTCGAGTCGGAGAGGGTGAGGGATTCTTTGAATGAGGCAAGAATTAACTGCAAATGGTTGCATGATCTAAACAAGCAGTCAAAACTTTAGCAAAAATCAGATGAAAGTCTGAAACATATTAAATTCGAAATCCAGCTCCCTTATAATCCCATGATCTGATTACAAAGTATTAAAGCTGAGCCGATCTAATATTCAGTTGTTTGGCCTATCTGTCAATTCTTCCTCTTTTTGACTGAAATCTAAAATTAACTTTCAGATTAGGTATTAGAAATTAGATGAGACCACATAAACATCTAGCATTATATATGAAGCCTCAGAATAGTTATCCATGACTCACGATTTTCATGGAATTATTGGAGACATTATAACAGCTGCTTTCCCAGAATTTGAGGTTGTGAGAGATCCAGCTTGTGGAGGAGATACACTCGTTTCCCTTTTCTGCAGCAGAGAAAAGTCCAGAATAACCAAGTATGCTGACGTTGACATAGCGATCCTCAAGGATGGTAAGCTGAGAGTTATCGTGGAGATAGAGGAATCAGGGAAGAATCCTGCCCACATCTTTGGTAAGTTCTTTGTCTCTGCCCTCTCAGCTTATTTCATAAAGGATTATGTAGTCGAACTCGATTCTGTTCTTTTCGTTCAGATAATAGATACTTCCAAACTTAAAGCGAAGAGCTTAAAGCTGAAGAGGTTTGAGAGTATTGAGAGGTCGATACAGGCTGTTATTCCTCTGAAAAATAGTAAGATAACGAGATACAAGCTGTTATGCGGAAATATCGAAGATTTTGAAAGTGGAGACATGAGAGAAGAGCTTATAGCTCTTATCGAGAACCATTTGCTTGGGTAAATTTAAGTCTATCAGAAATGAAAAACCCTGTGGCTTGTAGCTGGGTAGCTGGTGTTATTCTTGCACATTAACAACTCATTTCTCTTTATATTTTTATTGTCTCTTATTATTATCATCATCTCTTAAAAAAGAAATATTTAAATACGTTTTTCGTAACGATAAACTGCAAAAAGGGGTGGTGGTTTTGAGGTGGTGGATAAGAGTCTTCCTTTTGTTCACCGTTTTTTGTATGCTTGCTTTCTCGGTTCAAGCTACGACTATCTATGTTCCAGACGACTACGCAAAAATCCAGTGGGCAGTTGATAATGCAAGCGCAGGTGATGTTATTATCGTCAGAGAGGGTGTTTACCGCGAACACATAAACATAAACAAACCTCTATCTCTGATCTCTGAAAACGGCTCTGAAAATACAATTTTAGATGGTAATAATTCAGGATCTGTTGTTTTAGTTTCTACAAGCGATGTAACTATTGATGGTTTCTCAATCAGAAACTTTGGCAGAGAATTCTATGACTCAGGGATAAGAATATCAAACACGTTTCGGAACATTTCTATTAGGAATTGTAATATAACAAATGGCAAAAATGGAATCTCCGGGTCGGTAGCTTATTCAACTATTGAGAAGTGTACAGTTTCACATACATCCAATGCAATAGCCATGGGTTTGGTAAATTCTACAATTAAGGATGTTTGGGTTTACAATAATACCCGTGGATTGTGGTGTAGCTTTGTGAATGTGAGCATGAAAGACGTTAAATTGAACAATAACCTAATGGGTATTCTTCTTAGCGGCTACAATAGTTTTAGCAAAATTGAGAACGTTGTTATAGAAAACGATAAAATAATCAAAGAAAATTACCCATATCCTCCCTATCATGTCGAAAATAAGGGAATTGTCATAACTTATGGTAAGAACATCTCATTAAGTAATATCCATATCTCCAGAAATTGGTACGGAATAGACATCTATAAATCACAAAATATCACGATAGAGCAAAACAAACTTGAACGCAATGCTTTCGCGGTATATGCACACGACTCTCACACGAAAATTGAGAACAACTTATTCGTAAACAATTCAGTCGTGGACTTTTTCGGGGGAAGAGGGGAGGTCATCGCGAACACTTTCATAAACACCGGTGTTAGCTTCAGCTACACAAAATTCGAGCTTGAAGGAAATACAATAACGGGTAGAGGAGTAGGAATACGCAAAAGCGGTGGGGTAATAATGAACAATACGATTGATTATGGAGGTCAGCTATTAACCTTTGTTTATCCAAAGGAGGTTGTAGTTTACTACAACAATCTCCTTGGAGGCTACATAACCTTCTATCACGGTATTAACAGAGAACTTGTCAAGTTTAATTCCACAGAACCGATTGATTACATCTACAAGGGTGAAAGATTTAGGAGCTATATAGGCAATTATTGGAGACATGGAACAGATGAGAACGGAGACGGAATCGTCGATTCTCCCTACAATGGGGACCTCTACCCGCTCTTCTTGCCTAAGGAATATTATAGATTATTGTTACCGAACTACAATTTACCGCCAGTAGCAATCACTAATGGACCCTACATTGGTTACGAAGGCTCCTCAATCCAATTCAACGGCTCCGCTTCGTACGATCCAAACGATAACATAACTGTATGGCTATGGGATCTTGATGGAGATGGAGTTTATGAAACAAACGCAACGGCAACGCATGGAATAGTAAGTTACACTTGGAAAGATGACTACTCAGGAAACGTCAGCTTAAAGGTGATAGATAGCTTTGGAGTGGAAAGCACTAACACTACCACTGTTACTGTGCTAAACGTTCCTCCTACAGTAAATGCGGGAAGCGATGTTGAAGTTACTGCAGGAGATACTGTTTACTTCAACGGAAGCTTTACCGATCCGGGAAATGATACCTTTGTTATAGAATGGGACTTTGGAGATAACTCTACAGCAAATGCTACGCTGACTCCAGCACACACCTACTATTCAAAGGGCATTTACAATGTCACGCTAAAAGTTACAGATGACGATGGAGGAGTTGGAATCGATAACTTAACGGTAACTGTAAACCCGATACCAGCAAACGTCACGATCAAGCCAGAAACTCTCAATCTTAAGAGCAAAGGAGAATTTACAGCCTTCATAACCCTGCCAGAAGGTTACGATATTAGAGAAGTGAATGTAAGCACGATCGTTTGCGAAGGTGCACATGCGGTAAAGGGAGTCGTTGCAGATAAAAAGCTGGTAGTGAAATTCAACAGGCAGGATCTGGAGCTAACGAGCGGAGACGAAGTGACTTTGACCGTGGCAGGCAAAGTTTACTACAACGGAGGATATGCCGACTTCGAAGGTAGTGATGTGATAAGGGTCATAGGAAAATAGCTTGTTACCAATTACAAAATTACAAAATTTTCAAATTTATTTTTTGAGAATTAGGATCTTACACCTTAGATTTTTTTCAGTCCGTACAAGTCCTTTTTCTCACGAAAAGCTTCATTATACTTTTTGAATATGAAGTCAGAGTTCTCTTTAGAGCCGATTACCTTAACAAAACTTTTCCCAATTACCTCTTCTCTCGAATACCCCAGAACCTCCTCAAATGCTTTGTTAACGTCTATAAACTCTCCCTTAAGGTTTGTAACGGCTATTATGTCCAAAGAATTCTCAAAGAGGTCTCTGTACTTTGCTTCACTTCTCTTAAGACTCTCCTCCATCTCAACCCTGTCAGTTATATCCTGGAATGCCTCGATGCCCCCTATGATCTCTCCGTCCTCATCTTTTAGATAGTCTACGGTTTTAAGAATCCACTTCGTGCCGTTGATTTTCATCTCGCACTTGGTTGTAAAGGGCTTCTCGACGTTCTCATCAAAGAGCTTGCAATCCACACAATCAGTCTTTAATGCCTCATTGCATCTCCTGCCTATCACTTCTTCTCCCTTTAAACCTGTTAACTTTTCAGCAGCTGAGTTCCATAGGGTTATCCTTTTATCCCTGTCCACGACAAAAATTGCGGAAGGAATCGATTGCACTATAGAGTATAGATGATCATGGGGCATCTTAGCCTTAGCTTTCGTTGCTTCTCTTGTTTTCCCTGCTCTCCTTAATTTCCTCTCTTTCCTCTTCTTCTCAATCTCTGCTTTCTCGAATATCAGGCTCCTCAATATCCTGTACAATTCTCTGCTCGTCAGTGGTCTCATCTTTGTGAGAAAGACATCCGGAGGGATGTAGTACGGATTTTCTACTAGGCTGTCATAGAAAATAATTTTGGGGTGGGTGTGGATGGCGGCGATCAGAATTTCAGCTGCTTTGTTCTCGCTATACTGGCAGATGGCAATACACCTGCTATTGGAAAAGAAGTAATTGAGCTTAGCTTCATATTCAATAAGCTTTTCCAGCTGTAAGCTAGATGACGGTATCTCAGCTGTGTACCTTAAAGCAGAGTAGTCTTCTTCCAAAGCCCTCTTCTCAGCTTCCTTTACTAAATCAATCATCCAATCTGGATCGAAGTCTTCCTTTGTTTCATTTTTAGTCAAGAGAGCGAGCTGACCTGAGTCGAGGTAGCGATCAACGCGAACATGCTCTTCCAATGCTCGGATCAGATCTTCTTTGCTGTTTTCCGAAATATAAATGCACTTCTCGTTCTTTTCTAAACCTGATACGATAAATGGAATGATCAAAGAAAGTTGCTCATCTCTATTCCTATAGATAAAACATATATGATCCCCGAAAGTTAAATTATCGGGTTCAGCTAGTTTCATTATGTGAATAAAAGTTTACTAAAATATAACATTTCCTGATTCTCATTATGAAATTTTACGAAGTTAGTGTAAAATATAGGTTAAATGATTTCAGCGACTCACATGGTATCTGTAGCTGCTATGGTTGCTGTGATCGCTGTGATGGCTGTGATGACTATGATTGCCACAATTGCCATGACTACTAGAATTACCCTAAGTTCTGCGCTTTTAACTTCAAAATAAATGCGCGAGCCGGGATTCGAACCCGGGTTAACGGCTCGGAAAGCCGTTGTCCTACCACTAGACTACTCGCGCTTTTGATCTTCGATATAGTGAAAGATTCTATAAGATTTATGAAATTTGTGGTTTGGTGTTTTTGATCGAAGCATCTCATTGCTCTTTCTATGAGTAGAAAAGTAAGAAGAAAAATAGAGGGAAAAGCAACTGGGAGGGAAATCGAGAATTAGTGTGAAAGGAACAAATGAGAAAACAATCAAAGATGTAGCTTGAGTTTAAGCAAGTTCTAAGCTCTGAAACGCAAACTTCTCTGAATCCTCTCTAAACACAACTCTTAAGACGTAAAAAAGCCAGCGCAAAGCAAATGTTATAATAACCTACAATATAATATTCTGCTCATAACCACATCTCGGGCACTTGCTACCATCAAGATCGATCTTCTCGATGTAGAATCCGTTTCGCTGAATCAACAAGTATCCGCACCTGGGGCAATACGTGCTCTCATTCTTGTGGCCCCACACATTTCCGACGTAGACATATTCAATTCCGTTATCCTTTGCAATCTCCACCGCCTTTTCGATAGTTTTCACCGGGGTCATGGGTTTGTCAAGCATTTTGTAATCCGGATGGAAGCGGGAGAAATGGATGGGAATTCTTTTACTCATACCAGCAACCCAGGAAGTGAAATCCCTAATCTCCTCCTCGCTGTCGTTCTCGCCCGGGATAACCAGATACGTGAGCTCAACAAAAATTTTCTTTTTAACCATGTACTCAACGCTCTCCAAAACCCTATCTAGCTTTGCTTTGCAAAATCTCTTGTAGAATTCTGGGGTGAATCCCTTAACATCCACATTTGCTGCATCGAGAATCCCTTCAAACTGATCTATCGCCTCAGGAGTCATGTAGCCATTCGTAACATAAACAACAAACAGTCCTTTCTTCTTTACAAGCTCGCTCGAGTCTAAAGCGAACTCATGCCAGATAGATGGTTCGTTGTATGTCCATGCGATTCCATTGGCCTTCCTCTCCAGCGAAAGATCGAGAATGTCTTCAGGCTTCATCTCCCTGAGGTAAGGATAACTTAAATCTGAAAAGGCTATCTCGTAATTCTGGCAGTGGGGGCATCTGAAGCTGCAACTGATAGAGCCAAAAGAGAGAACCTTCGTTCCAGGCTTAAAATTGTGCAGAGGCTTCTTTTCTATCGGATCCAGAGCTATTGCGGAAACCATGCCGTAGTTGTAAACCTTCAGCACCCCATCCTCATTCTTCCTAACCCTACATCTACCCCACTTCTCAGGCTTAATCTTGCATCTGTGCATGCAAGTCTGGCATTCAACTGCCGAATTTTTTCTTTTGTAAAGCTTTGACTCGACGATCATTTTATGATAAGAATCCACCGGAACAAATTTTACTTTTTCTATACCATTTTTGTTAACCAATTTTTCAACCACATTTATCTCGTGGCTATGGCAGGTGTAACCTGCTAGCGAACATGATAATCCGCATAACAACCTGCCACAACTACCTCAGCCCCAATCAACCTTGCATAAACTCTGCCATCTCTGAAGCGTACTCTTCGGGAACGAGATATGAGATTGTTTCATCGTGGAAAAGCTTCGGGAAATAGACGTCGCACCAGTAATACTTATCGAATGGAGTCCTTGCAACTATATGAAGATTCGTTCTAAAATGTTCCCCAAGGCGATCGGCCAAAAACATTGAAATGTTGAAAGAATTGAAACCTTTCGATGCGTAAAATCTTAGAATCCTTATTATACCTTCCGAAATTCCTGAGATCTGCTCTTCAGACATGTTCATGAATTCCCTCTCCTCAGGTACGCCAATGAAGTGGAAAAAGCCTTTTGGTGCGAATGCAGCAAGCCATGTAGTCTTAGCAGTCTCTCCTACAAATCTGCTTCCGATCTCCTTTTCTTTTTCAACCAAAGCCTTCCAGTAGTCTTTTTTCCTTTCCTCGAAAAATTCTAAAGCGCTCCAGTCCATTCTGGCAAAGTAATCCGTTGAAGTTTCAGACACAAGCGTTTGGATATGAGGATGCATTATGCTGCTTCCCGCAGGCTTCAGATAGTTCATGCCAATGCTGATGTAGTATTTCCCCTCTCCGAGCCTTGAAAGTGCATCTTGAATCAGAAAAAACGAATCATCGAAATAATCCCTCTTAAAATCCTCCAGTTCGAGATAATGGGCATCTGTCATTCGAATAACAAAAGAGTACTTCGAATAAGGGACGATGTTCGAAAAAAGAATTGCCTCACCCCTCCTCAAAAACTCCCCCTTAAGCAGCTCTGGATCTTTGGCAGCCATACTTTCGATCCTTTCCGGACAAAACGGACACCACACTTTCGTGCTTTCAATCTCCTCCTCAAAACCCTGAATCTCAGGAATAGGAGGTTTTTTCTTAAGAACTCTTGACGTCTGGAGTGTAAGCGGGTCATACCGTATCTCAATCCTGTTTTCCTCAATCGAACCGTTTGGAAGAAGGACTTTCGCAAACTCAATTTCCTTTCGGAACTCCATAGCCTTTATTATAAATGTTCAAATTTAAAATTTTGGTTTGGGTTTAAATAGGAGATGCGAAAGAAATCAGTAGAATCGGAAAAGATCAAGGTCAAACTAAAATCAAATTAAAACCTAATCCATACTCAAAAGCGAGTATCATTAAGACCAGAATACCAAAGCTTTATCTTTGGAAAGAATTTAAAGGAGCTTAAAAGGAATCTACCAAAACTAGGTAAACTCTGAAGGTGATGGTATGGGCGTCGATGAGGAGAAGATCGTCGCAGCGAAAAAGGCTGCAGAGCTGGTTGATGATGGTATGGTTATCGGCTTAGGAACGGGTTCAACCATCGAATTCTTCATAAAAGAGGTTGGAGAAAGGATAAAAAGGGAGGAAATCGAAATCTGGTGTGTTCCCAGCTCCTATCAATCGCACATGCTTGCTGCTGAAAACGGCTTCTTTATAACTGATCTTTTTCAAGTTGGCGAACTGGATGCATGTATCGATGGGGCAGATCAGGTAGACAGCGAGTTGAACTGCATTAAAGGAAAGGGAGGAGCTTTGCTGAGAGAAAAAATAATAGCCCAAGCATCAGAAAAAGTTTACATAATCGTGGACTCTAGAAAGCTTTCTGAGAAGTTGAGCAAGTCTGTACCAATCGAGGTTCTTCCCTACGCTTACGGAAGCGTGGTCAAAAAAATCGAAAGGATTGGTGGTAAAGTAATGCTTAGAGAGTCGAAAACAAAAATAGGACCCTGCATAACCGATAACGGAAATTTCATTCTCGATGTGGACTTCGGAATCCTTGAAAATCCTTCTGAACTTGAGAGAGAGCTTAACGGAATTGCAGGCGTGATTGAGAATGGGATCTTTCCATCTAAGCTGATTAGTGCGGTAATTGTGGGAGGAAAGGACGAAAAAGCAAAGATTTTGAAGAAGGAAAGTTAAACAGAAAATAAACAAGCGAAATATACCAAAACTAAAAAACTAACTAAACTGACGAGACGGCAAGCTGGCAAACTAATAAATATCCAAATTTAGCTCCGTGATTTATGAAATTAGAAAACTTCGAAGAGGAACTTCGAGAAGTGCTAAACGAAAAATTCAAACAGAGGTTAATAAATTTAAAGAAGACAGGAAACATCTTTTCTCCAATGTTCTACCTCGTTTTTACAAGACTTGTTGAACTTTCAAGCATCATGAACGATGTCGTACTTCCCAACGAATTCGAACTCAAGGAAATGTTTCGCACCCGAAAGGAATTCCTCCAGCTTGACTACAACACTATAAATGAGACTGTTAGAAGAATCTGGTTTTTTGAGAGCAGAAGGGATAAAGAGTATGACTCCTCAAAGAGTTTGGAGGATTTTCTTTACGTCATCTACAGGATGAAAGATATTCAAGAAAAGATTGACGGAGTTATCCTTAAAAATATAAGAGAATGGGAAAAGGATGAGCTTGCAAAACTCTATTTTCACATGATAAAGGTCTTTTTGGAGATAGACGAGGAGGTAAACGAGATCGTAAATCGATCTATTAGGGTTGACTTTATCAAAATGCTTATTGACAAGCTTCTACCCTCTGAAAAGAAAGAGAAGGTCTACGAGCTACTCGAAAAACTTCTAAAGAAAGATGATGATGTGATAAGGGCTTTTTTGAAAGGAGACTATCCTCCTGAATTGACCAAGCTTGCCTCTCATTTGGATGATTTGAAGAAGGAAGACCGGCAGTTAGTGCTAAAAGCAATAGAATCTCTTCTAATCTATACCGAATGATAGTTTAAAAACTTCTTAACAAAAAATATAAATTTTGCACTCTTTAAGGGTTGGGGGAGGTGGTTAGTATTCTAATCGAAGTAAGATTTCACGGTAGAGGAGGGCAGGGTGTTGTAACAGCTGCTGACATCCTTGCGGTTGCTGGATTTAAAGATGGTTATTACACCCTATCATTCCCGACTTTTGGAGCTGAAAAGAGGGGAACACCAGTTGCCTCCTTTCTGAGACTCTCAGATAAGCCTATAGTGAGCAGAGACGAAATATACTACCCGGATTACGTTGTTGTGATGGATCCAACGGTTATTGGCCCCGTAAAGGTTGAAGCAGGCCTTAAGGCAGAAGGAAGGTTAATCGCAAATTATCCAAAGGGTTCTGAAGATCTTAAAAGGGAGATGGGTTGGGATTTTGAGGTTTACACGATCAACGCCACTAAAATGGCAATGGAACATTTGGGAAGGCCGATAACCAATACGGCCATGGTTGGAGCTTTTGTTGGAGCTACGAATGTAATAAAGCTCGAGTCTTTGCTTGAAACAATAGAAGAGTGGTTTACCAATAAAGAGCTGGCGGAAAAGAACCTCAAGCTCGTTAAAGAGGCTTACGAATACATGAGAAAGGTTTGTGGATGGTGATTTAGATGGTGATGAAAATAACCTTGGGCGGGGTATCCAAGCCCCACTCGTCAAAAAACATGAAAACCGGCGATTGGGGAACAGAATATCCTGTTGTAGATGAGGAAAAGTGTACTGCATGCAAAGCCTGCGAGTACCTATGTCCGGATGCCTGCATCGTTGTTGTTGAAAAAGATGATAAGAAAGTTGCTGTGCCGGATTACGAATACTGCAAGGGCTGTGGAGTTTGCTTCTCTGTCTGCCCAGCCGATGCGATAAGGATGGAGCTAAAGGAAATATACAAATTAGAGGTCTGCTGAGGTGTTAAAAGGTGTTTGATACGGGTTGAGGCGTTTAAGAGGTGTTTGAAATGAGAAAAGTCGTAAGAGGTTTTTATTCAATCGCTTACTCCGTCAAGCTTTGCAGACCAAATGTTATCGCGGCCTATCCCATTACCCCTCAGACTGAGATAGTGGAGAATCTGGCAAGCATGTACGCAAACGGTGAGCTTGGAGAGTGCGAATACGTTACAGCCGAATCGGAATTTGGGGCAGCATCAATCCTAGTTGGAGCTTCCGCTGCTGGAGCAAGGACCTTCACAGCCACATGCTCCCAAGGTTTGATACTTATGAGCGAGGTTTTGATAAACGCTGCTGGTATGAGGCTCCCTATTGTGCTCGTGAACACGAACAGAGCTTTATCTGCCCCACTGAGTATATGGAACGACCATCAGGATAGCATGATTTTGAGGGATGCAGGATTGATGCAGATCCACGTTGAGTCGAATCAGGAAGCCCACGATATGGTTCCTGTTGCTTTTAAGGTGGCTGAAAATCACAAGGTTATGTTGCCTTTCATGATAAACATGGACGGCTACAAGCTTACCCATGCTTATGAACCAATAGACTTGCTCGATCAGGAAACCATTGACGAATTCCTGCCTTCCTATGATCCACCCGTTTACATGACCACCAAGAACCCGTTAACCTTCGGTAGCTATGCTCCGCCTCAGTACTATGCTGAATTCCGCGTTGTGATGCAGAATGCTATGGACAGGGCGAGGAAGGAGCTAGAAAACGCATACAAGGAATGGGCCGAGATAACAGGAAGAGACTGGGGAGGACACGTGGTTGCTGAAAATGTGGAAGATGCCGAGCTTGTTGCCATCGCGATGGGGTCGCTAACGGGGATGGTTAGGGATGTTGTTTCAGAGCTAAGAACACAAGGAAAGAAGGTTGGACTCCTCAAGATCAGAACTCTAAGGCCTTTCCCGATTGAAGAGGTCAGAAAGGCTCTAAAGAATGCAGAGAAAATCCTAGTCTTCGAGAGAGCCGTCTCCTTCGGACATGAAGGGCCGGTTGGCATGGAAGTAAAGAGCGCATGCTTTGGCCTTACACCAGAATTTTACTCATTTGCGGTCGGATTGGGTGGTAGGGATATCCCCAGAGAAGAGATTGTGAAAATAATCGGCAACGTCTATGAAGGAAAAGTTGAGCAAGGATTCCACTTCGGAACAGTAAAGCCCTTCGAGGAGGTGATCGTATGAGCTCCCGTATGAGCTTCTTCGGCCCGGGGCATGGAGCGTGTCCAGGATGTGGACTTACGATTGCTACAAGAAACGTCCTCGAAGCTTTGGAGGGGAAGTGTTTCGTTGCCAACTCAACTGGATGTTTGGAGATAGTTAGCTCTCAATACGACAGAAGTGCCTGGGGTGTGCCATACATCCATTCCCTTTTCGAAAATGCTGGAGCTGTAGCAGCCGGCATCGACCTTGCACTAAAGGCGTTGAAGAGAAAGGATGAGGGTAAAGTTGTTGTGTTTGCAGGAGACGGAGCGACTGCTGACATAGGAATCGGCCCACTTTCAGGAATGTTCGACAGAAATCATGATGTTATCTACATTTGCTTGGATAATGAAGCTTACCAGAATACCGGTAATCAGCAGAGCGGTTTAACACCACCTGGAAGTAACACCACCACAACTCCGGTGGGAAAGCTTCTCCCAGGGAAACTTGGAAAAAAGAAGGATATGGTATCTATCGCCGTTGCACATGGAGTTCCCTATGTTGCAACTGCAAGTGTCGCATTCCATGCTGATATAAGGAGGAAGGTGAAGAAGGCAGCTGAAATCGAGGGAGCAAAATATATCCAGATCCACACCCCCTGCGTTACAGGATGGGGAATAGACGGCAAACAAACGATTGAGTCTGCAAGACTTGCCTACGAGACAGCTTTGTATCCGATTGTCGAGTATGAAAACGGAGAGCTTATCAGAGTAAGGAAAATTAAAGAAAGGAAGCCTGTTGAAGAATACCTTAAGATCCAGCGGAGGTTCAGACACCTCTTCACCCATCCCAGAGGGAAAGAAGTGATTGAAATTCTTCAGAAAATAGCCGACGAGAACGCTGCGAGGTTCAATCTAGACATCTGAACTTTTAATTTAAATTTTAGATTTTAAAATTTTAAATTTAACAAACTTTTTTTACACAACTTTTCCACTCAGGCTGATGAAACACCTAGAGCTTCTCGAGTTATGCAGAAGTATCAAGGAAGAAGTGGAAAAAGCAATAGGAAGTCTATCTCGTCCTGAACTCGGACAAGAAGTTGGAATTGGGGAGGATGGCACTCCTACCAAAAAAGTCGATCGGGTTGCCGAGGACGTTGCTTTAGGAATTCTAAAGGAGTATGATTTCAAGATAGTTACAGAGGAATCCGGAGTTGTGGGGGATGGAGATATCTATGTCGCTCTCGATCCAATAGACGGAACCTTTAATGCTTCAAAGAACATACCGATCTACTCCGTATCCCTTTGCTTTTCCACTTCAGAAAGGCTTGGGGACGCTTTTTTTGGATACGTAGCAAATCTTGCAACCGATACCGAATACTACTCCCACGGTGGCTGGAGAGGTGGAGAATCTTTCAGGGACGGAAAAAAGATTTCGGTCTCAGAAGAGGAAAATATTTACTGCAATGCCATATTCTACTACCCCAAAAAAGATTACGGCTTCAAAAGGGTTAGGATATTCGGAAGTGCTGCCTTAGAGCTATGTTTTGTTGCTGATGGCAGCGTTGATGCTTTCGTTGACATTAGATCTTATAAAAACAGGGGTTTTCTAAGAATTTACGATGTTGCGGCAGGGCTTCTTATATCAACAAACGCTGGAGCAAAGGCCACCGACTTAAACGGTAGACCGCTAGAGGAAAAGAGATTCGCAATGGATGAAAGACTAACGCTCATAGTGGCGAATTCAATCCTCCATGACAAAATTAAAAAAGTATTGGGCTAGTAAGAAGTTAAACTAAAGTTAAACTAAAAATTCGCCGAAGAGGTAACGAAATGATCGCCGAATGTGAAGGGATCGGAAAAATCATGAAAGTTGGAGTTGTTTACAAGTACGACTCCTTGGGCCTTGCGAGAAAGGTCTCCGCATTTCTTGAAGAAAGGGGCATAGAAGTGGAGCAGTTCCATCTTCCATCCTCCGAACTGGAGAAGTACGATTTCATAGTCAGTGTTGGCGGAGATGGAACGATTCTGCAAATTCTACAAGACATCGAGACATGTCCCCCTATTTTCGGCATAAACAGGGGTAGAATAGGAATCCTTACACACGCAGAGCCTGAGAACTTCAAGGAGAGGCTTGAAAAGGTTCTTGACGGAAAAGTAAAGACAGAAAAGTTCATGAGGCTCGATTGCTTTGTGAATGATGAGAGGATTCACACAGCATTAAACGAGATAGCAATTCTCACTTCCGAGCCTGCAAGGCTCATAGGCATGAAGATTTTTGTCAACGAAGTTGAGATCGAGGACATGAGAGCGGATGGGATGCTATTTTCCACCCCAATCGGATCAACAGCCTATGCTCTTTCCACCGGTGGCCCAATAGTCGATCCCTACCTCCCTTCCATTCTGATCACTCCAATAGCCCCATTCAAGCTCGGATGGAAGCCATGGATTGTTAACAGAAAGAGCAGAATCAGAATCGAACTCCACCCCGAGAGAAAGGCTTTGGCAGTGGCCGATGGCCAGAAAACAAAGGAGGTTTTTCCGGGCGACAAGATTGAGGTGGTGGAATCGAAGTATCCGGCGATTTTCTTCGAGAGCCCGGTTAACAGAATAGGCAGAATCGCAGACAGGCTGAAGAAGATCAGCTAGCGAATTCTCGAAACTTCTAGAAAATAATTAATAATTTAAATTTACTAATCAATCCTATGAGGATTGCTGTTCTTGGTGCAGGAGATATGGGGGCAGGGATTATCGAGGATTTGGTTAATAAGGCTGAGGTTGTCGCCCTCGATATAAATCAGGAGAGGTTAAACGCAATTTCAAGAAAGTTTGGAGTTGAGACTTCAAAATTTAACGTTTTAGCTTCGAATGCATCCGACGAGCTGAGAAAGGGAAATTACGATGCTGTTGCAAGCGCCATAGGGCCTTTCTATGCATTCGGAGAACTCTGCCTTAAGGTGGCGATAGATGCCGGAATTGATTTCGTTGATATATGCGATGACTACGATGCCACCCAAAAACAGCTTGAGCTGAATGAGAAAGCCAAAGAAAAAGGTGTTACAGCCGTAATAGGTTGCGGATGGACTCCTGGTATATCTAACATGCTTGTTAAGTATTGCGGTGAGAAATATGAAATTGAGAGTGTAGAGATGGACTGGGTTGGCTCAGCAGCAGATTCAGAAGGATTGGCTGTGGTTATGCACGTCTTCCATGCGTTAACGGGAAAGGTTCCACAGTTCCTTAATGGCAGGATTGCTGAAGTTGAAGCGGGAAGTATGGAAAAGACGAATGATTTCCCTGAAATTGGTAAAGTTAAAACCGTTGTTTGTGGTCACCCAGAGCCGATCACAATTCCGAAGTACATTCAGGTCAAAAATGCAATACTTAGGGGGGCCCTCGTTCCAGAAGGGCAGAATTCATTGATAAAGCTTTTCGTTAAACTGGGTTTCACCTCGACGAACTACAGGAAGGAGAAACTTTCAAAGACTATCCACAGAATTGAAGGCATATTCAGAACAGGAGGTATAAAGAAGAGCGTGATAAGGGTTGAGGTAAAGGATGAGGAAGGTAGAAGTTTTGTGTATGCTGCAATCGATAGGATGTGTAGACTAACAGGGTACTCTGCATCTATATGCGCTCAAATGCTTGCATCTGATGAATTTGAAAATGGAGTTTTTCCTCCGGAGGGAATTTTGGATTCCAAAGATTTTCTGAATGAGGTTATAAAAAGGAAGATAAAATTCTACACCTACGAAGAAGGCTGGAAGGAGATTAAATCGTTCTAAGACTTATACTCTCAACCCTTCAAAACCTCTTCTCACTGCTAACGCCCTTTTATGGGCTTCCATCTTATCATAATCGTTGTAAATTTCCAGAATTAGCGAATGCAAGGAAATCAAACCTGTTCTTGCAATCGCTCCAAGGAGGGGGAATTCTCTGCTGCAAGAAAACTTTTCAGCAATTTTCGATGCATTAATGCACCACACGTTCTTTCCAAGTTTGTGGAACCTTTTTCCTGGGTAGTCTAGGATGATAGCAGTGTCCTCACCACACTCAGAAATTCGCTCCCTCGAGATGATTATTTTCTTGAATCTTTTTCCATTTCCGTTTCCATTCTTTCCGCTAATTCTAACTCGAATAACAACCTTGCCAGATTCTCTTTTAATGTCGATTTTGCATTCCTTACCCTCTCTGTAAAACGATCTTGCGAGAATTTCTGCTGGTTTTGTCTCTGAAATATCCTCAAACACGATCTCGTACGATTTTACCACCTCGAATGATCATGATAAATTATGATATATAAGACTTTTGGTAGGCGAAAAAGATTTAATTCAAGAGAGCGAGGAAAGCTGGATGAAAATTGTTCTCTCGCTTGGAGGATCTGTTTTGCTTGGCGGTGGATTTGAAGAGATGGCAGAAAGAATAAAAGAGTTTGCAGAGGCAATAAACAGGCTTTCTGAGAAACATTCAGTCTTTGTGGTGGTTGGAGGTGGGAAGATTGCTAGGGAATACATCAACGTTGCGAGGACTGTAGGGGCGGACGAAACCTACAGCGATTACATCGGCATAGAAGTTACAAGAGTAAACGCAATGCTTCTGAACTTTGCCTTGAAGAATTCTCCAAAGATCATTCCCGAAGATTTCAGAGCGGCTTACGAGTTATCTCTAACCCATCCGATTGTGGTTATGGGGGGCACATTTCCTGGGCATACGACGGATGCAACAGCAGCATTGCTTGCAGAGTTTGTAAAAGCTGATCTGCTGCTCAATGCAACATCCGTCAATGGAGTTTACTCAGCAGACCCAAAAAAAGACGAGAATGCAAAAAGATTTGAAAAGCTAAGCTTTGAGGAGCTAACGGAAATAGTGGCCAAGGGAGAAACCAAGGCAGGAAGCAGCAACGTTGTCGATCTTTTAGCGGCTAAAATAATCCAGCGAAGCAGAATAAAGACCATCATATTCCTCGGCACGCCTGAGAACATTCTAAAAGCTGTTAAGGGGGATGTTACGAATATAGGCACGATCGTTGAGGGTTAGGTATACAGGGCGAAAATTAAATTTGGATCGATAAACTCGAACTAAAAATGGCTATAACCTCTGAAGTGAATCTTTGCCCTTTCACCGGTTTTTCTTTTCAGGATTACTCCATCACCTTCTTCAACTTTCCCTATCTCCGCTCCTACCTCCAATCCCTCATTTCCAGCTGTGAAAACCAGCTCGAAGTCTCCACCGCCGTAGAGGAAGAGTTCAAGGGCTTTTTCGTAATCTACGAATGCAGTAAGCTCGGAGAGATCGAGAAGATCCTCTGAGATTTCTATTCTAACTCTGCTCTTCTTTGCGATCAAATTGAGAGAGATCGCCAAACTATCACTTATGTCCGTCATCGAATTTGCAAAGGCTGAAGCTTTCAGCCCCTCTTCAACCTTCGCCTCAGGAGTTAGAAGATTTTGAATGAATGGAACCTCCTTCCTTTCATTACCGGACAAAAGCATTTCGAGGGCTAACTGAGCTTTTCCAGTCGTGCCTGTAATCCAGACCCTGTCTCCAGGTTTAGCTCCCGCCTGTAAAACAAATTTTTCCGCAAATCCAGCTGCAAAGCCTGAGATGTAAAGTTCATCGCCAAAATCGATGTCTCCACCAACAACATCAACATTGTATCTGTCAGCGACCTCTTTTATGCCCTTGAGAACTTGGCTGAAAAATTCCTCGTCAATCCCCTCCCTCAGACTTATCGTGAAGAGGAAATATTCAGGCTTTGCTCCGCTTCCAGCCAAATCGCTCAGATTTACAGCAATCGCCATGTGTCCCATCTCAGCTGGAAGCATAGCTGGCGGAAAATCAGCCTTTTCATGAAGAGAGTCGGTTGTGAGAAGGAGGAATTTCTCGCCTAATTTTATAACGGCACAGTCATCATCACCGGCTCCCGCGATAACTTCTGCCTTTTTTTTTCTGAAAATTTTAGATGCTATTTCGATGAACTCGAATTCCTTCATACTATCCCCCTTATACTATCCCTCCCACAATTCCTGAAAATCTTTCAAGAAGACATATAACTTTGTTCGTTACATACAAGGACGTAAAGCTTCTTCTCCCGAGAGAAACGAATTTGGGATTGAATTTTTTGAGAATCTTAATCAATTTGTCGTCGAAATCTCCATGGGGAAAAGCTCCGATGAGGATTGCCGGTGATTTGAGAGAGCTCCAGACCTCTTCTCCTGCCAGATCACCATTTTCTGTTAGCAGAATAGTATCTGATGGATCGATTTCGGTTAGCAGCTCATCTAGGTAGAGATCTTCAATTTTAATAAGAATTCTTCCAGAGCTCTCTATCCTTTTTTCTGCTAAAAGCTGCTCCATCAAACCAACGAATCTATTGTAATTTCTAGGCAACCGCAATCCCTTCGAGAATCTGATTATCTTCCCGTCGATTGTGTGTACAAAAACATCAGAGTGCTCTCCCAGAGGAGAATCGAAAATAGAGAGTAAGCACATATGGATTATGTCCGGCCTACCTCTCTTTGTGCGATTTTCGAAGTTTTTCATGGCCGAATGATGCTTTGAATCGTCTAGGAGAATCTTTGCCGGATCTTTTTTCCTTCTCTCCGCATCCTTCAGAATGGCAGGATGATTCCTCATGCTTTCCGGCACGAGTTCCAGCGATGCTTCAAGGAATATGAAGGTCACTTTGCTGAGTATTTCACTCATAACATTCATAACATAAACTTCAAAGAACCTTTAAATAAGAATTTGTCCCAGTGGATACATGTATAGGGATGTTAGCTTGCTGAAACATTCGGAAAGAATAAAATCAGAACTTATTGTGGCTTCCAAATTGCTTGCTGCACTGGATGAATTTCAAGATCAAGAGCTTGAAGGTGCCCTAAAAATGCTCGAAAACTATTTTCATGCCCTAGAAAGTGAGATTGGAATCGCTCTAAATTCAACCAGAGATCTAAGGTTTGGAGAGGTACTCGATTTAGTTTCCAGCGTTAATCCAGTCGATTATGATGCGTCCATGGATAAAATAGCCAGAGCTGTTAGCATCACAACCACAATCGCAAATGAGGCATATCAGAGTCTTTTCGGCAGTGGAAGGATTAATAAGAGTTAGTGTAGGTTAATGTCGCTTGTAAGCAAAATTCTATCGGACCCTATCTATTCCAAAAAAATTTCAATATACATCATCATTGACTTTTAACAATTTTAAAATATAAAACAAAACCAAAAGCTTCTGATGAAGAAGCTTATAGTCCTCTTCGTAATCCTCGCCATTGTTTTCGCCTCAGGTTACCTGATGTTTTTTAAAAAGAATGAACTCCCTATCCTTCCAAAGAAAACCGAAAATGGTCAAGAAAAAGTAGATAAGGGGGAAGTTGTTAAGGAAACCTCCACAAAGAAGAATTTCACGCCGATTCATGTGACTTCAGCTAAAGGTTTAGAACTTTGGTATAACGGCTTTGAAGAGGGAATCGTTAACTCTTTTCCATCCTACGTAATTACAGATACCTCGGACTTTTTGGTTTACAACCTTGATTACAACGATAAATCGATAGTTCTAACGTGGGAGCAGAAAAGAGGAACGTTGAACTGGATAAATCTCAAGATATTCCGATACGAGAAACTCGTTTTCAATAAAACATCAAACGAGAGCAAAGGAAAATTGGAGTACGTGCACAACGATCCGAAGCATCATCATTCACCATCGGTAAGCTACAGCTTTGAAAAGAAGGAACCAGGAATCCTCCTATACTTTAATCTCACGAACAAGCAGAATAATACCATAAAAGTGATAGTCGAAAAGGTGCTCTACAACGGAACTCAAAATTTCGAACTCGCGAGTGAGAACTTCATTTTCGGGAACGTTTTCGAGATTCTACCTTTCCAAGCAAAGGATCTCGTTCTCTCGTATCCGAACACAACTCCCCCCCATGGAGAGATTACATTCATGCTAAAATTCCCGGAAAGAGCGGGGAAGCTCAGTTATGAAAGCCTAAAAATTCAAATTTAGCATGTACCACAATTTAAACAAAGCTAAAATTTTTTAACCCTCTCCAAGCAGTGCCTCCATGCTTTCCCAGATTATTGCAGCGGCCTTCAAAAGCAAGGGGAAAAGGAAAATGACGAAATCTGATCTTACTTATGTTCTCTCCTTCGACTTCAAATGGTTCTCCCATTCCCTGAGTAAAAAGGTGGTCGAAGAGGCGATAAAAAACGGATTGCTTACATTTAATGAGGGCAAGCTTGAACCCACCTTTGACTTAAAAAAAGTAGAGGTTCCGCTGGATTTTAAGCCAGATATTAGAAGGATATTCAAGTTCAGCATTTTCGATGAGCTTGTAGATCTAATTTCTGAGAAATTGGAGAAGAGCAAGCCAGAAGTTGTGGCGGAAATAAATAGAATGCAGGAGAAGTTTTCCGGACTTCTCTCCGCTGAAGTTATCGCCCTGCTTTACGCAAAGGGCGTTGGACTGGATGTTAAACCTTATTTCAAGCGGTTATGGGAGGAGATATTCTAGTCGGCTTTCTAATCAGGCTTCAATATAATTTTACACCACCAAGCTTCATTAATAAACCTTTTACATGGTCTCCAGTCTCCTTTGGATCGAACCACAGGATTAGATTTTAGGGATATCCTTTATATGAGACAAGTAAGGCAGAAGGTTAAGAGATAGGGGATAAAATGGTGAGATCCATGAGCGAAAAAGAATCTAAAAAATTAGTAGATATGGTTGAGTATCAGGAAGGTTCCATAGTGAGCAGGACGATAATAAACAAAAAAGCTGGAAATGTGACACTATTTGCTTTCGACATTGGCCAGGGTTTAAGTGAACACACCGCCCCCTACGACGCCATAGTTTATGGTCTGGATGGGGAAGCTGATATTAAGATCTCAAGAAAAACCACCCGACTGAAAAGTGGTGAAGTAATCGTTATGCCAGCAAACGAACCCCACGCGATTCATGCGGTTACAAAATTTAAGATGCTTTTGATTATGATCAAGTCCTGACTTGAGTGATTTTTGTTGATTTTTACAATTTTTGCGACTTCAACAAGCTTTTGATTCAGAACAAGTTTCAAGGTCTTAAAATCAAAAATCAGCCCAAAAATCAACAGCTCAAAAGGCCAAAATCAAAGACAACTTTCAAGCAATCAAACCCAAAGAGATTTTTAACCACCAGTCCAACTTCAAATGATGCTTAAGATAATCCCTGACAAACCTGCCCTGCTACTTGAAGGAAGAGAGAGATGGATTGTGATAGCCGATCTACACTTAGGCATAGTTAACTTTCCCGATAAGAGCGTTATCGAAGAGGCTGTCTCTCTCGTTGAAAAGGAAAGGGCTGATGGGGTTATAATTTTGGGAGATCTAAAGCACGATATTGGTTTGAGGAATAGAGAGAGAAAGGAGGTTGAACTTTTCAAAAACAGCCTTTTTGAGATTGGCATCGACGAAGAAAATATAATTCTCGTGAGAGGAAACCACGACGGAGGACTAGATGATCTAATTAGGATTGAGCCGTCATCGGGATTCGTGTTCAAAAATTACGGATTTTTCCACGGGCATGCAAATCCGTCTGCTAAAGTAGTTGAATCCAAACTCCTCATTTTTGCCCACATTCATCCGGCGGTAATGATCTCAGATTACGTTGGAGGGATAAAGAAGAGAGTATGGCTAAGCGGTGAATGGGACAATCTTGGAAGAAAGACAAACGTGATAGTGATGCCAGCTTTTAACGAACTCTGCTCTTCAATAGCTGTTAACGTTGATAGAAAGATTGCAGAAAGATACAAGCTCTGGAATTTAAGTGCAACCATGCTCGATGGCACGAATCTGGGAAGCGTTGAAATGCTAAGCAGGGGAATGCTCGGATGGGGTACTTGGAGTACTTGGAATACATCAAACAGAATCGAGTGAGACCATGCAAACAAAACAAATCATCGAGTCTTTAAAGGAGGCTCTGAAGGAGGCTGGAATCTCCCAGCTGAGTGAGCTGCAGAAGAGGGCTTTCGATGCAATAGCGAGGCGAAGGGATGTTTTGATAATAGCTCCGGCGGGAACCGGAAAAACGGAAGCAGCAATAATTCCAATCCTCTACAAGATGCTAAAGTTGAGGGAGGCGGGAAAAGATCCAGAAGGAATCTATCTGCTCTACATAACTCCGTTGAGGGCTTTGAACAGAGACATGTTGAGGAGGATCAGTATCCTCGCAAAAAAGCTGGGATTGTCAATAGCTGTCAGACATGGAGACACAGCAGATTCTGAGAGAAAGAAACAGAGCAGGAAACCTCCTCAAATCCTCATAACAACTCCAGAAACTCTGCAGATACTCTTCCAAGGGATAAAACTTAGGAATGTGTTGAGAAACGTTAGATACGTCGTCGTTGATGAAATTCACGAGATGGTTGACAGCGAGAGGGGAGTTCAACTCTCCGTGGGCTTAGAAAGGTTGAGGGAGCTTACCAACTTCAACCTCATCGGCCTTTCGGCTACGGTAAGGAAGGAGGACGTGTCTTCTTTCTTCCTCTCCGAACCTTTAATTCTCCTAGACGAGGAGAGAAAGAAATACGAATTCACGATCGTGAAGCCGGAAGTCAGAGATGAAGATGAGGTACTCGCTGAACAGCTTAATATTGAGCCGGAGGTTGCTGCCGAGCTAAGATTCATTAAAGAAATCGTTGAAAGCCACACTTCGACCCTCATCTTCGTAAACACCCGACAGACAGCTGAAGCTCTGGGAGTCAGGCTTAAAAAGATGATAGATGTTGAGGTGCATCACGGCTCGCTTTCAAAGGATGCAAGGATTGAGGCTGAGAAAAGATTCGTTGAAGGTGAGCTGAAAGCGTTGATATGCACCTCCTCAATGGAGCTTGGCATAGACATAGGCCATGTGGATGTGGTTATCCAATTCAACAGCCCTAGGGAAGTTTCAAGATTGCTGCAGAGAGTCGGGAGGAGCGGGCACAGGAAGGAGGAAACATCCAAGGGCTACATAATTTGCAGATCTTTCGACGACATCCTCGAGTCGTGGGTAATTGCGAGAAAAGCTTTGAGGAATGAGATCGAGAGCTTGAGAATCCACAGGAACAGCCTCGACACCCTTGCTAATCAGATTTCAGCCTTGGCTTTGGAATACAAGAGGATAGATGTTGAGAGGGCTTATTCGATAATCAAGAGAAGCTTTCCGTTCAGGGATCTTCAATTCGAGGATTTTCTGGCCGTATGTGAGTTTCTGGCGAATGGAAACGTGATATTTTTTGACGGAGAGTGGATAAAACCGAGGAGGAAGACGAGGAACTACTTTTACGATAACATCTCGATGATTCCCGACGAGAAAAGTTACAGAGTCGTGGACATCACAACGGGAAAGACGATAGGCAGCTTGGATGAGAGCTTCCTTTCAACCTTCAGTGGAGAGGTTTTTGCGATTAAGGGCGAGCTCTGGAGGGTTCTTGCTGTAGATGATGTTGTCAAAGTTGAGCCGGTTGTGAGGGAGGGAGAGATTCCCTCGTGGGTTGGAGAAGAGATTCCCGTACCGTATGAGGTTGCAATCGAGGTTGGAGGGCTTAGAAGGGAGATAGGGGAAATGCTGAAGCGTGGAAATGTTGAGGAACTGATAAAGGAGCTCAAAACAGAATACAACACAAATTCAGAGGCTGTCAAAACCGTTGTGGAAACGATAGACGAGCAATTGAAAAAAGGATTCAGCATTCCCTCCGATAAACTTATCTCGGTCGAGTCGGCAGAGAACGTGGCAGTAATAAACTGCTGTTTCGGTCATCGGGTTAACGAAACCCTCGGCAGGATCGTTGCTCTGCTGCTTTCCGCCAGAAAGGGAAGGAATGTTGGGATTGAGGTTGATCCCTACAGAATAAAGCTTAGTCCCGCTTCAGCCATCGAAGTTATGGAAATTCTCAACTCGATCAGCCCCGAATCAGTCGAAACGCTTGCAGAAAGGGCCTTGCTTGAGACGAAACTCCTCCAGTGGAAGGTCATTCATTCGGCGAGGAAATTCGGATACCTGAGCAAGGATTTCGACCTTTCAAGAATAAACGTCAGAAAACTCGTATTAAAGTTGAGAGATACTCCAATTTACAGAGAAGCTGTCAGGGAGATATTCGTTGAAAAAATGGACGTTGAAAGGACTTCCGAAATCATATCCAAACTTGAAAGAGAAATAGAGATCGAAACGTATGATACACTAAGCCCGATTGGTCTAGCTTCTAGAGAGCACGCCTTCGATCTTCTGATGCCCTCCAAACCCATTGAAGCGTTGCTTAGAATCTTTAAGGAGAGACTTCAACGGGAGGTGGCGATGTTCCACTGCCTGAACTGCAAGTACACGATCAAAACTCCAATCAGGCTCATAAAAGAGCTGAGATGTCCGAAATGCAACTCTGGATTAATAGCATGCTTTAACGCAAGGAGGAGGCTTGAGGAGATACCTAAAAAAGAGTTGCACAGAATCGCGAACCTCGTTCTTTCCCACGGTATGAAAGCTGTTTTGGCTTTGAACACCCACGGTGTTGGAGCTGAAAATGCTGCAAGAATACTCTCTAAGTATTACGAAAACGATGACAAGTTCTACCTTGAACTCATGGAGGCTGAACGCAGATATATTAGGACAAGGGGCTTTTGGGATTAGTTTGATTGAGGAGATTGTTTAAATGACTATCCTTTCTGCTTTGAAATCACTTTTTATCGTTTCTATTGTGTTCCCATTTGTATTTCTGTCTGCAACTCGAATCAGCAAAACCATTAAAAGGACTTACGCAGGCTTCAAAACTCATCAAAATATAGATATACGAAGGGGACAAATTAAATCCTGTAACATTAGTACGTAGCTTATAACCATACTCCCGATAACAACGCCTTCAGGTGATTTCAATGTCACAAAACTCTGAAATTTGGGAAAAAATCAACGATATTTATTCTAAAGTTAGCGCAAAAGTATCTAAAGAAGATTTTTTGAGAAGATACGAGGAGATAGCCGAACATTTCGGAGACACGATAACAGAAGAGACTGCTCTCATGCTTGCTGCGTACACCTTCGGTTATCTGCCAAGAAGTAAGATTGTGGAACTCAGAAATGCGAAAGGAGAGGTTACCATTGCTGGAACGGTTACATATGCAGAGGTGAGAGATTTCAAAAAGAAGGAAGGAAAGGGTTTGATAGCTAAATTAACGATAGCAGACGAGACGGCAGAGACCACAGCCATTTTATGGGACGAAGCGGCCGAGCTGGTGAAGGTTGGAGACGTATTCCCCGGTTGCGAAGTGGAACTAAAAGGTTTTGTCAAGAAGAGAGAAGATCTAACAGAAATTTTCGTAAACGATGCATCAAACGTAAGCATTTTAGATCGAAAAGAGGCCGAAATGGAGGGATATTTTATCGAGTCTCAGGAGTTGGATGGAGGTTTCAGGCTGATTTTGGCAAATGACAGAGACGGAGTCAGAACTTTACACTTCAAAAAGGGTTTGGAGAATTTTAGTAGAGCTGAAGCCGAATTTGGTAGGTATATTAAACTCAAATTCTTTTCTGACGAGCTCATTTTTGCAGAAACTAAAGAAGATAAACTAGATGAGACTAAGTTCTTCACCAAACTCTCGGATGTAGCAAGTGCTGCAGACATGCAAGGTATAAACGCAAGGGGAAGGGTCAGCGGTATAGGAATGCTCAGGAAAATTGTTAGAGAGGATAGAACCATAAGATATGCCGAAATCTATATCTCAGACAGGGAGGAGAGAGTGAGAGTTCTGCTCTGGGGTGAGAACGCTGCCATTTTTAAGGAAGTTGATGTGGGCAAGGAGGTTCTAATCCTTAATGCGAGAGTAAAGGATGGGGAGATTCATTGCGGAGCTAAGGCCACTGTAATCATCCGAGATTGAGTTGATTTTTCAAATTAAAAGTTGGCCATTAAATGATTAAATAAGGAATGCGACTAATCTAAAACCACATCTAAAACCAACAATCAAGACATGACTACGATCAAAACACCCACTACGGACAAAATCGTGCCCAAGATTATTTTTACTGTTAATTTCTCCCTCAGAAACACGGCTGCGAAGAATGCTGATATTACGGGATAGCTTGAAGACACAGGAGCGACCTTTGCTGAACCTATCATTCTAATCGCCTCCACAAAGGTGTAGTTGCTCGTAACAAGGACAACCATTCCCCCAAATCCTATCCAGAAGGCAGCACTTCTGCTGTAATTGAAGCCTCGCCTCGCAACAACAGCTGAAACTAGGAGAAATGCGATTACAAACCTGAATCCCGCAACCGCTTCGGAAGGTAGGAAATTAGTTAGGTATTCGAGTATGGTTATGCTGATAGACCAGCAGATCGCAGCAGAGAGGGCGAAAGCCAAGCCTTTCTTTGATTTACCAAACTCTCCTCCTTCTTCTTCGGAAATTAGCTTGATTGCGATCAGAATTACGACCGTACCTAAAATTAAAAGGAGACTAACTTCCTCACGGTAAATCAGAAATGCCCAGAAGGCGACGAAAAGCGGGTAAGTCGAGCTTACTGGCACAGCTCTCGCAACTCCAACTTCATTCAGCGACGCCAGATAAAGAATATCTCCAAGAAAGAAGGCGAAAAAACCAGAAACAAAGAGCCAGAAAAATAGGGTTGAATTTAAAGCTGAAATGGATTGAAAAAGAGATCCCTTAAGAAGCATGAAAGTGATGAAGCCGAGAGATGTGAAGCCCGTCCTCATCAAATTCCCTGACCAAACGTCTGTGCTTTCAAGTCCTTTCTTGTATACGCTAGCCCCCACAGCCCAGAATACGGCAGATACAATCGCTAAAAGCTCGCCGAACAGTTCGGGATCCATCACCCAATAAAGTCCAGGGCTGTTAAAAAGGTATTGGGATTTTTGAAGTTTATGGGTTTGGGCAATAATCCCAAAACCAAAACAAAATTCGAATTAGAGCGGGAAGCAGAACGGGAAGCCGACAGCTTCCGTGCTTCCCGTGCCCTCTCGGAACACAGTACAACACGGAACGGAACGGGGCTTAACTTCCGGGTTCGGAATGAGTCCGGGTGTTTCCCCCGATCCTATGGCCGTCGGCAAAAGGAATCTTGCAGATCGGTATAAATAGGTTGTGGTGCTCTCCAGACGGATAATCTAAGTGGTATGTAGATGGCCTTGGCATTGTTTCACATTGAGAAAAGTTTAAATTTGCATTTCTCAAAAACCGGGCAATGAAGAAAAAGGCAAAATTGATAGCGATAATTTTTATTCTTCTTATGTCTTCCCTGATGTTGGGATGTGTGAAAAAGGAGGAACCGAGAGAGGAAGTAAAGCTCTCTTTCGAGCCGAAAATACTCGTTTTTGAGACAGAATCCGGATGGAGGGTTAACGTTTTGATGGCTTTGCCTACGCCCTGCCATAAGGTCGAGTACGTGGGAAAGCAAACGAAAGGAAACGAATATTACCTCGACTTTACCTATAAGAAACCTGAAAATCCCTGTGCCCAAGTTATAACCAACTATAACCAAACAATCGATCTCGGGGAACTTAAGAAGGGTGAATATACGATAATTTTAAGATTTAACGGGCAGGAAGTAAAAAGAGCAACTTTCAGAGTCAACTAAACCGGAAGAAGGAAAACATGAAAATAATTGTTAAAAGCATTAGTATTAGAGCCACTATGCTGAGGTAAAAAGCATACCGCGTATCGCCGAATATTATTGGAATCGGTCCGATCATTATAATTCCAGCACCCTTGACTCTTCTTTCAACTCGTTTTTCCTTCTCAGCTTTCTCCCATCCCCCTTTTTCCTGTTTTTCCCATTCATCTTTCTCCCATCTCCTCCATTCCGGCTCCTCTTCGCTTAGCGGAGGTTCGTATTCAGGTTTGTATTCAGGTTCGTATTCGGGGATGAGAGCTCTTTCACTCCTCCCACTTATGATCCCGATAAAAATGAGGATGATCCCCAAGAAAACCAGCAGGACTCCAACGCTTTCGATCATCCTATCACCTTTTTGTTTTTACTCTTTAACCTTTACCTCAACATCCTGCCAATTCCCAGCAAAAAGAATAGGAGGACTATCCCAATTAAAGCAGCGGAAAAAGCCAGTTCTGCAGAACTTCCAAAAATTATGGGAATCGGGCCTATCAGAATTATTCCGCCGTAATCAACATTTGCGGATGAGAGAGTGAGCAGGGATAAACCTACCATGAGTAGGATGAAACCGGCAAATACGAGATCCAATCGCATGATAAAATGTCTTCCCCCTGAATATTAACCTTTTCGACCGTTTTTGGCGTTACATGAGTACATAATTACTAAAGAGGGGCTTTCCTCCTTACCTCAATCGCAACTCCTTTGGATGCCTCAACCATCTCAACTCCGCACATCAAAGCCCTCCCCACACCGTAAAATCTGGAATTTCGGAAGAAGACAATGTCGTTTGGTCTTATTCTATCATCTGCTTCCACAACCCCAGCAGAGAAGATCGTGCCCTTTGGGTCGAAATCGCCCAGCTCGACCACATAAATCCCTCTTTCAATGAGTTTTTTAGCGAGTGGAAGATCGATGTCAAGCATTCCGTACAGGTTATCCACCCTTAGCTGTCTTTTATTGGTTTCATCATCTATCAGCTCCAAATTCGGGTATCTCCCCCTAACCTTTCCTTTTTCCACAAATTCATCCAATTCAACCCCGAACTGGTATCTAAACATCGCTTCAAACAAAGCCATAAATCTGTCCTTCCTGTAATCTTCATAGGGTTTGTCAGCCCCATCAGCCTCATCTTTGACCTCTTCTTTGACCTCTTCAAGAACGCTTCTGAGATTTTTGAGCGCTTCTCCAGTGATACCATTTTCAGCCGTGTAAACGACTTCAATTTCGGACTTTCCTTTAATCTCTACAGCCCTCTCCACAACCTCTCTGTAGCCTCCCGTGACATGGGCGATGATTCTTTCAAAATTCTGAAGCAGGCCAGCTAGTTTATCGGCAACGAAATCTATCTCTTCGGCACTCCAGACCCCTGTTACTGGCGTATCATAATTTTGGGCGGGATATGTGAGCTCGAACTCCCTAGGACATACCAGAGGAGATGAAACTATGATCTCATCCACAAAATCAACGAGCTTTCCGATCGCATAAAGGATTCTCCTATGGGTTTTTGATAGCAAATACGGCTTTCTCGCGCTGCAAGGTAGAATGAGGGCTGTTTTGGTTTTGGGTTTGTAAGCTTCAGATATTTTTTCGAGGAAAATTGTTACTTCTGGCCTTCTGAACGACTCGATTGTGTTCATGTAAACCAAGCTCCTTTTGAATCTGGGATGGATCTTCTCGTAAAATCTGTTTTCAAGCCTCAGCATCACTGTCAGCTCCGGGCTAGTTTTAGCCCTCGCTTCGACAAAATTTCTCAGTGATTCCGACCTTATAAGTTCTCTAACAAGCAATGCCTGCTCTTGAAGCTTTTTTACGTTGTGTTCTATAAGAAAAGCTGTTTTTTCCTTGGCATTGAGCTCGGAGAAATCATTCCTGACTCTTTCGCATGCAGAGCATGAACAAGGAAGCTCTTTAAGTTTTTCGAGTTTGAATGCTCCGTTTTCGAGAAGGTAGTATCCTTCGTGAGCTGCGATTCTTGCCCTCGAGTCGTCGAAAATGTCTACCCCAAAATAACACAGCATGGGGAGGTTTTGAGGGGTTGCGATACCCGTAAGAATTAAGGGTTTAACTATGCTCTTTTTCCTGAGCTCGGTAAGGCATTTAACGAGTTCTTTTGGAGAGAGAGGAGCGAGTCCGCTGCCTACGATGAAATTTTTGTCTTCTCTATAGAGATCCACAAACTTCTCCGCATCCATCGGCTTAAGGCTGTAGGGAACGAGATCGAAATCTATTTCATTGAGCAGAGGATTGTCGCTCGAAAGGACTGTCGGCGTGATTATTCTTATCTTTTCAGCTCTTTTTTCATTTTCCTCTCTAAGCCTCAATTCAGCTATTCTCGCCCATCCGTCTCTCTTTACGAGATACAGCTCAATAGAACTCGAATTTTCCGAACCTTCTGAATTCAAATTAACCAAATTAATTACCTCCCATTAATTACCTCCTGAATTTGAGTTTCTGATCACGGCACCGATCACGGCATTCTCAGGAATCTTTATGTTTCTCTGCTCTATAAAACTGATCCATCTTCCGGTAAGCCCCAATTCGAATCGCTTCTTTTTGTTCCTTTCCAGAAAATTAAACAGACAATTTAAACCTTCTTCAATCGCCTCATCCTCGATGAAATCTTCATCAGGAAGCTCGGCATGGCCAGCGGGATAAAACTCCCCAGCCACCACCCCAAAAACCGGAATCAGTCTGAAATCAGCTTTTTCATCCGGAAATGCCGATATGACGAATTTTTCACCCTGTAGAGTTAAATTGGTAATCTTTCGATGATGTCTCAAAGCGCTCGGACGGTAACAGCTCTCGATTCCGGTATAGAAGAATCCCTGCTTTGCTGAAGGATCGTAGAGTTCCAAAAGTTCCACATGTTCCTTTATAACCCTCCAACCGGCGACCAAATAGGGATGGGCTCTTATTCTGTTCTCTACGAGCTCGAAAAGATTTCTCTCTTTGATGGCTTGCTTTATCGTCTTGATCTCTTCAAACGACACCCACAAATTGTGTTTGCCCAGTAAAAGCTGTCTCTCGTTTTTTGGAAGCTTTTTCAACTCGGCAGGAGTGTAATCGCTGCAAACAGGACAACAGCATGGGAAGTGGTGAAGCTCTTCCAGCTTTTTTGTTCCGGTTACAGTCAGATACCTGTCATCCTTTGCATAAAGAGCATATGCAGCGGAATCAAAAAAGTCACAACCCAAAGCAACGGCCATGGCAAAAACCATCGGATGGCCGGCCCCAAAGAGATGAACCGGAGCGGAAGGTGGCAGCTCAGATTTTACCTCTAAGATAACTCTAACAACATCCGAAAAACGATAGCTGTCGAGCAGAGGAACGACTCCTCCGATCGGATAGAAATCTGCTTTCAATTCTGCCGCTTTCTTAGCACTTAACCTCCTCAAATCCGGAAAAATCGCTCCCTGGATTGGCGCGGCTAGCAGACTACTACCCCCCATCTCGTCATGAAGCTGGATTGCTTCCCTTTCCCGTTCCAGAGTGATTTCAAGATCTTTCTCGGCTTGCTCCTTACTCGCATCAGGGGGCGTGGGGATGTCAAGGGGGACGATTATGTCTGAGCCGATCCTGTTCTGGAATTCAATAATCGTTGCGTTATCGATTTCAACGTCTCCGTAGACCATCAGCTGATAACTTCCGCTGTCGGTCATAACAGGCAAATCGCTTTCGATCAACGAATGCACACCCTTCTTTAAAGCATACTCCCGCAATTCTTCGCTCCTATAAATAATGTATGAGTTCGTGATGAGGATTTCAGCCCCCATTCGCTTCATTTCTTTAGGCGAGATGAATTTGAGATTTGGATTTATCACGGGCATTAGAGCTGGAGTCTCAACCACACCATTTGGAGTTTTCAGCTTTCCAATCCTTCCCATAACATCTTTTGCTGAAATTTCGAAGTTCATCGGACAAAGTTAGAAGGCTACGGTTAAATTCTTTATCTTTCCTTTCTTTGCCGAAAGGTTTCCCGTTTCCACTTCAAACTAATATTTCAACTAATTCATCTCATCTTTGGACTTACACAAGTTTTTTAATCCAAGAAGTGAAATTAAACTATCCCATGCGACGGAGAAAAGATATCCCAGTCATAAACATCGGAAAAGCAGGACTAACACAAAATTTAATTAACGAAATCAATTTCCAGTTAGAGAAGCATGGGAAAGTGAAGGTTAAAATGCTGAGAAGTTTCAGGAACAGTTCGGAGCTCGGCCGAAAAGAGCTTGCCGAACTCGTTGGGAAAAGTATTAAAGGCAGACTCGTAAGCCTTAGAGGCATGGTGCTTACCTTTGAAAAGGAGGGTTAAAATGACAACGGTGTATGATGTTCCGGCTAACGAACTGATCGAATACGTTGCGAAGAAGCTCGAGGAGATGGAGGAATTCAAACCGCCCGAATGGGCTGCATTCGTGAAAACTGGAGTGCATAAGGAAAGATCCCCTCAGCAGTCCAACTGGTGGTATGTAAGGGTTGCCGCGATCTTCAGGAAGGTTTACACAGACGGACCGGTTGGAATAGAGAGGCTCAGAAGTATTTATGGTGGTAGAAAGAGGAGAGGCTCAAAGCCCCCCAAATTCAGAAAGGGTAGCGGGGCCATTATAAGAAAAGCCCTTCAACAGCTCGAGAAAGCTGGATTTGTCGAAAAGAAGGACAAAGGAAGGGTTGTAACAGCCAAAGGAAGAGCTTTCCTCGACAAATCGGCTTCCGAGATAAAGAAAGAGCTCGTTAAGGAGATCCCAGCCCTTGAGAAGTACTGAAGCTTAATTAAATAATGCAAAGTCTAAATCAAATCTAAAATTTAATTTAAAATAACAATAAAAATAAAGGTGATAGAATGGATGAGCTCGAGGAGATAAGACGAAGAAGACTGATGGAACTCCAGCGCCAAAGGGAGAGGGAGATCGAGGAACTGAGGAGACAGCAGGAGATGCAGAGAGAGATCGAAGCACAGAAAAAAGCAATTCTAAGGGTTATTCTGGAACCAGAGGCGAGAGAAAGACTTGCGAGAATTAAACTCGCCCACCCGGAGATTTCTGAATCCGTGGAGAATCAACTGATAGCTCTTGCCCAATCTGGAAGGCTGAGACAGAAGATATCGGATGAAATGCTAGTCGAAATTTTAAAGAGGGCTCTCCCAAAGAAAAGGGAGACAAAGATAATCAGAAAATAGAACGAGGTAATAGAGTATAGTAAAAGTTCCAGAGGTGTTTGGATGGGAAAGAAAACGGTTGGTGTTAAATTCAGGCTTGCTAAGTTCACAAAACAGAACAGAAGGGCTCCGGTTTGGGTTTCCTTAAAAACAAAAAGAAGGGTTTACGGTAGTCCAAAAAGGAGGCACTGGAGAAGTTCCAAACTGAAAGTCTGAACGGTCAAATGTAGAAGGTGATTCCATGGCAAAGATAGTTCTTGAGCGAGTTTATTCGATAAGGCTGAGACAGAAGCTGAAAAAGTATCCCCGATGGCTCAGAACGAAGAAGACTGTCAAATTCCTGAGGAATTTCCTAAGCAGACACATGAAAGCGACACCAGAGAACATAAAGTTCGACACGAGGCTAAACGAGAAGCTTTGGGAGAGGGGAGCTCAGAAACCACCCGGAAGGATCAAGATTCGAGCGGTAAAATTTGACGACGGAATAGTGGAAGTGGAAATCGCAGAGTAGTCATAGAGTGAATCGCAGATTACGAAAGCTATGGCACGGCTGTTATCCATCAACGGGGTTCCGCTGATCGGACTTTACATCAGGCTAACGGAGAACGCGGCTGTTCTAGGAATTAGAGACAAAAAAATCGAGGAAATCTTGAAGGAAGAGTTAGATGTTGACGTTGTTCAAACGACTATCGCCGGTTCAGAGCTGGTAGGTGCAATGGCAGCAGCCAATTCGAAGGGAATCGTTGTCTGCCAGTACGCGAGAAAAAAAGAGATAGAGAGACTCTCAAGGGTTTTCGAGGTTGGGGTTGTTGACACGAAAATGACATGCTTGGGAAACAACATCTGTATCAACGATAAAGGAGCTATAGCCCATCCAGAGATTGAAAAGTCTGTGCTTCAAAAAGTGGCGGAATTTCTGGATGTTGAGGTTTCTACCGGCACGATTGGAGGGATAAAGACTGTCGGCATGGCAGCGGTGGTGACAAACGTAGGTGGGTTAGCAAACCCGAACTCCAAGGAATGGGAAGTTAAAAAGATAAAGGAAGTGCTGGGAGTGGAGGTCGAACTCGGAACCGTTAACTTCGGAAGCGATATGGTTGGTACTGGCTTGGTAGCGAACACAAAGGGATACATAGCTGGAAGGGATACTACAGGCTTCGAGCTTGGCGTGATTGAAGAGGCCCTAGGTTTTGTCTGATTTTAAACTAAGATTTATTAGAAAAAAATTTTAAAATCTACAGGAATGCGAAAGGGTGATGGGAATGAAGTTTGAAGTTAGAGGAAGATTCAGGAACGGAGACTCGTGGAACAAATTTACGAAAATTATAGAGGCCCACAATGAAAAATTCGCTTTGGAGAAGACCCTCTCTCTTATCGGGAGCAATCACAAACTAAAGAGGAATCTCATCGAGATTCACGAGATCAAAGAAATCAAAGAGATCAAAGAAACAGGAGCAAAAGAAGCTTAAGGTGAAAAAATGGAAGAGAGAAGGGAAATTCCACCTGAAATTCAGGAAAAGCTACTGATTCTTCAGCAGCTTCAGGCAGAGGCAGAAAGCATACAGAAAAAGATTTTTGAGATTGAGATCGCTGAGTCTGAGCTTGATAAAACCATAGAGACTCTTGAATACTTCGAAGGCTTGGAAGATGGGGTCGATGCACTGATGAACCTCGGAGCAGGAGTTTTTGCCTACGTAGATGTCAAAGAGTCTAAGAAGATGCTTGTAGATGTTGGAGCCGGTGTTGTAATTGAGAGAGAGGTTAAAGAAGTAATTGAGCTCTTGAAAAAGAGAAAGGAAAAGGTTGGAAAGGGGAAGGAGCAGTACGTTCAGCTGCTGGAGAGAATCTATTCTCAGGCCCAACAAATTCAGAAAGAGATCGCTGAAATGTCAAAGTCTCAGAAGTAATAATTAATTCCGAATTAGGGATCGAGATGTTCAAAGGGTTGAAGGAGAAACTGAAGGCTTTCAGGAAAAAGGTCGATGAAAGCTTGGATGAAAGCGCAGAAGCCGAGGTAAGAACGGAAGTAGACACTGAAGTAGTGGAAATCGGGAAGGTTGAATCGAAGGAAGCAAGGGAAGCGGAGGAGACGAAAGAAGGGAAGACAATCTCAAAGAACAAAATTGGACTTAAGGAGAAGCTTTCAGCGCTTGTTCTGGAAAGGGAAATAATAATCGATGAAGGGAAGCTGGAGGGCATTCTTTCTGAACTTGAGATTCTCTTGCTTGAAAGCGATGTTGCCTTTGACGTTGTTGAGGAAATAAATTCAAAGCTGAAAGAGAGACTCATCGGAAGGAGAAAGAAGATAGGTCAAAGGCTTTCCAGTCTGGTCGTCGATGAGCTGAAGGAAGTTATAAGGGAGATTTTAGATAAGAATAGGTTCGACTTCGACGAGTTCGTGGCAGAAGCTGAGAAGCCAATAAACGTGATCTTCGTTGGAGTCAACGGAACCGGCAAGACTACAACAATTGCCAAGGTCGCCAAACGGCTGATGGACGCTGGATATTCCGTTGTTATCGCCGCTGGCGACACCTTCAGGGCTGGAGCTATCGAACAGCTGGAGGAACATGCCAATAAGCTTGGGGTGAGGCTGATAAAACATAAAGCCGGAGCTGACCCGGCAGCTGTGATCTACGATGCGGTCAAACATGCTGAAGCAAGGGAGATTGATGTTGTGCTGGCAGACACTGCCGGAAGAATGCATACGAAAAAGAACCTGATTGACCAGCTAGGGAAAATAAAGAGGGTCACAAAGCCGGATTTGACAATTTTCGTTGATGAGAGCTTAGCAGGAAACGATGCGGTTGAAAGGGCGAGGATGTTCAATGAAGCCGTGGGCATCGACGGAAGTATCCTGACTAAGCTAGATGCAGATCCAAAAGGAGGGACTGCAATCTCGATAAGCTATGTAACCGAAAAGCCCGTGCTTTTCGTTGGAACTGGGCAGAGTTATTCTGATCTCGTTAAGTTCGACTCCCAATGGCTGATTGAGAGGATTTTTGAAGAATAGTTTGTGATAGTTTGAAGAAATAGTTTGGGAAATGGCAAATTTTTAGTTAAGGGAATTCCTCAGCAACAAAGCTGAGAGAACCAATCCTACCGCAAAGCTAATTGGAGCAAAATCATTTTTTATGGTTTTTACGGTTTTTAAGGTTTCGATTCTATGTTCTTTCTCCAAAAATTTAGTGTTTTCCGGAGATACTTCTGCATGACAATCTTCCACTTTCACAAACTTCGAATCCGCAATTACTTGAAAAATACATAAAAAGAGGAACAAGCAAACAAAAAGCAGCTTAAGCCCTGAATTGACTCTCATAGAGTCTTGAAACCCTCTCAATCGTGTCTGCTTCGGTTACATCCTTGTCTTCCCTAAGCCTGACGAATCTTGGAAAACGAAGAGCAAAACCACTTTCATACTTCGGACTTTTCTGAATCTCCTGATACGCAACTTCAAAAACGTATTTGGGCTTTATCGTAACTTTCTTCCCTTCTTCATACTCAATTTCCGGCTTGAAAAGTTCCGTAAGTTCTTCTAGATCTTCATCTGTAAAACCGGTGGCAACCTTACCAACGGGAATTAGCTCGCCATTTTCATCAACGCATGCAAGAACGAAAGAGCTGAGTAAGTGGCTTCTCTTCCCCTCCCCCCATTCTCCTCCTATAACAACCAGATCGAGGGTTTCCATAACTTCTTTCAGCTTTAGCCAGTTTTTACCTCTTTTTCCGGGAATATATGCTGAATTAGGATTTTTTATCATCACACCCTCGTGGCCAGCCTCCAAGGCTTCATCGAAGATTTTTTTAACCTCTTTCGGATCAGAAGTCAAAATCTGCTTGGCAATCTTTATTCCTTCATTTTCCTTCACAACTCTTTCAAGTATCTGTCTTCTCTCGTGGAGGGGCAAATCGATCGTCTCTCCGTCGAAGAGTTCGTTTTTGCAGTAAAGAATGTCAAAAAGCTGAACTATAATTGGAATCTTTTCAGCCGCCTTCGCAACCTCGTGCTTCCTCCTGAATCTCCTCAGAATGTTCTGGAAAGGTAGGGGTCTGCCGTCCTTTACCGCGATCGCTTCCCCATCGAGTATGACTCCCTCGCTGACGTTTTCCTTGACCATCTTAACAACATCGGGTAGAGCTCTTGTGACATTCTCAAGTCTTCTCGAGAAGATCGTTATCTTTCCATCAGAATAATGGATCTGTACTCTCGTTCCATCGAACTTCCATTCAACCGCCGCATTTCCCATCTCCCCAATGGCAGCCTCAATGCTCTCCGCTACTTGGGCGAGCATCATTCTAACAGGAATGTGCGGTTCGATCTTCAGTTTTTTCAGACCTTCGAATCCTTCCCTCTTTGCAGTTATCGCAACCTTTCCGAAGTCGTTGGTTATCATATAAGCCCTCTCGACCAGATCGACATCAATCTGCCATGCCTTGGCAATTGCATCCCTTAAAATCCCCTCTCCAACACCCAATCTCATCTCCCCAAGCAAGAGTCTGGTTAGATATCTTGCTTCTATCGGAGAGGCAGAAGAGTACAGGTCGACAAGCATCTTTATCTTCTTTTTCTGGCTTTTTTCTCCCTTAAGCGCACTCATCGAGTCGAAAACCTGCCTTACATACCTGAAAGTTAGCTCTTGGACGAAGAGAGAGGTCTGAAGCTTTTTTGATAGCGCCATCTCGGAAGCTATTCCTAAATCTCCTGTTTCTTTAACGAATTCTTCAATCTGCCCCTTGTTCAAACCTGTTGAAATTCTCAGCGCTTCGTATATCAAACCTACACCTACACCAACCTCTCTTTCATCCCAAGGAGGATATATCCTTCCCAGAATGAATAGCGAGAAATCGTAAAGGTCGTCGTCGTTTTTGATTTTCTTGAGATATTCAGCTATTCTTGAAGAAAGCTCCAAAGTTGAGGATATCTTTTCAAGCTCCATACAAAATTCGGAGAATTCAGCAAACGAGAGGCTCTCGTCTTCCGATATCATTTATAATGAGTTCTCGTGAGGATATATAAAACTATTTAAGAATCTTCTCCCCCACTTTTTTATATGGCCTTCCTCGTAGGGGTTGCAGGTGACAGCGCATCTGGCAAAACAACGTTTGCAAAGGGAGTAGTGAGGTTGTTTGGCGAAGAGAAAGTTCTGTCCATCTCTCTCGATAATTACCACAGATACGATCGAGAAGAAAGAAAAAGATTGAAGTTCACCCCTCTTCATCCCGAAGCAAACGACTTCAAAAGAATTTTTGAGGATCTAAGCGCTTTGAAAGAAGGTAAGAGTATTCGGATGCCTGTTTATGACCACTCAACGGGAAGATTCGTTGAGCCGGTGGAAGTAAAGCCAAAGGAAATTGTCATTGTGGAAGGATTGCATCCCTTCTACAGAAAGAAGATAGCCGATCTTTTCGATTTTAAAATCTTCATCGATCCAGAGTTTGAGGTAAGAAAAGAGTGGAAAATTAAGAGGGATGTTGGAGAGAGAGGTTACAGCCTTGATGAAGTGCTTAAAGAGATGGAACTAAGGAAAGTGGATTACAAAAAGTATGTCGAACCACAGAAGAGGAGGGCAGAGGTTATAGTGAAAATAAGGAAAGATAAATCAAAAAAAGAATATCAAAAAGGTTCTCCATACTGGATAAGAATTCTGCAACTCCTCACCGGCGAAAAATTATCGACCGTTCATTTTCCTTTGAACCTTTCATCTATGGTGGAAGCTGAAGCGGATGAATTCTATTTTGAGTACAGAAAGATCAGAAGAGGTAAGAAGCTGTACAGTTTGATCGAGTTTAACGGGATTATCGAAAGGGAAACCCTATCCGAGCTGGAAAGGGCGATCTCAGCTGTTGTTGGAGGTGGGGAAATCTTAGAGGGGGAAAAAGTAAACGAGGTGGATGTTGCGAAGCTGATAATCGCATGGAGGGTTGCTGAGAGATACAAATCGAAATCCTCTCGCGAAAAGGAAGTTTCATCCGATTTACCACAAATTTCATAAACAGCTGAGGAATTCATTCAAATCGTACTGCGAAATTATTCATCAAACCACTTAAAAAGTTGGCTATATGTTAATTGTTCAAAACCTAAAGCAGGCGGGGGTTGCCGAGTCAGGAAAAGGCGCTAGATTGAGGGTCTCACCCTCAGGGCCCTCGGTTTCCAAAATGGAGCAAGAGGCTGTTTTAGAGTATGACAAATATAAAAAAGAGTTTTCAAAATGGCTCAGAGAAC
>JACDNU010000002.1 GCA_017656505.1 Archaeoglobus sp. | reverse complement strand
GGAGAAGAAGGTGTTGCAGAGGTTAGCTGAGAGCTAGTTTGGTAAGGACCCTATTCTAATTTGTAACTTTTGAAGGAAAGCATTAAACTCAGGGATATCTTCTCCGATCGTTTGAGAACTTTATGTAGTTATGGCTAATTTCAAAAACGAAAAAATACAATGCCAATAATAAAGCCAATGCATAGCAAGCTCACGAACAATTCAGGCAATTTTTTCATTTTCCTTACTTATTTCGAGTTTACATACCTCTCCGGCGATTAACTTAACCTTCATCCCCGTCTCAAGAACGGAAATATCCACGGAATCAACTAAGGGTATGTCGCTTATTATCGCTCCCACTGCGATAATCGGTTCTGTAATTTCGTTTATAATCGCAAGAGGTGCGGTTCCATTCTTTTTCATCCTCATTAGAACGAAAGTGCCAACAGTTGAGCCCCTTCCGGAGGGGAAAGCGAAAATCTTTGCTGAGATTTTCTCGCCGAAAATATCACTATCTTCAGCTTCGACAACACCCGTTTCAGGATTGACATCTCCTAGAAAGGAGAAATTCTTCCTGCTAACTATGAGTTCTCCTTCAACTACTCCTTTTGAAATGGTTCTGCAGGTTATTGATTTCATCAGGATTTCTCCCGACTTTTGCCTTAACTTCGATTTAGTTCAGATAAAGGTTTCTTATTCTTTTTATTGAATTATGTTCGAATATTTTCAATTCATCATTGTCCTTACGTCGATCACCATTGGTTATTGGAAAAACATTTAATATAGCCCCTAGTTTTAATTAAAATACATTAAATATCATTAAGAGGTGAGAGGAATGGAGGAGAAGGAAAGAAAGTACACAACGGTAAGCATCCCTGTGCAGCTTTACGAGAAGATAAAAAACAGGATTGAAGGAACGGGTTTCACATCGGTTTCCGACTACGTTACCTACGTGTTGAGAGAGGTCCTCGCGAGCTTAGAGGAGGAAGAGAAGGAGGAAGTTTTCTCGGAGGAAGAGGAGGAGAAGGTAAAAGAGAGGTTGAGAGCCCTAGGTTACCTCGATTAAAACTATGGCTTGCATAGTTCACCATTGGGATACCGATGGTATTTCCTCTGCCGCAATTGTGGCAGCCGTCCTCGATAAAAAAGGAGCGAAATGGTATAACCTCACTCCAAAGATTGGAGAGTTTGATATCCCCGAAAACATAGATGACTCAGAACTTTACGTTGTTGACTTGAACATTCCGGAGAAAGTGGAGGTAATCGCAGCGAAATTCGAGAGGATTTTCTTTTTCGACCATCACTTGCAGAAGAGGATAGATCTTCCAAACGTTGTACATGTGAATCCGAATCTGGACGGGATGAATTATCCTTCAGCATCTTGGGTTGTCTCCGAGCACTTCAAACACTGGAGTCACCTCTCAGCCCTGGGTGCTATCGGCGATATAGGAGAAAAGGCCTTTGAAATTCCCGAGGTTAGGAGATTGTTTGGGATGAACGAGAAGGATGCATTGAGACTTGTAAAACTCATAGACTCAAGCTACATAGTAATGGATAAAGAAGGGGTTGAGAGAGCTGTAAAACTCCTTTTCCAAAAATCACCAGCTGAATTACTGGAAATAAAAGAGTGGAATAAAAATCTTGAATGGATAGAGAAAGAGATTGAAAGGATTATCTCACTCTGCGAGTGTAAAAACAGGTTTTGCGAGGTCTTCTTCACCAGCAATATGAACGTGATTTCTGCTGTTGCAAAGAGAATCTCCTGGGAACTGAAAAGAGATGTTCTGGCGGTAAATCAGGATTTTAATGGAAAAGCCCAGATCTACCTCAGGAAGGCTGCAGGGAGTGAACTTGACATCCCGAAAATAATCCAAAGACTAAAACAGGAAGGCTTCAATTCAGGAGGGAAGGACGAGGTTCTGGGCGTTATATGCGAAAAAGAAGAGGTTGAGAGGGTTCTGGAAATAGTAGATGAGATAATTAAAAATTAGGAGGTAAGTAAATGAGAGTTTTCGTCATCGGTCTTGATTCAGCCCCTCCGGAGCTGCTTTTCAAAGAATTCATAGATGATCTGCCGAACATTAGAAAACTCCTGAATCGCTCGGCATACGGGCCGATGAAAAGCTGTATTCCCGCGATAACAATCCCCGCATGGATGGTGATGGCGACCGGAAAAACTCCCGGAGAGCTCGGTCTCTACGGCTTTCGGCACAGGAAAAACAACAGCTACAGGGATATTTGGATAGCTCACAGTCTGAAAGTGAAGGAAAAGGCGATCTGGGATTACATCGCTGAAAAAGGAAAGAAATCCATTCTTGTAGGTGTTCCTCCATCATACCCACCAAAGAAAATAAACGGAAACTTGGTTAGCTGCTTCATAACACCTGATTCGTCGGTGAATTATACTTATCCTTCAGAATTGAAAAGTGAGATTGAGGGGCTTGTTGGGGACTACATTTTCGACGTCATTTTCAGAAAGGAGGACAGAGATAGGGTGCTGGAAGAGATCTGGGAAATGACGGAGAAGAGATTTGAGGTTGTAAGGTATCTTTTACAGGAAAAGCAGTGGGATTATTTCGAGTTCGTTGAAATCGGTCTCGACAGAATACATCATGCATTCTGGAAGTATTTCGATGAGGATCATCACCTTTACGAGAAGGGAAAGTACAGCAACGTCATCAGGGATTACTACAAGCTCCTCGACAAAGAGATAGGGAAAACGCTTGAGTACCTCGATGATGATGTTGCGATATCCATAGTTTCCGATCACGGTGTGAAAAGGATGAAAGGGGCGTTTGCAATCAATCAATGGCTTATCGAAGAAGGTTACATGAAAATCAGAAACAAGGAGCTACTGGAATCAGGAAGGGTTGTGAGATTTGAAGAGCTGGATGTGGATTGGGGTAATACCCTCGCTTGGGCGTGGGGGGGTTACTATTCGAGAATCTTCCTTAACGTTAAAGGAAGGGAAGAGAATGGGATAATAAGCAAATCTTCCTATGACTCTGTTAGAGAAGAAATCAGGGATGCGGTTAAATCAATTAGGGGTGAGAATGGAGAAAAGTGGGATACTAAGGTTTTCTATCCGGAAGAAATTTATCCGGTTACAAACGGTGACAAGCCAGATCTGATGGTCTACTTCGACGACCTCTACTGGAGAGCTGCTGGAACACTCGGTCATCCTTCTAATTACTTAAAGGAGAACGATACCGGGCCGGACGATGCTGTCCACTCTGAGTATGGGGTTTTCTCCTTGGCACTTCCTGAAACAACTAAGAGTAAACTGATTGAAATATCGATTTACGATTTTGCTCCCTGGATGCTTGAACTACTCGGCTTCGAAAAAGAGGCAAACCTGCTCAGGAGGGATTAGCATGTTTGTTGTATGGTTAACCGGGCCGAGCGGGGCTGGAAAAACAACTCTTGCAAATGCCTTAGCTAAAAGACTGAAGGAGCTTGGACATGAGGTCGAAATTCTGGATGGGGATGGAATTAGGAGTAAACTCTATCCCGATCTCGGATTTAGCAAGGAAGAGAGGGAGATGCACAATAAGGTTGTCATTGAGATGGCCAAACTTCTGGCAAAAAATGATGTGTCAACGATAGTCTCCATAATCTCGCCCTTTAAGTCGACCCGAGATTACGCAAGGAAAGAGATAGATAATTTCATAGAAGTTTATCTGAAGTGTTCGAAGGAGGAGTTGATTAAAAGAGACCCGAAAGGGCTGTACGCCAAAGCTTTGAAGGGAGAAATTAAGGATCTGACGGGCTACGATGGCACCTACGAGGAGCCTGAAAATCCTGAAGTTCTTTTGGAAACGGATAAGCTTTCCGTTGATGAAGAGGTATCGATCCTTTTGAAGTATTTGGAGGATAGGGGGTTCATAAAGAGTAAACTGCTGAAGGACTAAGCTATACACGAGTTTACTGTTATTGAGTACTATTGTTTGTTGAGTTTTATTATCTAATTTGTTTAATTTATTTGCTCTTAGTTTCCTCATTTAATCGATGAATCAACAAAGCGAAACAATATGATATGGAAATATTTATTTCTCCCAAACCCAGCAAATCACTATGCTCGGGTTAAACAAAATCTTCCTCTTCTTGAGCATTATCATCGCCCTAATCTTTCGACTTCAACACATATCAAAGGTTTTAAGGGGTGATTTAGTCCTATTCAACGGTTACGATTCGTACTATCATCTGAGGCTAGCTGAAATCATCGTAAAGTCTGGAAATAGGATAGGCTTTGACAGCTACCTTAACTATCCTTACGGATTAAAAATAAGCTGGCTTCCACTCTACCACTGGGTTATTTCCTTTCCTGGCCTCATCTTCGGCTTTAAGGCGACAGAAGTTTTTGCGGCATTTCTGCCGGTTGTTATGGGTTTAGTTTCGGTGGTAGTAATCTACTTCATAGCAATGGAAATCTTCCAGAATGAGTACGTTGCATTCCTATCTGCTTTTATGACAGCTTTAACCCCTAAGCTTGTGGCGATCCATTCAATTGGCAGCTCCGATTACCATGGATGGAATGTAGCTATCTTCTTACTTGCTCTTCTTTTCTTCATACGGGGAATCAATTTGCGGAAGGAGGTTATCGAAACCGGAAATAATATCAGGAGCCACACCAATTTTCTCCTCTCCGGGGTTTGCATTGCCTTGCTGGCCGCTTCATGGCTGGGTGCAAGTATCTATGCCATTATCATTGCTCTTTTAACCATGATCGCGGTAAGGCATGGAAATATCGACTACCGTGGAATTTTTCTAATTTTCATTCCACCTTCTTTAGCTGCTTTTCTGATACCGCTTACGTATGACTCGGTATTTCAGCCTTTGCAGCTATCTTTCCCATTCTTGGCTATCTTGGCTTTCCTGCTGGTCTTTTTTGCAGCGAATTACTTTGCTGAAAAGAGGGCAAATTCAATCATAGAAAAGATTCAATCGGAGAGAGAATTGGAAAGAAAAAGTAAAAAAGGGAAAAGCAAGAAGTCCAAATCCAAGAAACTCAAAAAAAGCAAAGATCAGATTCATGAGGAAGAAAAAGAAGAGCTAATTTCCAAGTATAAAAACATTACAAGTCTCCTCGTGATAGTTTTGGGCATCTTAGCTTTGATAGGACTTTATTTTTCACCTCTCAAAACCATCAGACTCGGAATAAACTACATTTTGGGGATAAGCCCTTACCTTCCAATCATAGCAGAGGCAAGAAGTTTTCAAATTCTTTTAGTTGCTTTGGAATCCGGCTTACTAGCTTTCCTCGTAGCAGTACCTTTCTCCATTTTCCATTTTCTTAAAAAGGAAGATAATTCCGAATTCATCTTCACTTGGTTCGTTTCAGCCTTTATCCTCGCGATGCTTCAGGTGAGGTTCAGCGAAATTCTTGTGGTAGCTGTTGCAATTTATTCCGCTTACGGCATATGCTACCTTCTTCAGGCTTCGAATATACCTGTCCTTTATCCTGAAGAAAAGGGAAAGAGGAAAGAGAAAAGGAGAAAAGATAGAGGGAGGGGAGAGAAAAGCACCGAAGAAAAAATATGGGGCAAGACCGAGGTTGTGTATTCAGCCATAATAATCCTTTTTATCGCCTCAACCGGAGCGATTTTTTCCATAACCCATTTCGACCTAAGTGAAGACTGGCTCTCGAGCCTGATTGAGTTGAAAGAACTCTCACCTCAAACCTCTGGTTATCTGAACCCATCGGAAAAGCCTGAATACAGTGTTTTGAGCTGGTGGGATTATGGAAACTGGATTCTTTACATCTCAAAAAGACCCGTTGTATGCAACAACTTTCAAGCGGGAGCTAAAGATGCTGCAAAATTCTTCACAACTTCTAACGAAACCCTTGCCATGGAGATTCTCAAGAAGAGGGGAGTGAGGTACATCATCACCGATGACAGAATGATGCTGGGAAATGAAACCTTTAAAGGAAAGTTTCAGGCGATAATGAGGATAGCCGGATTCAACACGGATAACAGCACATTTGTTCTGGACACCTACAAAAAATCGATGTTTTACAGGCTGCACGTTGAGAATGGGATCGATGGGATAAGACTCGTATCGAAACATGGCTCGGTCAAGATTTTCGAAGTGATTGGAAAAAGATAGAGCAAATTCATCCCATGCTTCATTCATAAAACTTACAAAATCCTTAAATACCTCGCCCCCTCATGCTGAGAAGGTGGTACTATGGCAAGGAAACCAGCGAGAATGTTCAAGAGGCTAGAAAGACCTTTGACGAAGAAGCAGTTCGTTGATGGAGTTCCGGGTATAAGGGTTAGGCAGTTCGACATGGGTAACAAGACGGCCAGCTTTCCGGTTAAGCTTACCTTAGTTGCCAAAGAAGCCGTCCAGATCAGGGATACCGCCCTTGAGGCTGCTAGAATCGCAGCAAACAAGTTCGCCGCTAGAAGACTCGGCGGATCAAATTATTACTTAAAGCTCAGAATCTATCCCCATCATATCCTCAGAGAGCACAAAATGGCTGTAGGAGCAGGAGCGGACAGAATATCGCAGGGAATGAGAATGGCCTACGGCAGACCAGTTGGCAATGCTGCCAGAGTTTTTAAAGGAACTAAGATAATGAGCATATGGGTTAGGCCTGAAGGCTTTGAAGTTGGCAAGAACGCCTTGAAGAGGGCAGGATACAAACTCCCAACCCCGACACAAGTTATCGTTGAGGAAGGGGCTGAACTGCTGAAAGGTAAAGTTTAAGGTAAAGTTTAACATCCTGTCTTTTTCTTGATTTAATTTGTTCTGATTCGTTTTATTCGTTCTAGTTTGTTCCAATTTTACCATTTTGAGCTCTATCACTTACTCTGATAACTCCAAACCTTTTTTTAGCTCAGAGTCTTTAAATCGGATTCACCCTATTCAAATCAGATTCAAATCAGCGTCACTCCATTCCTCTCCAAAGCAAAATACCGTAAACCCATGCGGAAAATGAGACCGCTCCGATCAGTTCAGGAATCGCTACACCTTTAAACGTTCTTAGGGCAATTATCGCAAGAATCCAACCAATTAAAAAGAGCGAAATCGTGAAAATCCCAAAGTTTCTTTTTGAGGCATCTCTGAAGTCATCGATTCCCTTCACAAGCATCCCAAGACTTGAAAGCAGAAAGAATCCCAAGCTTGCGGGATAGTGAAACGACATTCCTTCTGGGAAAACACCTATCAAAACCAGCGAAACAATTCCCAGTGTAAAGATTAAACATCCTATCTTTCCAAGCTTTCTTTTCTGAACCCTTAGAAATCCAGATGCAAAAATCAAGCCGGCTAATCCTGAACCGATAAGCCCGAAATTGAGAATGTAATTTCCTTCGAGTCCTATTCTTCCGAGGTCGCTTATAGCGTTATTCTCAAAGGAAAACCAAGGATGAATTATGATAGCCAAACCTATGCTAGAAAAGGCTATTAGCGGTGTTATAAAACCTGCGTATTTGTAAATTTTGAACATGGTATCAGACAAGCTATTAGACAAACCGTTAGACAAGCCGGTTTTAGACATGCTAGCTTTGGGCATTAGCATTCCTCATTGAGTATTTCTTTCCCCCTTTTCTTCCCCGAATACCTCGTCAACAACTTTTAGCAGCTTTCTGCTCAACATCGCCTTTGGTCTGCAATCCGGACAAACAGGAACAAGATCTTCATAATCTCTATAAACAGATCTTTTATAGACAGCGAAATAGCTTAAACAATCTAGGCATACTACTTTTCCACAAATCTCACATTTTCTTGCGTTTTTCTCCTCAATTTCCCTACCACATGAGGAACATTTCAGAACTTCCACAAGTCAATTTCGCGTGGTTTGTTCAATTATTTTTCGATCTAATGCCTTTTGCTTTCAAAAGCTCTCTCATCTCCCTGCCCATTTTTAGAGCTGAGTCCTTGTTGATGAAAAAGTAAGCATACATTTCAGCTCTGCTCAACGCCTCCTCAATTCCCTCATTTTCAGAGGCTTCAATAATCCTTTCCACCTTTTCGGCATTAATGCCCAAATGTCTTCTTGCAATTTCCTTTAATTCATCGATTATATGGGGCTCTTTTTTTTTAACCCTTCTTCGACAATCTCGTCTTCTAGAACTCCTTTGAGTATTCTTTCTATCTCTTCCTCTTCTGGAGGCCTTATTCGGTACTTCTTGAAAAGCTCTGCTCTATCAACAACCTCAATTTCTGGGTTTTTTCTGATGACTTTCTCGATTTCTTCTGGCCTTTTAGCATAAGACTCGATTTTTGCATTGAAGTCCAGTAGGTTTACCGCCAAATTTCCTGCAAAAGTTTCTCCTACGTTGAAATAAGCTGCCCCCCTAATTTTTCCATTCTCCAGGAGAACTATTGCCTCTTTACTGTTCTCCTTTGCCCATACAACTCCTGTGAAATCCTTTAGTTGGGAGAGGTAGGTCTTTACATTTGATTCAACACTCTCAACAAGATTGTCCGCGAGTATCCCATACTTCAAGACTGGATACTCAGGATACTCAGGATGCTTCTTTTCTATCTCTAACTCATCTACATGCCTTAGAAAGGCCTCGTCCGGGTTGTATTCAATACATAGAGAAATCTTTTCCTCATCGAGTTCGTAAACATCCACGGTTGGTTCATCAAAACTTAAAATCAACTCAAGAGCATCTTTTCCCAATAGTTCTACCTTTCCAACAACCTCTTCAACACCAGCGATAATCGGTTCTCCTTTTAAAAAGAAAAGGAACCCAAGATAAAATCCCTTACCGCTTTTTGATGCCACCTCTATATATCCCGTGAACTCCAGCGATTTAAGTTCTTCAATAACTTCAGAAACGTTTATTTTCTCTCCACTCCTTATTTTTTCTCCTTTGGGGACATAGAGGGGCATTAGATCGCCTCTTTGAGCTTTTCAATACCTCTTTTTAGCTGAAGGTTTATCAGGCCGAGATTGACAGTTAGCTCAGAAACGATTATGAGTATAAATGCATTAGCTTTAAATATTACTATCTGCCCCAGATCGGTTCGGATCTGGAGACTTTTTAATTCCTCTCCGAGCTTTTCGCAAAGCTCTCCAGCAGAGTCAAGGAGAGGGAGTGTGTGGGTTTTGAAAGGCTCAACCAAGCTTTCATCGTAAGTCAAGGATGCAATCTCTTTTCCGGATTCTGAAAGCAAAATGGTGGCTTTCACTCCCTCTATCCTCTGAAATTCTGCCAGAATTCTTTCAATCATCTTTCCACCTTTTAAGCCGGTTGTTTGAGATAAATAAAAGGTTTACTGAACCCATAATTATGATGAGTTTCCAAGGCTTTTCATTTTAGTCCAAAATTATAAAATAATTTTCAAAATAAAATTCCAAACATCTTTCCATGAGTTTTTGCAAGAAAGGGTTCGTGAATCTTGTAAAGAATTCATTTTATAAATTCCATCTGACTGGTTTACTTAAAAAAATCCAATAACACTCTCCAATCAACCTAAAGATTTATATAAGAGAAAGATAAGAAACCGATTAATAACCAAATTTTGGGGGTGTAGTGAATGGAATTGCCATTAGCACCTGTTGAGAGAATTATAAGGAACGCAGGCGCCCCGAGAGTCAGCGAAGATGCGAAAAAGGCTCTTGCGGAAGCTTTGGAGGAATATGCCCTGAAGGTATCTAAGAAGGCTGTGGATCTAGCCAATCACGCTGGAAGGAAGACCGTTAAGGCCGAAGACGTAAAAATGGCTGCAAAAGAGTTTTAAACCTCTTTTTCGAAAAATTCTCTTTCATTTTTATAATTTTTTAAAAATTTCTTAATAATTAATTGTTAAATAGGTTTAAAAAATAGGATTTAGAAGATTAGTAGATGCCAAACGAAACCATCTGTGAGGGGGTCATGACAGCTACGTGATAGATGTTTAGAACTCCTATCAGATCCCCTTTCTCTATTTTTCCTTCAGTCGTTGGTAGAAACACGGCTGAGACCACTTTTTTGTCCTCTTCAACCAAGGCTGGTCTCTCGCCGACAATATCGAGCATCACTCCCAAAGCATGGTTTCTCGCCGCTAAAGGCTGAACGAGAGTGCTTGTAGGCAGGTTTATCTCCTCTACCTTGATTTTCACAACCTCGCCCGGTTTCACATCTGTATCTTCAGCCGCGATAACTGGCTCGAAAATGCCGAAATCGCTCTCTTTATATCCGAAAGGTTTAAGCTCATGCTCTCGCCTGATAATCTTCCCATCTTTTTCGAAAACGATGTTAGCCTTTTGGCTTCCAAGCAATACGATCTGAGATGGCATCCCACCAATCGAGATATAGTAGTTGTTCAGGATTCCGATTAGGTCACCTTTCTCGATTCTTCCATCATGACATGGAACGAAAATGGCCTGATTTACGACCCTTGAAACCTCAATCTTTTTGAGTTTTCCGGCAACCACATCTACAACTGTACCAAGGGGATGTCTCATTATAGAAAGCGGTACAGGAATCGTCTGGGACGGAAGCTGGGCTTCCCTTACATCCACAACAACAGCCTCTCCCGCTTTAACATCCATTGCATTTTCAGCAACGAGCGGAATCCATTCTGCAATCCCCCTCCTGTGATAGTTGTATTCCTCCAGCCTTGCTTTTTTTCTTTCCCCGTAGACTATGTTTGCCTCTACCTCACCCATCTCAACCTCTACCTCAGGGGGTTTTATTCGCATCATGTATTTTGCCGGGGCTAGATTAACGCCGAACACGTTTACAACCCCAATTAAATCCCCCTTTTGTATCTCTCCATCTTTTACAGGAAGAAATGCAGCCATCTCAATTGTCTTTGGTTCTTCAATTCTTACACTGGGTGGAAATGTCTCATAAACATCTAGTACCACTCCAAACTCATTCCTCATCGTTGAGAGTGGAGAAATCACAGTATTTCCAGGAATTGAGATTTTATTCAGTCTCACAAAGGTGACTTTTCCTTTGCTAACTTTGACATCTTCGTCTGCAATCAAAAGCTTCCAGTAAGCTTTTGGACCCGTTCTGTAAGCAACCGGCTCGATTTCTACTTCTTTTTTCGTTACATCGCTTCTCTGGGCATCCGCCCAAGTTGATACCTTTACTTTCATAACAACCACCTTAGCAACACCTTATTTCCAACAATTTTATACAGTAATTTATACAGTAAAATCATTAGAAAAATCTTTGGGGGTTTTCCGGATTGTTGAAATGCAGTGTTTTATGTTAAAATCAAAAGCTTAATATCATCCCACCATCAATTCCCCATAGGTGGTAAGATGAAAGTAAATGGGGTAGAGGTAGAAGATACGTTTGCTGAGGCGTTTGGTATAAAGATTGCGAGGGTTTTAATCACCGCCTACGACTACGATTGGGCGATGGTTGCTGCAACGGAGGCGACGGGTTTTGGAACCTCAGTCATAATGTGTCCGGCTGAAGCTGGAGTAGAGCTTAGGGTTCCACCCTCAAAAACACCCGATGGGAGGCCCGGCGTGTACATCCAGATATGCCACATGTCAAAGAAAGGGTTGGAAGAGCAGCTGCTTGCGAGACTCGGTCAGTGCGTGCTCACAGCTCCAACAACCGCTGCCTTCAATGGCTTGCCAGATGCTGAGAATAAGTTCGATACTGGCTTCAAGCTAAAATTCTTTGCCGATGGATTTGAGAGAGAGGTGGAAGTTGGCGGCAGAAAGTGTTGGGCTGTTCCAATGATGCAGGGAGAATTCATAATTGAGAACGATATGGGATACGTTGATGGAGTGGCAGGAGGAAACTTCTTTATTCTTGCAGAAACCCAGCCTTCTGGGCTTGCTGCAGCTAAAGCAGCGGTTCAGGCAATCGAAGATGTTGAAGGGGCAATAACACCGTTCCCCGGTGGTATTGTTGCTTCAGGCTCAAAGGTTGGTGCTAACAAGTACAAGTTCCTGAAGGCAACGACTAACGAAAAGTTTGCGCCAACTCTGAAGGATAAGGTTGAGGGATCTTTCATCCCGGAGAATGTAAATGCTGTCTATGAGCTAGTTATTAATGGTTTGAATATTGATGCAGTGAAGGAAGCTACAAAAGTTGGAATAGAGGCGGCAACAAAGATTCCAGGCGTTGTTAAGATTACAGCTGGAAATTACGGTGGAAAACTCGGACAGCATCTGATAAACCTGCACGAACTCTTCTAAATTTTTTATTTTACTTATTCTGTTTTATTCTGACTTATTTTTGCCAACTAACTTATATTTTGCTGAAATTTTGGAAATTCGCAGCTTTTAGAACGGATATTTAAAGTTAACGTTTAATCACATCATTTGGAATTTAGAAACCTTTATCTTTAACCGTTTCAACCAATTAAGGCAGAAGGTGAAAGTCAATGTGTATGGTGGCCATGGTAAGAATCGGTAGCACCCAGAAAAAGAATTCCAAGAGGGAACTACTTTCCAAGCTGTTAAACAACCGCCGGAAGTAGATCCCCCCTCTTCTACCCCTACTATTTTACTCTGATTAGCTGGTCTTCGGAAGACTGTTCTTCCTGATTGTTCTTCCTTTCATTCAGTTTTAGCTGGCAATAGGTTAAAAAACTAAAATAAAAAATTTTTTAAGACAACTCAGAGATGATGGAGTGGTGAGATCGAGAATGGGGTCGTTTAAGTTTATTCTGTTTGCTATTCCCGTTCTTCTATCTGCAGTTCTCCTCGGATGTGCGAGCTCGCCAAGTCAATCACCTTCAACACTTGTGCCTACACCGACCACACCTACACCAAATCCAACTCCGACAACTTGGAAGATGGAAGTTAGGTGGAATGTAGATACAGTAGGCATACCATTCATGGATTTGAGATCGGATGGAGGGCTAGCAGCGGCTCTCGATTGGAATGGTGGAGTAATCCACCTTGTAAAACCAAGTGGAGATGATGTGGCATATCACATTCAGGAGAACGATGCTGTTAAACCAGTAGTTGCGGGAGTAGCTGTTAAGGGCGATGCTGTTTATGTCGCTGCCAACTATGAGCATTTCAGCGGGGCAAGAATTTATACATGGAACGGTATGAGCGGAGAAATGAAAGTTGGAGGTTCTGTCGCTGAAACGATAGCAAGATCTCCCAGTGGCGATCATCTTTGTTTGCTTTTGTCTGATACCCTGCACTGCGACGGTTGGAAGGTAAAGCTCAAAGATTACGGGATGCTGAGCGTCTCAGATGATGGCTTCGTTGTTGTTGGCGGTAAAAATCCCGTTTTGGTCGTTAAAGATGGTAAAATCCTGAACTCCTTTAACGCCAACGAGCAGATGGCCGTTACTTTCAAGGATAGGATAATCGCGCAGATTGACGGATCACTGCTTGCGATGACTCCAGATGGTAAAACTCTGGCATCAAACAGCGAGTTTGGATTCCATATCGATCCCCTACTTAAAATTCATCCTATCCCGAGTGGGAAGTACATCTTCGCGTTCAGAGATGGCGATACCCATGTTCTGACATGGAACCTTTCGGAAGTCAGGATTCTGCCTGGAAAGCCGGAATTCGCGAATAAGAATTTTGTCGTAACCTCTGTCAACAAGGTTCTCCACTGCTACTCGTTAGGCGATTTTCATGAGGTCTGGACGGTTAAGCTGCCCGTTGATATTGGCTACGTGATGCTCAGTGATGATGGAAGAGTTCTACTGGTTTCGGGAGACACCGGAGGTTTCTGGCTTTACACCGCCTCTAGCTAACTCTATCCCATTCGATTTTTTGATTTCAATCTCAGATATCAACTAACTGGTGCGCTGGCGTGAACACTCTTGCTCTCGTGAAATGGATTGCAATAACAGCGGTTATGATCCCGGAACTTATGATCATGAAAAATATCGATAGCTGGTAGACAGCTGCTGTGATCGGGGCGATTCCTGCCATTAGCATTCCCGTCATGGTGCCGGGGATAAAAATCAATCCTAGGGTTCGCAGGTTATCTATGTTTGGAATCAGAGCCCATTTTGCAGCTATTCTCTCGAATTCTTTGACAGTTAGATCGGAACTTGCACCTAAGGCCAGCATAGCTTCTATTTTGTCTCTATTATTTTTGATCTCGCCCAGAAGCCTTGTTAGTGTGAGAGAGCATATGTTCATCGCATTTCCGAAAGCCATGCCGGCAAGCGGGATTATGAATTCGGGTTTTATCGGAATAACCTTAAGTATCGTCAATGCCGAGAGGGAAAATAGGGCACCGATTGTAATGCTTGGTGTGGTTATTAAGATCGCCTTGGAAAGTCCACTAGCTTCAGCTCTTTTCGCAGATGTATATCCTGCGAGCAAAGCCATTACCGCTATGATAGGTGTTGCATAAACAAACCAGATGCTTGAAAAGAAAACATATGCGAGTATCGGTGAGAGAAGCATAAGCTGGATGAAACCCCTCGATGCTGCTGATAGAAAATCCTTTACAATTCCGATTTTTCTTAAGTGGGAAATCAGAATGATGACTAAAACGAGTGAAGAAGCAGAAGCGAGCTTTACAAGGTTCTCCATTATATCTTGCATAATATCACCTCATACATAACCTCATACATAAACCTCCTCCCACGCAATTTTTTCAGGGATGTCGGTGAGAATTATCCTCCCCTCCTTCATAACGGAAACTCTGTCTCCAACTCTCCTTGCCTGAGCAACATCGTGCGTCACCCACAAAACGGTTATGCCTTTCGATTTTACGAGTTTTAGGATGAGGTTCTCAATGTTTTCCTCATTTTTTGGATCCAGAGCAGAAGTTGGTTCGTCGAGAAGCATTACTTTCGGTTTTAAAATTAAAGCCCTTGCCAAAGCCACTCTTTGCTGCTCCCCTATGCTCAATTTGGTAGCCTCATTGGAGAGAAAATCTTCAATCCCCACTTCTCTCGCTATTTTCTTTATTTCTTTTTCCATTTCAATCATTTTTTCCTTCTCCACTTCTTTCCCTACATTTGAGAGCCTCAATCCGTAAGCGATGTTGTCTTCAACACTTCCATCAAACATAACTGGAAGCTGAAAAACGATTCCAACTATTCTTCTAAGCTCTAAGGGATTATATTCTCTTACAGATACTCCATTTATGAGAATGTCTCCGCTATCAAACTCTGTTAGCCTGTTTATGCATCTAAGGAGTGTTGATTTACCGCTCCCTGAAGGTCCAACGATTGTTACGATTTCTCCTTTCTTTACACTCAAGTTAAGCCCTTTAAGTATCTCTCTACTCCCAATTTTTTTCTTGAGACTAATGATCTCTATCATTTGCATAAGATGGTGTTAATTCTTCCCTTTTTGGAGTTGTTGGCATTTTAAAAGAAGCTAGAGATATAAGATATAAGAAATTAAAATATTAAAAAATTAAAATTAAATTGTTTATCCCGGCCGGATCGGTTCAGGAATGAGTGGGGACGGACTCCACAGCTCCATCGTTATGTGGGATGCATAATTGTGAAGCTCTTCCAGAGCCTTCTGAGTAACTTCATTTGAGTACCAGGAGGCCCAGCTTTCCATGTTCTCAAACTCATAGGTGCTGCTTGCCTGATTATGAGCGCCAGCAGCAATCCTGTACGCACGGAACTCTTTAACACCTGGAATGCTTAAAACCTTAGATATGGCATTTTGAACCCATGAGGGATATTCTTCAGCTTTTTCTGGCCTAATCGTCCATTTTACGATGTAAATCACACTCATTTTTCCACCTCCTTTTTAGTTTTAAATTAATGTATTTTCATCATTATTAAATCTTATGTTATACAAAATAAAATTTTATTTTAATTTAAGAAATATGAAGTTTATAAGTTTTGAAGAACCAATGCGTTTAATCTGCAGTATTATGGTTTATTATGCGAGTATATTAAAAATCGAGTGGAAAAAAGTTATAAAGAAGCAAAATAAAGTAGCCCCGTCCGGATTCGAACCGGAGTCATCGGATCCAGAGTCCGACAGGATCGACCGCTACCCCACGGGGCTTTGGTTTACCAATTTTCGCTCAGACTTTCATTTCTGGTCTTATAAATTCATCGGTTAGCTGTCGGGTATTTTAATTAACCACTAACTATGCCACATCTTTCTCGAAAGTTTTTCTATTGTAGAAGAGTTATGACTGAATACCATGTCATTGCTAAATAGATTGCGGCAGGAATTGCGGCAGTCGTTAGGGCTTTTCCAAACTCGAGTTCCCTTGCATGCTTGATCGCGAAACTCCAGAGGATAAACTGCCATCCCAGAGTCAACGTGCTCAAGCTTGCCCCTGCAATTTTAATCGACTCGTTGGACAGCCCTTGGAACCCTTGGACTGAGATTATCGCAGCTGTGTCTATAGCTATTTTGAAGCTCAAAGGGAAGAGTACTATGCTCGGCAGAAAGCAGAAGCCTAGAAACTTTAGTGTGGTGGAGAACTTTCCCTTTCCGCCAAAAACTGCTGAAATTCCATGCAGGATTGCCGAGAAAACTAGCCAGATGATGAAAGAGAAGATAAAAGGAGTTATTACTGTTGAGTAATAGGTTATTGTGTAAACCGCTTGAGCCTGTTCAGCCGGTACACCCTGCGAGACAACCAACTCAACCACTGCTCTTGCGTACAAATCGGCGAATGATGCAGCTGAAGCAGTTGAAAGAATTGCAGAAGCTAGAACAAAAGCGAGAGGTGCTAAAAATCCAATTTTTTCCTTTTTTGCATCGGAAAAGAATTTATTTGGATTATAGACTAGCTCAAGATAATTTGGCATAGAGAAAAAGTTCGACGCATAGGATATAATTTTTATGGGGAAAAAGGGACTTTTGGGAGTATTGATACCATGACTCGATATTATGATTCCTGATTCTCAGTTTGGTCTTCCTCCGATCTTTCCTCTTTGAATTTTAAGCCTTCTCCATCGCATAGCTTTATTTTGTTACCACAGAGTATGCAAACTGCAATCATTTTGTCGTTTATTCTGAATTCATCTCCTCCGCAGTTGTCGCAGACTATGAGCATTACTCCAAATTATTTTCCTTGGTTATTATCATTTTCGTTTCGCTCATCATGTAATCCAAGTCTCGAAAAATTTTTAATTTTCAATTCCAACAAGACGCATGGAAGCTGATTGGAATGAAAAAGGAAAGGAGCTGTTTCAGATTTTAAGACTCAGAACTCCTCCAGTGGGTGTTCACTTTTCCGAAAAGGATGAAGTCCCAGAAGGAGCATTTCGACCATCGAAGTACGGGATGAAGATGGCTGTCTGCCAGGCGATTGGTTTCGCGAGGTTTACAGGCAGAACTGTAGCTATGAAATTCGAAGATTTCGGTTGTCCACCTTCTATGGTTGTTTACGGGCTTGTTAGGGGAGACTTAAAAGAAGAGTTGAGGAACATCCTTGTAAAAGCTGGATGGTTTGAAAGCGAGTCAGCTGAAGAGTTAGCTGAGATGCCTGAGAACTTTTTACCCCAAGGAAAGTACAAGACATTCATCTTCGGAGACCTAACGAAAATGAATGTTGAACCTCAAGCGATACTTATTTTTGGAAATTCAGCCCAGATTGGAAGGTTAATTCAGGCAAAAACCTATTATGGCGGTGTAGTAAAGGCAGAACTCATAGCTAAAACCGCATCATGCTCAGAAGCCTTATTTCCAGCGTTGAACGGGGAGCCATCTGTATCAATCCCAGGAGCTGGTGACAGAGCTTACGGTGGACTTGATGAGGACGAAGCAATCTTCTCCATGCCCTACTCATGGGTTGATAAGATTATCGATGGGCTGAAGAAAGCTGGGAAAGGCGCAAACGTTGGGTATCCAGTTTCACCTTTCCTATTCTTCACACCGAGATTTCCAAAGATGTACAAGGAATTTATGGAAAAGCTAGAGAAGATATAAATTGGCATCCAAAGCAATTGCATCCGTAATCATGTAATTATCAAAAGGATTATATTTTCACACTTTAACTTAGGTGCATGGGGAGTGACACTACAATCACGATAATAGGAGTTATTGTCGGTTTTCTCTTTGGTTTGAGTGGTATTGCAACACTTTTCAGCTTAATGAGCAATGTCATAACTGAAGCTACAGTTCAGCTTTCACAGCTCAACGCTGTCTCGACACTCGTACTTTTAGTCATTGCGATAATTCTGATAATAAAAGTCAGGATAATCTCCGCCTTAGTCGTTGGAGCGATAGTTGGAGCGGTTTTGAATCTCATACTCAAATTGAACGGAATTGATATTGTAAATCAAGTTTTCTCGACGATACTGAGCAGCTTGCACTGAATTTTATGAACAAGTTCTGAAGTTTTGCTAACCACATCAGCACTTGTGATTGCGAAAGCTGAATTCTATAGTTGGAATAGGTAAGATAATCCCTGTATGAGGCTGGGAAAAATTGTTCAGATCATAAAGGGTTGCATAACCAAACTTAAAAGCAAAAAATAAATAAAGCTTTTATAATCACCGAAGTCTTCTTCCCTCTGAAATGAAGGTGGCCCTTGGCGGAACGTTCGAACCTTTGCACGAAGGACACAAGAAGCTGATAGAGGTTGCGATAAAACTTGGTGGCAGAGATGTGATGATAGGCGTTACGAGCGACGAGATGGCGAGGATGAGGATAAGGAGCGTTCTGCCGTTCGAAATACGGGCTGAGAACATTAAGCGATACGTTCAGGCAAAGTATGGTTTTACACCTTCTGTTGTCAAAATAGACAATCCATATGGCAGGACTCTTGAAATCGATTTTGATTATCTTGTTGTATCTCCTGAAACATGCAGGATGGCCGTCGAAATAAACAAGAAGAGGAAAGAGTTGGGAAAGAGAGAAATAAAGGTCGTCAAGGTTGATTTCCTGATGGCCGAGGACGGGAAACCGATCTCATCTACGAGAATTAAAAAGGGTGAGATCGATAGATACGGCAATCTGATTTAGTTTGTCTAATTTTGGTTTCAAACTCAATTAGGGCTTGATATAAGCATAGCCTTTCTTTTGAAGTTCAATCAGCTTAACAACCCCTGCAGGGATAATTTCGCAGAGATCGGATATGCTTTCTGGTTTAACGTTTACCAAATTGGTGAGGGCATTGTTGCAAACGTAAAAAACAACACCCTTCTCAACTAGCGTTTCTATTTCCTCTGCGTATTTCTCCAAGTTGGGCTTGGTAAAGAGCTTAACGGCGTATCCATTAGCAACAACAGCTATTTCTATCCTTTCTACCTTTTCTACCTTTTCTATGTTTTCAACGCTTTTCAGCAGATTTCGTATGTTGCCGAGCAAAAGCTCAAAGGTCGGTGTGGAGTCGAGATCTATGTGAAAGACAACTCGCATATGGTGAACTTTACTTGGTTTTAAAAAATTAACGTTGATAATTAACGTAGGTAATTCGAGTTTATTGACAAGAAATATATGGACTGGCAGTATGGATGTTTTGTGGTCAGAGTTGTTGTTGGGTCGAAAAATCCGGTGAAGGTGGAGGGAGTTAAGCAAGCATTCGCTCAGTACTTTGATAGGGTAGATGTGAAATCCAAAGAAGTAGATTCAGGTGTTGGGAAGCAACCTTTCAACAACGATTCCATAAAAGGGGCGATAAACAGAGCGCTGAAAGCTTATTCCGAAGAATTTGACTTCTCGGTTGGAGTTGAGGCTGGACTCTTCTCCTTCAGAGACACCATAACCGGCTTCATCGATTTTCAGGTTTCGGCAATCTACAATGGCTCTAGGGTTTCTATAGGCTTTGGACCGGGCTTCGAGTATCCTCCATTCGTTATTGCTGAGGTTCTTAAAGGAAGAGAGGTCGGTGAGGTAATGGACGAGTTCACCGGCATAAGGGATCTTGGTGAGAAAACAGGTGCGATTCATTTCTTTACGAAGGGCAAGATTTCGAGGACTGAGCTTACTAGACTAAGCGTGACAGCAGCGTTAATTCCTTGGATAAACAAAGAGTATTATTTCGATTAGCTGGGTTAGTTGGTCTGAAGCGTGAGTTTGAAATGTCGGTTCAAATGTGGGTGAAATGTCCCGTACAGAAATCATAAAGCCCTTTGATCCTTGGAAATCCCCTCTTTGCACTTGCCCGTCCAAATACTCTCTCAACCCTTATACCGACTGCTCCCATCATTGCATTTACTGCTATTCAACTTATATACCAAACTTTTACAAATTGAGGCTCAAGAAAAATCTGCTAAGGAGGGTTGAGAAAGATCTCTCGAAAATTCCAGAGAAATCTTTAATTTCGATGTCGAATTCAAGTGACCCCTATCCACCTTTGGAGAAAAAGATGGGGCTTACGAGAAGAATTCTTGAGCTACTGAAATACTCAGGCCACAAATTACTGATCGTTACGAAAAGCAACCTCCTTGCACGTGATGTGGATGTGATTTCAGAGCTTAATGCAGCGGTTAGTATATCCATAACAACACTCGATAGGGAAAAAGCCTCCAAACTCGAACCGAACGCCCCAGATCCAGCTAAAAGGGTTGAAGCCCTTAAAAAACTCCACTCTGAAGGGATACCTTGCATTTTAAGGTTTGACCCCATAATCCCTGGCTTAACCGAGGATGAGATCGGAAGGATAGTCGAGGAATGTTCTTTCGTCTCCCATGTCGTCAGTTCAACCCTCAAACTCCGGTTTGACTCTTTGAAGAGAATGATCGAGAATTTTCCCGAACTTGAATACTACCGGCAGCTTTATGGGAAGGAGAGAATACAGAACTCATTCTACTTGCCAAAAAATTACAGGATCGAGCTGCTAGAGAGGGTGAAAGATGCTTGCGAGAGCTATGGTATAAGTTATGCTTTCTGCAGGGAAGGAATTCCTTTTAAGGCCAAAAGCTGCGACGGCTCGCATTTAATCGCAGATTAGATTACTGAAAAAGCAATTAGAACCAGGATAAAGCAGGCAGAGCCGATAAGATCCATAATCGAAGTTATGAGGGGGATGCCGATATTATCGGGGTCCAAACCTTTTCTGAAAGAAAGAATGCTGAAATAGTATGCCATTAAGTTCAGGGGGAGGAGCAGAATTTGCCCAGCAACAACTGTAACAGCAACAATTTCTGCAGTCGACACAGTTGAAATTCCGGCTGTCAAATTCAATGCTTGGGCAGATATTCCGATCAGCGTAAAAACGAAAAGGCCGATGAGATGGAAGATTGCAAAAACTCTGAGGATCTCTTTAGATGGCTTCAGCCTCGGTTCAAGCACACCGAGATGCAGAAGGGAGGCGAATCTCGACGATAGAATCCCTCCTATTGCTCCTCCATCCTCAAGGAATGAAGGGATAACCGTTAGCAAACCGGCTATAACGACAAATCTCTCTATTCTCGAGCCGATTACAGAGCCGGCAAGTAGATCGAGGGTTATACATATGATAAGAACCCAAAAACTCTCTCTTACAATCTTTCTGGCAATCTTTCCTTTTTTCAGTTTTGCATCCCTTGAAAGAGATCCGTAAAAGCTCAAAAATCCGAGAAAAGCCGTTGTGATTATGAGAATCGAGAAAATAAAGATTTTGACCTCGAAAGATGATACGAAAACGATCTGGGCAGAAAGGAAGAGAATCGGTAGGGTTACCACGTCTCCGAGGAGGGTGATGAAAGGAGCGGTGATGTTATCAGGATTCCAGCCATAGCGAAAACTCCCGATCGCTAGGAAAAAGGTTGCGGGAATCATCAGAAAGGCCGAGAGCACACCTGCTAATACTGAGATTGTTGTAAGATCAAGGGCAAGATTCACAGTGGAAATTTTCTCTCCCATGAAAAAATCGAGACCCATAAGATGGGCTGCAAAAGCTGCTAAAAGACTGCTGAAGATGCTGAAAAGCATGAGGAGAAAGGTTGAGGATGCCAGATTCTCGGTGTATTCTGGAATGGGTTCCAAACTGGGGCCTATTCTACCGGTATGAAGGTATGAACTAAGCCTTGAGCCAAGGGAGGCGTAAATGTTCCCTCTCAATCCTATGCTTGCCGGTATTAGCAGAATTAAAGCCGGAAGAATGCTGAGCTTATCTGAAGAATAACCAAGAACAAAACCCGTGATAAGGTTACCTACCGTAACCAGAGAAAGGGCGAACAGACTCTCTTTGATATCCCTTCTGTCCATGTAAATCGAGCTTAGAGCTACAACGCACCACCCCTCGCATTTACTCCTCCCAAAAGTTTATTGAATTTGAGAGACCAACCAACTCTATTATAATTAAGTGGTATATAATTCTTGTTGAGTCTGGATTTGAAAAATGAAAAAAAGCAATTTGATAAGCTAACAATCAAACTCAAGATCAACCTTGAAACTTATCTGTAATCGTAGAATCCTCTGCCAGTTTTTCTTCCAAACAGTCCAGCTGCGACCATCTGTTTAAGCAAGGGACAGGGTTTATACTTATCTCCCAACTCTCTATGCAAGGTTTCAACGGCTGCAAGAACTATATCGAGCCCTATGAGGTCAGCCAGCTCGAGCGGCCCCATTGGGACGTTTGTGAAGAGTCGCATTCCCTTGTCGATCTCCTCCCTTGTTGCTATACCCTCATAGAGGACATAAATCCCCTCATTAACCCAAGGCATTAGAATGCGATTGCTGATAAAGCCCGCGGAATCCTTGCATACCACCGCCTCCTTTCCGATCCTTTTAACGAATTCAACAGCGAAATTCAGAGTTTCCTCACTAGTCAGCAATCCCTTAACGATCTCCACACCTTTCATCAGCGGAACGGGATTCATGAAATGGATTCCTACGAAATTCTCTGGCTTTCTTGCAACAGCTGCCATTTCTGTAATGCTGAGCGTTGATGTATTCGATGCAAAAATCGCATCCTGATTCTTCACGATCTCATTGAGCTCTTTTATCACGGCTTTCTTAACGTCCATATTCTCTACTACGGCTTCTATTACTAAATCCGCATTTTCCAGATCTTTCATCTCAACAGTCGGCTTGATTCGTGAAAGGGTAGCATCCATGTCCTCTTGGGAGATCTTCCCTTTCTCAACGAACTTGGAAAGACTCTTCCTTATCGTTTCCATCCCCCTATCAATAAATCTCTGCTCGATGTCGCGCATCACAACCTCAAAACCGGCTGCAGCACAAACCTGAGCGATGCCATTTCCCATCGTGCCCGCTCCGAGCACTCCTACAACCTTAACATCATCCACCTTCACTTCGTCACCTCCTTAAAATCTGAAATAAAAATAAAATCAATCCTTTTAATCCTTCAAACCTTTATCTTTCCCGCCAGCCTCCTCCCTATCACGATCCTCTGTGCCTCGCTAGTCCCTTCGTAAATCGTTCCAACTCTCGCATCTCTGTAATAGCGCTCAACATCATACTCCTTGCTGAAGCCATAGCCGCCGAAGATCTGGACAGCTTCATACGTTACCTTTATCGCCGTCTCGCTCGCAAACAGCTTTGCAGCAGAGCTTAGAGCTGGATCTGGTTTTCCTTTATCGACTAGGTATGCTGCCTTGAAAACTAACAGGCGGGCAGCTTCAATAGCTGTGTACATATCAGCGAGCTTGAACTGGATGGCTTGGTGGTCGATTAGTGCTTTTCCGAAGGCCTTTCTTTGCTTCGCATACTCCAAAGCTCTTTCGTATGCTCCTATCGCAATTCCCAGATGTAAAGCTCCTATCTGAATTCTGCTTTCGTTAAAGAAGTGCATGAGCTGGTAAAAACCCCTGTTCTCTTCACCTATCAGATTCTCCTTTGGAATTCTGACATTCTTTAAAACCACCTCGCTGGTGTCATGGCAGTGCATTCCCATCTTCTCAATCGGATTCGCTTGGTAGCCTTCCCTATTGGTTTCAACGATAAATGCAGATATCCCGCGATGCGGTGGTGTTACGTCAACATCGGTTTTAGCGAGCACAACCGTGTATAATCCAACCTTGCCATTCGTTATGAACTGCTTCGTGCCATTCAAAACCCATTCGTCGCCTTCCAGCACAGCTCTCGTCCTCAAAGCGGCTACATCCGTACCGCAGTCTGGCTCGGTTATGGCTATGGCTGATGGCCCATCGCCTTTAGGCACTCTTGCCATATAGTTCTGCTTCTGCTCCTCAGTGCCGAAGTGGAGAAGCATTCTAACGCCGAGAGTTGCGAGATCTATGGCTGAACCGATGGCTGAATCGGCTCTCGTGAGCTCCATGCTTATTATAGCCTCGGCTATGCAATCCATCCCTGCGCCGTTGTACTCTTCAGGAATGCTTGCCCCTATAAATCCAAGCTTCGCAGCCTTTCGGTAAATTTCCATTGGGTATTCCTTTTTCTCGTCGTATTCCTTGCCATAGGGCATTATCTCTTTCTCTGCGAACTCCCTTACCGAATCTTGAATCATCCTGTGTTCTTCATCAAATTCGAAGTTCATTTTGACTCACCTTCTGGTTATGTTCACCAATCTATTTCATCTACTTCACGAGCCTGAAAATCGGAACTACCCTCCTCTTCTTATCAGGATAGAACATTTCAGTTGGGAACTCCTTTCCCTCAACCACCACCTCTTCACCAATCAGATCCTGCCCAATCTCATCAGCATTCTCTATTTCAAGCCTGCCGATAATCCAAGGCCCCTCCTCCAGCTCAACCATCGCAACCGTGTAGGGAACTTCCTTGTCGTATCCTACGGGGGCTACATAGGTTGTAGTAAAAGTTTTAATCCTTCCTTTTCCTGAAAGTTCCACCCTCTCAACCTTCTGACTTCCGCAGTTATCGCAAACAGCCTTTGGTGGGCAGGTGTAGGCGTTGCAATCCTTGCACTTATACCCAAGCAATTTACCTTCAAGCAGTGCGTCGAAGTATTCAGTGTAGGTTATTTTCCTGCTTTCACTCTCCTCAACCATGCTACCCCCTCCTGTGAACGCCGAGAATTATGTTAACGAGAGTTCCGAAATCCCCACCAAGCGTGTCGGTCATTCCTATCTCAGCATCCTTAACTTGATTGTACTTGAACTCGTTCCTGAGCTGCTTCACGACAGCATATATCTGCGAAGTTCCTGTGGCGCCAACAGGATGTCCCTTTCCTATCAGCCCACCGTCTGGATTGATCGGGATGCTCCCGCCAACCCATGTCTCGCCTTCTTCAACCGCATCAGCTCCCTTGCCGTATTCGAAAAATCCCATTGCCTCGCTTGCGATGATTTCGGCGATGGTAAAGCAATCGTGAATCTCGACGAAGTCAATATCCTTTGGTGTGAGCTTTGCCTCCTTATACGCCATTTCTGACGCAATTTTCCTCGGAATAGCTCTTATCATATCCTCCTTCTGCCTGAAAAGTCCACCAGCTCCTGATTGTCCTGTGCCAAGCACGTATATCGGCTTATCAATTACATCTTCAGCGAAGTCTGCAGAGGCGATTATTACAGCGCTTCCTCCATCGGTCATCGGGCAGCAATCGAAAAGTGTGAGCGGTGAACATATGACTTTAGACTTCAAAACGTCTTCAACCTTTAAGTCTCCAAATTTGTTGTAGAACTGGGCCTTTGGATTCATCGCTCCGTATTTATGGTTCTTTATCGAAACCTGAGCCATTTTCTCGTGCAGCTTCTCCATTGGAATTTCATATTTCTTTGAATAGAGCCTCGCAGCCAGAGCGAAAACTCCTGGAAATGTAAGGCCGGCGGTCATCTCATGCAGTCCATCCACAGCAGTAGCCAAGGCTCTCGTACCTATTGCTGTGCCAGCGTTGTACAGCCTTTCTGATCCTCCAACAGCAACGCAGTCGTAGATTCCGTGGGCGACAGCAAGATACGCTTCCCTGAAAGCAACACTCGAACTTGCGCATGCAGCCTCGTATCTTCTTGCTGGAATCCCCTTTAATCCTATTTCATCTGAAATGAATCCTGAAAGGTTAGCTGAGCCGTCGGTCATCTCTCCTACGAAGTTTCCGTAGTATATCGCCTGAATATCCTTTAGCTCTATATTAGACTCGTTGAAGGCCTCGTAAAAAGCCTCAGCAAACAGATCAACGAGACTTTTATCCGGATGGTAACCGAATTTCGTCTGGCCAACTCCAAGAACAGCTACATCCCTTTTTTCCACGTTAATACCTCCCATTGGCTTAATTTTTAATAATTTCAAAAACTCAATTGATAATACTTTCGATTTTTCATTTCTTTAAATTTTCTTTAAATTTCTTTTAAAATTGGAATTTTCTGGTCTTCTGGGAGTCTTCTGGGATTCCTGATGAAACTGGATTCTTAAGCGGAATGCTAGGTCTTTTGCCTCTCGAAAACTATATTCTGCAAATCCATTTTGCTAATAATCTGGCGGCATCGAATATTTAAAAACCTTGAGAAAATAAGGGTAGCTCAACCAACTTGATTGCTTTCCAAGATAAAATGAATTTTAAATTTCTGGATTACTGGTAGATTTTGAGTTTCTTTCCTAAAATTTAGCAGTAGCATTGGTATTTCTAAGTTAAATTAAATATGAATTGATTTTTTAGTGGGTATAAATCAAAAAGGAAAGGATTTATAAACCCAATTGGGTTAAGCAATTTAAGGTTTAAATAGGTGATTTGGTTGAGGAGCGATGAGATTTATAAGAGAGGTTCGGAAATTATTCCTAAAGCTGCGCAGACAGGCTTAAGAAGCGAAACCCACTACCCTGAACCCTTTATTCCAGAAACAGCGTATGGTTGCAAGATAAAAGACGTTAACGGTAAGTTGTACACCGATTACCATCTTGCTTTTGGGCCGATTATCCTCGGCCATAATTATCCAGAGGTTAATGAAGCTGTAAAAGAACAAGTTGACAGAGGAGTCCTTTTTGGTGCGGGAATGTGTGAGCTGGAGGTAGAGGTAGCTGAAAAGCTTGTCAGCCTGATACCATCGGCAGAAATGGTGAATTTCGTAAACTCCGGAACCGAGGCAACGTATCATGCCATAAGGCTTTCTCGAGCATACACGGGCAGAGAGAAAATTGTGAAGTTCGAAGGATGTTATCACGGGTGGCATGATTACGTAGCTTTCAACGTGAACACGCCTTCAGACAAACTCGGCAAACTTTACCCCCATTCCAAGGGGATACTTAAAGCTGCATTTGATACAACCATCGCTCTACCATTCAATGACAGCGACGCGTTTAAAGAGCTAATGGCAGAAAAACATGATGAGATAGCTGGTGTAATTCTTGAACCCATTCCGCACAGCGTGGGGGCGATAATCCCAAAAAAGGAATTTCTAAAAACACTGCGAAAAGAAACGAAAACGTATGGCTCCCTGCTCATTTTCGATGAGATCATTACCGCCTTTCGACACAATATTCATGGTGTTCAAGAAGAGTTTGGAGTTATTCCAGACCTCACAACGATCGGAAAGGCGATGGGCAACGGGTACCCTATTGCTGCTCTTTGCGGGAAGAAGGAGTTTATGTCGATGATTCACAACGGTGTTCTGGTTTCTGGAACCTATAGCGGTCATCCAGCTGGCTTAGCTGCTACGAAGAAAACCATTGAGATACTTGAGAGGGAGAAAGTTATTCCCTACATATCTAGGCTTGGGGAGGAATACAAGAAGGCTCTCAGAGATTTGATAGAAGATTTGAATATCACTGCCAGAGTTGTGGGCTATAAGTCTATTTTTGCACTGCAGTTTGCACAGGGCGAAGTTGTTGATTATTCTGATATAGCCGGGATTGATAAAGGGAAATTCAGGAAGTTTACGGCTGAGATGAGGAGGAGGGGGATATTCTTCACACCCAATCCTATGAAGAGGTGTCATGTTAGCCTTGCCCATACCGAAAAGGAGCTTAATGAGTATCTGGATGCCGCCTCTGAAATCCTCCCCTCTCTTAAGTGATCTTTGTTTTCTAGTTTTTAATATTATTTTAAAAATTTTCAATCGATTTAAAATCCCAAAGTTTTTTAATTGTTCCACCATTGGATGTGTATGAAATCAACCATTGACAACCCGATTCTTTACAACATTCTCAGAGTCCTTGCAAATTCCGATATGCCACTCGGCGCGAAGACAATAGCAGAGAAACTTGAAGAAAGGGCGATCACGGTAAAAAAGGACACGATTCAGTATTATCTGAGAGTTCTTGATCAAGCAGGTTTAACCAGAAAGGTCGGTCTGGCAGGGAGGGTGATATCCAGCAAGGGCATCGAAGAGCTCAGGAAGGGAATGCTGAAGGAGAGGATTGGTTCCTTCATCGAGCGAAGGGAAGAGTATGCGTATCAATCCAATCTGAATGTTAAGGCGAAAAAAGGCTTAGTTAGCCTTAATCTTGGTATAATCGACGAATCTGATCTTGATAGATCTCTTAAGTTAATAGAAGAGTGCCTTGAGGCTGGATTAGTCATAAGCCCCTTAATGAAGATCTACAAGCAATCAACGAATCACATCAAACTTCCTGAAGATAAAATTGGAATAGGTCTGGTAAGCACATCCGTAATCGATGCAGCGCTAATAAACTCGAAAATAAACACCTCCCCCACCTTCGCAGGAGTTGTACAGTACATGGAATTCAAACCTGTTCGTTTCACCCATGTGATTTCTTACATCGGTTCATCCCTCGACCCGATCGATCTTTTCATAAAGAGCGGGCTGTGCAGTATAAAGAATGCCGTTAGGAGGGGCCACGGTGTTGTCCCGGCAGACGTAAGGGAAATACCGGCAGTCGCTAGAAAAAAGGCTGTTGAAGTTTTGGAGATGCTGGAAAAAGCTCGGATAAATGGGGTTCTTCATCTAGGAGAAGCTAATGAGGATGTGCTCGGTGTACCTGTAAACAATTACAGGGTTGGGGTAGTTGTTATTGCCGGCTCCACAGCCCTTGCTTATCTTAAAGAAAGCGGTATCGATGTTGAAATAAAAATTTTAGCAGGATTCGAAAGATTTGAAAATTTAGAAAGCATAGAGGAATATTCATAGACTACAAAACCTTATTAATCGTATATACAACTATAGAGTCATACTTACAAAATTTCGAAGCGATTTTGCCGGTTTTTATGGCGATTCTCCACAATTAATAAACCTTATATACCAGTAAAAGACTAAAGGTTTTTTAAAATGGTGGTGGTCGAATGAATGCAAAGTGGAAGTATTTAATGGCAATTTTTGTAATTGCATCTCTGGTTTTCGCTGGCTGTGCCCAGCAGCAAGCAAAGCCAACGCCTACGCCTGCTCCAACAGCGACTCCCTCTGGTGTAAAGATACCGAAAGAGGATGGGAAATACGTAATAACGATTTACACTGGATCCGGCCCAGGGAGCGTTTACTTCGCTGTGGGATCGATGTTTGCAAAGGTTTCGAACAAGAAGGCTACAACCTACAGTGCTAAAGGAGTTACAAGTGGTGCAAGCGTTGCTAACTGTAAGGCTGTATCAAAGGGTGAGGCTTTAGCAGCGATAGCCCAGAATGACGTAACCTACTATGCATGGAACGGAAAGTTCCAGTTTGAAGGAAAGCCGATCAAAGTGTTGAGAGGTATAGGAACGCTTTATCCAGAGCCAATCCAGATAGTTGTTAGAGCAGATAGCGACATCAAAACATTGCAAGATCTTGCAGGAAAGAAGGTCGTAGTAGGAGCTGCTGGTAGTGGCTGTGCTGCAACAGCTGAGAGGGTTCTGAAGGCTGCAGGAGTATGGGACAAGATCGATCCGGTTTATCAGACCTTCAGCGAGGCGGCTCAGAGCTTGGTCTTGGGACAGGTTGATGCTGAATTTACAGTTATAGCATATCCAGCTCCGGCTATTGATCAAATTGCTGTAAAAGTTCCAGTTAGATTGATCTCAGTGCCAGATGATGTGGTGGAGAAACTTCATAACGAAGGCTATCCGTTCTACGTTAAAGTTACGATTCCAAAGGGAACTTACAACGGAATGGATGAAGACGCCCAGACGATTGCTGTCAAATCAACCTTTGTTGTTCACAAAGATGTGCCCGACGATGTTGTTTACGAGATGACGAAGGTGCTATACGAAAACATCGATGAACTTGCGAAAGCGCACCAGGTTGCAAAGCAGATAGACATGCACCATGCTTTTGAGGGCTTGATGATTCCGCTCCATCCCGGTGCAATCAAGTATTATGAGGAGAAGGGAATAAGCGTACCAGCAAACCTGAAGCCTTCCTAAGCTTGAGGTGTAATTATTGAGAAAGTATTTTTTATTTTTATTTTTAGTTTTTTTGTTTTTCTTGATTCCCGTAAACACTCTGGAAATTAGATTTAATGAGAAGACTGTTTGCTATTCTCCTGTTATTTCAGCTTTAACTTTGAAAGTTAGATACAAGCACAGCGTTTCCCTTACAAACGTTATTGATGTTTATAGGGTGAATGAATCTGGGATTTCTGCCGTTCAGGAAAGATGGCAGGAATTTGAGGCTGGACAGCCGATGGATGGCAGAATAGAGGATGGATATTTTGTTAAGGATATGAATTCTTACTTGGGAAAAAGCTGGGAGTATTGGTTCATACCGCTTAACAATGTAACCGTTGAGGTTGATGGTAAAAGAATAAATTTCAGTCCCGATGAAGAGGGCATCATGCAATTTAGAGTTGCAAAAAACCCGGTCTTGGTGCCTTTGCTGAGGTGGTGTTAGGATGAGCGATCCGAACTCTGAAAATTCTGGGAAAAAAGAGATCATATTGGAGAAAAAGAGAACTCTTGGCCCAAAATTATTAACGATCGTGAAGCTTGCGGCAGTTTTAATAGGGATTTATGAGGTACTGTTCATTTTCAATTTCACCTATTCCATTTATGATCTCTTCGAAAGACTTGGTATGAAAATAATTTTCTTGAGACTTGATTTTCAGGACAAGCAGGGAGAAGCTTTCGTCCTTGCCATGATTCTTATTATAGCCTTTCTACTTTATCCAATAGCCAAAAGAGAAAGGTTTCTCAAAAAAGTGCAGTTTTACGATTACATTCTAATAGGTTTGGGATTGGCGAGCATGTTCTACATGTTCTGGAGATACCCAGATTACACAGTCTATTACACCGTAACCTCATACGATGTTATTTTTGGTCTCATAGCAATTGCACTGGTGTTAGAGGCGACAAGGAGGACAGTTGGGTGGATTCTTCCTGCAATTGTGCTAGTTTTTCTTGCTTATGGAATAAGAGATACGCAGTTTAATTGGAGTAGGTTTGTGCAGTATCTGTATCTCGACCAAGGCATATTCGGAATACCCTTCTATGTGATGACGATCTACGTTTTCGCGTTCATATATTTCGGAGCTTTCTTGCTGAAAATAGGTGTAAGCGATTATATCACTAAATTCATGATCGTCCTTTTCGGCCCACGTCAGGGCGGCCCGGCTAAGGCTGCCGTCGTTTCAAGCGGGATGATGGGTACCGTTAGTGGGAGCTCCGTTGCCAATGTGCTCACAACGGGAACGTTCACGATTCCACTGATGAAAAAGGCCGGGTATCCAAGGGAGATTGCTGGGGCAGTTGAGCCTGTAGCTTCGACAGGTGGGCAGTTGATGCCCCCGATTATGGGCGCTGCAGCCTTCATTATGGCCCAGTTCTTGGGAGTTCCATACAACAAGTTGATAATTGCAGCAGTTATTCCGGCTTTAATCTATTATGCTGGAGTTTACCTTTTCATCGATCTTGAAACTAGAAGGCTTGGGCTTAAGGGGATCGGTAGAAGCGCGTTCGAGCCGTTAAGCTATTTCATCAAGAAGATTTACATTCTCTTGCCGATTGTTGTTATTACCGTCGCTTTAGTGTGGGGACTTGCTCCGCATATCGTTGCTATCTCCTCCCTAGGCATAGCGATTTGGGTAGCTTGGATTTCAAGGGAAGAGATTCCTGGAAATGAGCAATTCTACGTTGGCGTGGTTGTTGTAACAACCCTCCTCATGTTCACGAGCCGGAATATCGCATTTCCTGTTGGAATCACGCTGCTTGTTATTGCCTTGACCCTAATCGTCCTTGCCATCTCCTCTAAGCAAATTCAGTTCAGTGAGAAACTCTACATAAGCCTGCTTTTCATCCTTTTCATCGCTCTTGCAAAGTTTCTTGACATAAGAAAGGAAGCGATTTTGCTGATGACAGGCGTCTTTGGAATCATTTTCTCGCTGATAGTTGGCTACGTTTCAAAGGGCGAAGCTGGGAAGAGAATGTACAGAGCCACCTATGAATCGATGATCGATGCTGGGATAACGTCTACAAGTGTGATGCTTGCAGCAGCGAGTGCTGGTTTAATTCAAGGAGTCCTAACAATGACAGGTTTGGTAACCTCCTTGGGTTACAAGCTTATAGACCTTACTGGAGGCTTCCTCTTTCTGCTTCTGATCATGGCCATGATTTTCAGTCTGATCCTTGGAATGGGTGTTCCAACGACAGCCAACTACGTTATAACCTCCCTTGTTGCCGCTCCAGCTGTGTATAATGCGGTGGCTGGAAACAGCGTATACGATGCTCTTGTGCCTGGTACTGGGGCCGCCATAGCTTTGCTTGCAGCCCACTTTTTCGTCTTCTATTTTGGAATACTGGCTGATCTCACCCCACCTGTTGCCTTGGCTGCCTATGCTGGCTCAGCCCTAGCTGGAGGTGACTTCTGGAAGACTGCAAGAAATTCTGTGAAGTATGCTCTCGCCGGTTACGTCGGGCCTTACATCTACTTCACCCATCCAGAAATGTTTCTGATTACCGTTCAGTCTTGGGATGTTGGCATGGTTCTCACGGTGCTTTACGAATTTTTGGCCGCGATAGTGGTGATGTATTTGCTTGCGATAGCGATAACAGGATTCTATCGAAGACCACTCAAATTGTGGATGAAAGCTGCTATGCTGGTTATTGGACTAGCGGGAGCCACACTCAATCACTTTGTTATAGGTATTGGAGTAGTACTTCTGATAATTTTGTGGGTTCTTGCTAGAAAGCAAGGAGTTGCCAAGCCAGTTGAGTCTTAGCAGGAGTCTAGGCAAAAAAGGAAATGATTATATTCTCGCAGTTTAAAAGTCCCAGTGGTGATTGATATGGTTAAAGTAGGAGTACTGAAAATGGGTGCCATTGGCACGGCTCTTCTTGTGGAATATCTCCTTGATGAGAGGGCTGACAGGGGCGACATAACTGTAAGAGTTGTGACAAGCGGAGCTAAAATGCAGCCCGAGGAAGCTGAAGTTGCGGAGAAGCTCAAGGCGTTCGATCCAGATCTTGTCATTGTCGTCTCGCCAAATGCAGCTTTGCCAGGTCCAAAAGCTGCCAGAGAAGCCTTTGAAGGTAAGCCGGTTATAGTTATCAGCGATGCTCCTGCCAAGAAAGCGAAAGATGAGTTCAAGGAGAAGGGTTTCGGATACATTCTCGTAAATGCAGACTCGATGATTGGAGCGAGAAGAGAATTTCTCGATCCAACTGAAATGGCCCTTTTCAACGCAGATGTTGTTAAGGTTCTTGCAGCAACCGGAGCATTCAGACTTGTTCAAGAAGCGATTGATGGTGTAATCGATGCTTTGAAGGAAGGAAAGACTCCGGAACTTCCACAGGTTATTGTTACTGCTGAAAGGGCCGTTGCAGCTGGAAACTTCAAGAATCCTTACGCAAGGGCAAAGGCAATGGCGGCATACTACATAGCAGAGAAAGTCGCAGACATCGATGTCAAGGGATGCTTTATCGAACAGGATCCGCAGAAGTACATACCTCTCGTAGCCTCAGCCCATGAGATGATGAGGGTTGCAGCAATCGAAGCCGACAGAGCAAGAGAGATCGAGAAAGGCGGCGATAGCGTTTACAGAACACCACACTCAAAGGACGGAAAGATTCTGAAGAAGTTCTCTCTGATGGAGAAACCACAGTAAACAAATTTCTTTTTTATTTTTTGTAGTTTATTGCATATCGCTTTGAATTTGCTTCAGGGTTTGCTTTTAATTTGCTTTTAATTTGCTTCAACCCTTCAGACACTTTTTGCAGCAACGACCTTTTTCACGTTCACCCTGCCCAGCTTTGAAATACCATCGATGTAAGCAATATCTGCTTCGAGATTTTCAATTTCAACGCCCTTCCGGAGTATTACCTTCTTTCCCTTTACAACTCTCCCCCTGCAACCGTTTTGAATCAGAATTTCATCCCCTACTATTGAATTGAATTCGGTTTTGGCTCCAACTGTCGCTTTTCTGCACCTCACGTCTCCTTTGAGGTAGGAAGCTTTTCCGATAAGGATCTCATCACACTCAATTGCTGCCCAGATGCAAGCATCCATTCCGACGATGATCTTTCCGTCAAAATTGATCTTTTTGTCTATAACAGCGTTTTTCCTTATCAGGAGAACTCTCTTTTCTCTATCAAAAGCAATCGGCCTGACTTTTTTCAACTTTCTAGTCCTGATCATTCTATCTTTATGGTTTTTATTTTTTATTTTTAAACTTCTATTTAAATTTTTATGTCCCTTCTCTTATTCTTGTTCATTTCTTTGTTTATCTCTCTGTTTATCCCAGCTCTCACATCCACAGCAACACCTCTTTCAAAATCGAGCATTTCTATCGCCGCCAACACAGCTTTCCCAGTGGCGAGCAATGCATCCTTTTCATCCACTACTAGAACCTCATCTTCAGCCCTTACCGATCTGTCCACATCGACAACGTGCCTAGCAAAAACGTTCTTTCCATCTGCAATAAATTCGGATACCTCGTTCATAACTACAACCCTGAGCTTCGGGAAAGGGAAAAAGCTGTGAAGTCTTCTGGCCCCTTCTATGCTAAGACTTAGCCACCCAGATGAGGGCTTGATGGTTGCTATTCGCTTGCCATGATCTGTGATCTGCCTAACTCTTCCAGTTTTTGGGGAAATAACAAATTTTACAGAATCTGGGAATAGAACCATTCCCGCTCCCTCCCCGAACTGATAATCGGCAAGGTATCTTATCCGTCTGAGATTCTCCCTCCTTGACAAAAACTGTTTTTTTTCGGGCCTTCTTCCCAAGTTATCCCTCCTTTCCCATTTTCCCTCCTTTCCCTCCTTTTCCTTCTGCAATTATTTCCCGAACCTCCTCTCTCTCCTTTGGTACCCCCTCAGGCATCTCAGGAAGTCGATGTATCTCAGAGCTGACCAATCGATATCGAGGAAGTACAGCTCGCTGTAAATGCTTTGCCAGATGAGAAAATCTGGAATCTCCTCTCCAGCCCTTATTATCAGATCGGGTGGGTTTTTTATTCTCAAATGCTTTTCGATCTCATCTTCCCCAACTTCCTCTGGAGAAATCCCTCCCTCTCTTACAGATTTTGCAATCTCTTTTATTGCATCTGTTATCTCAGCTCTGCCACCGTATCCGAGAATGAAGTTGAGTTTGAGATTTTTGCTACCAGACCTCTCGATCACCTCGTTCTTCGTCACGATTTTCAAGGCATGATTCTTCAATCTGGAGTCCAATTCAGAAACAAGTTCCTCCATTTTGCTTTTCTCATGGATGTGAAGGCAAATTGTAAGCTCTTTGATTTTAAACCTGTTACACCATTCTATCAGCTTAAGGAAGTTGTTAATATTGCTCATGAACTCATTTTGGTCTGTAACAACCATCACGTGGTGTGGAAACTTTCCGTTCATCACCTCTTTTTCTAATCTTCTTTCATAGATTTTCCTGAGGAATTTGATCATATTAGGCATCGGTAATTTTTTAAGATAGAAATTACTTAACCTTTGCCAATGGGTTACCAGTTTAAGAAATTTGAGGGGGTATTTTTTCCAAAAGGAGTCTTTCTTAGTCTAGCTGTGCTTCCATCCTTGCTGATACCTTTTTTTGAGGCTTGGATTGTTTTGGGAATTCTCGCCCCCTTGATTCTCTTGTTCACGATTTATGAGGGAGAAGAGATAAGGATAGGGGTTAGTAGCCTTAACAGCCAAAGTTCCTTCTTCAATTCCTATTTAATATCCATAATACTCGTTTTATCCACGTTTACCGGTGTGCCAGTTTACATAGCTGGAGTTACTATATTCATGTTGATAGGTCATGAGTTCAGAAAAAATCCTGTATTTGACATCGGGATTTTCACGATTCTCGCCTTCGCTTACCTAAACTTCTTTTCCCTAATTAAAGGGTCTGTTTTCGATGAGGAATTCCTTTTTTTCCTCTCACTGATGGGGGGAATAACCGCAGCGCTTGTTGAGAGCATAGAGGTTGAGAGTGACAAAAGAACGACTCTTCTCCTAGCCACCTCCTCAGTTTTATTAATTTTCAACATCTATGGCATCTACGCTCCCTTCAACCATCTGATTTATGCTTTCATAATCTCATTTGTGCTTGGACTGGTAGCTATGAGAGCGGGAGTCGCGGATGAGAGCGGTCTGATGAGTGCAACTCTAATAGGGACTCTCATCATTGTTTTCACGGATATCCGGTTCTTTTTAATTCTTGCTTCATTTTACATAATCGGATCTTTTGCAACGAAATACAGATATTCTGTAAAACTTAATCTGGGAATCGAAGAACCGGCAGGCGGTGCGAGAGGTTACGCAAACGTTTTCTCCAACAGCCTCCCCGCTCTTTTTTTCGCATTGAACTACTACGTACTTTCATCGGATCTCTTTCTTGTGGCTTTCGTTGCAAGCATTGCAACAGCCCTTGGAGATACCCTGGCAAGTGAAATTGGCAAGACTTCAGGAAAAGTTTATCTTATAACCAATTTCAAGCCAGTCAGCCCAGGAGAAAGCGGTGGAGTATCGCTTCTGGGTGAGCTTTCTGCTTTTCTCGGTGCTGCAATCGTTACACTTTTCGCCTTTATGCTTTCCGTAATTCCCGCCGAATACGTTCCAGTTGCAATTATTGCCGGATTTATTGGGGTGCATGTTGATAGTTTTCTTGGTGCAACGCTTGAAAGACTCGGTTATCTCACCAATTCCGGTGTAAACTTTTTTGCAACTCTGAGCACGATAGTGGTTTGCTATTTCCTAATGCTCTGAAGGTCAAATTTCTTCTTTGTCCCGCTTACCTCGCTCTTATTCTCCCAGCCAAGTACGCTGTTGTTAAAAGAACGATTATCGCAAGATAAATTTCAAAACCGGGAAGGTATTTTTCTATCTCCGGAAGTTTTGGTACGCTAGGCTTAATCCTTGAAAGATCTGGCAATGGACTTGATGCTGGCGTCGCAGTTGCCTTTGGTTGTTCAGCCGGGTAGTTCAGCTCAACCTTCACGAGCATGGACTCGGGAAAGGCCCTCGAAAGGGAAAGCATAAGCTTTGCAAGCCTCTCTGAGAGCTTGTAGTATGAAAGCTTTACAACGGGATTTTCTGCTGTATCTGCATACTCTAGGTAGGCAACCGGAAGAACGGGTGTTACAAACTTTTCAACCTCTCCGATTGCTATTCTGGCAGAATTATTCGCTGAGGCAACTTTTGAATTCAAAAGCTCCTCTCCAGTATTTATCAGCTCAATTGATAGGCTTGCTTTGGTTATTCCATCGATAGCAGATACGGCCGAGCCGGCATAGAATCCCTCCTCGAGCTGTTTTCTTGAAATCTCGATACTTTTCTCTGCTTCATCAATCAGCTGCGGGTACCCTCCTATTTGGGATGCGTAAACGGCCATGGATTCGGCTTGGCTGAGATAAAACTGAGCCCTTCTCTTCAAGTCCTCGGTTTTTATCGGGATATCCTCGTTTATCGTTTGCAGTAGGGAAAGCCAGACCTTTGCACTCTCTATTCTTTCTTTCGCAAGGGCGAGGTATCTTAGAGATTTATCGAAGTCGTCTGATGTTCTCGCCTGATAGAGATAATCCTCAGCGAGGGTTATTCTCTCCTGAGCCGCCCCAAAAAGCTGGAAAGATTCAATTCCTAGCTCTTTTTGTGAAGAAAGGAAATTCTTGGTTGAGTTTATTTCTTTTTCAACACTTTCAAACTCATTCTCCAAAGCCATATCGTTCTTTATTGTGTGGGTGTAGTAGAGGTATCTGAGTTCTATTTTGGCAGTAAAATACTGACTCGTGGCAGTATAGTAGAAACCTTTCCTGTAGCTCTCATCCCCTTTGGATATAAATTCGTCAGCTTTGTCCAGTTTTGCTCCAGTAGCTTTTACGGTAGAATAAAGATCGGATGTGTCTCTTTTCATTCTGTCAGCAAGCTGCAACAGGAGATTTGAGTATCTTGAAAAGTTCATGGCCGGCTGTGACTTCACAAGCGTGTAATTCGTGTAGTAAAGCAAAGCGTCCTCTATCTTTTCAACTTCTATAACCTTAACACCAAGCTTTTTACCGTATTCATAAAGATCTACGGGTTTGCTTTTCTTGCTTATGAAGATGAAAGGTCCTCTTTTTTCCTCAACTGTCTCTTCCACCATCACAACCCTCTGCCCCTTCGGTATGAGGAAAATTTTTGCCCCGTTGTCGGCAGCAGCTTTGAGCTTGTACGGAATCCCTCCAACCGGTCCTATAAAGCCGTCGGGATATATCATACCGGTCATGTAAACGTCTGAACGGAGGCTGAGGTTTTTGAGGGCAGAAATTGTTGCTACTGTCATAACTCCTCCAGCGGACGGACCGCCAACAATGGGGGAGTCCGCCTCTATTGTGAAGAAGAAGTCGTATTTCATGAAGTCTAAGCCAAGAATGTCGCATGCAGTTAAAGCAGCAAGCTGCGCACTCCCTTGCATATCTATTTGGGTGTAGGGGATTGTTGACACGAAAACCTTGCCATTGCCGGGAGTAACGATTACGGAAATATTGATCACTGCTCCCTCAGGAGGTTCGGTACTCTTAACTGCAACAGCCTTTATTCTTGCCTCGTTTGCATTGATAAATTCAGCATGAGTGGGAAAGGCAGAAAGTAGAGTGAATAGAACAATGGAAACAAGAATTAAAGTTGTGAAAGCAGACAATTTTCCTTTTCTGAGTCGGTTCATGCCTCTATCTCGGTTAAAGGTAAGATAACATTTTCGGTGATTGTATCGCGAAATTCAGGAAGTTTAGGAAGTTCACAAGGTTTATAGATGATTCATAGAGATTCGGGATCTAAAACCAAAAGATTATCTGATCTGCCAGATTCAAAAACTCGATAAATTTTAAACCCCAAGACTGGAAGCGTTTGATATGAGATTGAAAATCGACAACGTCATATTCGATATGGACGGAACGCTCACTCATCTCAACTTACCTTTTGATGAAATCAGAAGAGCTCTTGAGATTAGAGAAAGATTCATTCTTGAATCGATTCTCAAATATAAAGGTAAGAAAAGGGATGAGAAGACAGAGATGCTCAAAAAATTTGAGATCGAGGCAGCAAAAACAGCAAAGCTTAACGATGGAGTTCTCGAGCTGATTGAATTTCTGGAAAATGAGGGAATAAGAAAAGGTGTCGTAACGAGAAATTGCCTCGAAAGCGTTAGGATTTTCTCTAGAAGATTTGGCATCGACTTTGACTACATTGTTAGCAGGGAGTCAACTCTCCCAAAACCCTCACCTCTACCCACGGTGAGGGCAATAGTAGAAGCAAAAAGCACACCTGAGAGAAGCATCTCTGTAGGGGATTTTAAATTCGATCTGATTTCTGGAAAGCTTGCGGGAGTAAAAACGGTTCTTCTGATTACTGAAAGAAACAAACCAATGATTCCAGACTTTATCAATTTAGCAGATCACACGATAACAAATTTGAAACAGCTCAGGGAAATTTTAATGCGAAGCTAAAGAGAGATCCCGAAAAAGATGAGCATGAGATTATGGAGAACGACAAAAACGTAGAAAATCGTGCTCCAAATCATTGCAAGGAAGATAGAGCTAAAAACTACAATCTTTAGCTTCTCTTTGGTATTAATTTGGCCATAGTCTTCTATCTGGATGCTTTTTCTGTGTTTGATCAGAAAGAAAAATGGAATCAAAGGTACAAGGATTTTGTAGGCTGCCATCAAAATCGGCGATTGAAGGTAGAGGAACATGATTATCTGGTTGAGTTCATCATAAAGTCCTCGATTAAGGGAGAAAAGGGTTGTGAAAAGATCAGCAAGGTTCAGAACTGTCAGCAAAGCAAGAACGAAAAGCATGTTCCGTCTGGTAAGCAAGTTCTGATTCATGAAGGCATACATTAATTCTAATTCTCTTTTTATTTAATAAATTTTTTCATTACGATAGGATTTAATAATTATGTTAACAATAATGATAATCATCAAGTTATCATTATTATGAGATCAAATGATGAGAATCGATAAAAAGGGTTGCAAATTTAAAAATAAAACTAAGTTCAATCAAATAGAGTTCAATCAAAGAGTATCAAAGAGTTCGCTCAAGTCCCTAAGAATAAAATCGGGTTTTTCATCGAATTTTTCAATCATTCTATCCAAATTCTCCTCCGTTGTAACTCCAGAAAGCACGAGTAAGGTTTTTGCCCCTACTCTTTTGCCTGCAACCACATCCACATCAATTTGATCGCCAACCACGACAACCTCATCCGCTTTGAGCTGAAGATAATCCAAAGCCTGCTCCATTATAACCTTCTCTGGCTTTCCGCAAATGCAATCGGGCATTCTATCCGTCATCCAGTAAAGTGCGCCTATTATCATTCCCGTTCCGGGCACTGGTCCGTCTTCTGAAGGGAAGATCTTATCTGGATTTGTCGCTATGTATGTTTTGTCCTGATCAAGGCACATTCTTAAGGCTTTAGTTAAAATCTCAAAGCTGATCTGCCTGTTCGATCCAACAACCAGAATATCTGCATCTCTGTAGTCGACTATCTGATGGCCAGCAAGCTTTAATTCTTCGACAAGCCCGGGTTCGCCGGTTGTGAAAATCTTCGCCTTGCCATAGTTCTGTTTTATGTATGTGGCGGTAACGTAGGTGGTTAAAAACATTTGATCTTCCTTTGCATTAACTCCAAAATCTTTGAATCTCTGCATGTAGATTTTTCTACTTCTTGTGGAGTTGTTGGAGACGAAAACAACTTTCTTTCCCATCTCGATCAGTCTGTTAACAGCTTTAACAGCCTGCGGTATTGGTTTATCCCCTCTTCCAATGACTCCGTCAACGTCGAGTATAAAGCCTTTCATCTCGAGTAAAGGATGCATGCGGGTTTTTGGTAATCGAACAATAAAAATGTTTAGAAAATCGAGAATTCAAATTTATGGCTCAATAATTAACAAAAAATTAAATAAAATCAGGTTCTGTAGCTCTTAGGCATTCCGAGAATGTGCTCTCCGACATAAGCCAAAGCCATCTGCTGTGTTACGGGAGCAAGCCTTATGAGATTAACCTCTCTCCACCACCTCTCAACATCGTACTCCTTGGCATAACCATAACCGCCGAAGCTCTGCATCGCCCAGTAGACAGCTTTTACTCCAGCTTCAACGGCCACGAGCTTTGCCATGTTGGCGTAGGTTCCGACATCCCTGTAGCTCGCTTGGTTGTCGAAGAGAGTCGAGGCCTTGAAGTTCATCAGGCGAGCGGTCTCAAGGGTTGCGTAGGCTTCGGCCAAGGGGAACTGCAAGCCTTGGTAGCTCCCAACGGGCTCCCCGGCAAAAACCTTTCTTTGCTTTGTGTATTCAACGGCCTTGCTTATAGCTAACTTTCCAATTCCGACAGCTGCCGTAGTGAAGCTCATCCTCTCAGGATTTAAAGTATCGAGCAGAGAATACCAGCCTCCATCAAGGGGTGGCATGAGCGCATCTTCAGGCAAACGAAGGTTGCTTATGCTCACCTCACAAGTTTTTGAGTAGTTTATACCGTGTTTTGGAATGGGGTTAACTTTTACTGCCGGATTTGGAAGATCAGCAAGGAAAAGACTTATCCCATGCGTTTTTTTAGGAGCTTTCTCCCTAGGTGTTGTTCTTGCTATAATTAACATGCCCTTGGCTCTGTCTGCTCCGCTTATGAAGATCTTGTTACCGTTTATAACCCACTCGTCACCGTCCTTCACGGCTGTTGTCCTCGTATTTAGGGTGTTCGTTCCAGCATCCGGCTCAGTTAGGGCCATGCAGAACTCAAGCTCCCCCTTTGCTATTCCGGGCAGGTATTTCTCCTTCTGCTCCTCCGTTCCATGCCTCACTATACTCATCCCGCCGAATACCTCTGTAAGCACGAGATACCACACGCCAGCCATCCCACAGCCATTCGCAGCTAATTCCTCCATTGCTATGAGCAGCTCTGTCATCCCCATTCCGGCTCCGCCGTACTCTTCAGGGATTACAATCCCGGTAAACCCTGCTTTACTCAAAGCTTTCCAGAATTCCTCACCGAATTCTCCATTTTCTTCCTTCTCTCTCCAGTATTCCGGAGGGAAGTCCTTGGCTATATCCCTTGCAGAATCGGCGATCATTTTCTGCTCTTCGGTAAATTCAAAATCCATAATCTTCACCTCTTTCTTGGTTTCATCTTGGTTTCATCCCTTAACTTAGGAACAAAAAATTAGGAAGGTTTAAAGTATAGTATATCCGTTATTTTACCTTCTCTTTCCCCTTTCTCCTTCAGCACGGGTTTGACCCTCATACCGATATAGACATCCTCTGGTTCAACTTCTCCGAGCAAATGAACCATGCAGCCGTCGGTGCCATCCATGTCAATAATTGCGTAGATCTCCGGCTTTTCCATGAGTTTCTCATCCTTATCGAGTCTTGCGACTGTGAAAGCTCTGACACTTCCTTCTCCACTTACCTCGACGTATTCAGTCTCGCTGAAATCGAACTCGCAGTACATTCTCGGCGGGAAGTAAACCTTTCCGCATTTCTTGCACTTCGCGGCGATGAATTTCTCCTCATCCTTTAAAGCCTTGAAGAATTTATCTCCCGCCACTCCACTTGTGTAAATCCAGTAGAGCTCGATTTTACCCTCCCAGTGCCTCAATTCTGCGGGATTTACTATCTTCTCGTTAAACATGATTATCACCTCTCACCTCTTACCTCCTCTTACTTCTCCATTGGCTTCCAGTACTTGATGTCCGTCACGGATCCCTCTCTTTCCTCTTCGGGCTTCCACACGGCCTTGACTTTCATGCCGATATAGACGTCCTTTGGCTCAACCTCTCCAAGCACATGCATGAACGCCATGTTCTTAGAGGCTCCATCCACCGCTATCACGGCCACGATAATCGGCTCCTCCAGTGGCCTTGCATCAGGGTCTATGTAGGAGATCGAGAAGGTCTGCACAGTTCCCGTATCTTTAACATAAACCCAGTCATCGATCGGTTTGTAGCATAGTTCACAGAACATCCTTGGCGGGAACAAGATTCTTCTGCACTTGTTACATTTCGTTGCTATTAGCCTTCCCTCTTTAAGCTCATTCAAAAACCTGCTAATCGCCTGCCCGGCAGTCCAGGCATACCTCATATCTGGATGATCCTCGACGTAAGTCACCTTTTTCTCTGTTATATCTGCATCTTTAAGGGGAGTTCCCGGTGCTTCGGGCGGGCATGAAATATCCTTCTTACCTACTGACATCCCAATCACCTCTTGTTAGACATAACCATAACGGTTCCAACCTGCATCAGATCTCCCCACGCCTGACAAACGCCCGTTGTGACTTCCTTCGCCACCTGTCTCTTTCCGGCTCTGTATGCCAGCTGCCAGTAGAGTTCGCCTGCTTTCACTCCCATCGTGGCTGCAATTGGGTTTCCAACACCGAGCAAACCTCCTGATGGGCTGCATGGCAGATCTCCGTCTCTTGCTGTGACACCCTCTCTCGTCAGAATTGGAGCTTCGCCCTTCTTTGCCAGTCCTAGGCCTTCCATGTGGTGCAATTCTTTATAGTCGAACGGATCGTAAGGCTCAGCAACGTCAATCTCTTTTCTCGGATCCGTTATGTGTGCCATCCTGTAGGCCATTTTGGCAGCCTCAGCAACGTACCTTGGGAAGTAGAGGTCTCTATTCGTCCACATAGTCGTATCCAGAGCCCAGCCAACTCCTGTAACCCAAACTGGGTTGTCAGTTACTTGCCTTGCTATGTGGGGTGCGACCATTATTAAGGCAGCAGCTCCATCCGAAGGCGGAGATACGTCGAGTCTTCTTACTGGCAAGGCCATTGGCTCGCTGTTAAGGACATCCTCTACCGTTATCTTCTCTGCAAGCTGGGCACATGGGTGATCGAGAGCATTTGCCTTGTTTTTAACGGAAACGAGGGCTATGTCCTCATGCTTTATGTTGTGGACATGCATGTATCTGTTCATCTCAAGAGCGAATATCCAGATCAAGTTCGGGTTCAAAGGTCTATCGAGTATCGGATCCCAGATGTACTTGAAGGCTGATTGCGGGTGTGGATGGCTGGAAGACATCTTCTCCTCGCATACAACCAAGCATACGTCTGCTAGCCCGCTAGCAACATGCCAGTAACCTGCTATTGGGGCAAAGACTCCGGTTCCACCTCCAACGAAGACCCTCATATATGGCCTGTCACTCCCGCCCGAACCGTCGAGCAAGTACTCTCCCTTCATATGCAGACCATCAAAGGTATCTGGGGCAGAGCCCATTACAACCATCTCAATATCGCTTAAATCCATGTCAGCCTCTTCTAGTGCCTGCTTTATAGCCAAATATGAGAGTTCTTTTCCTGTTTCATTGAGTCTCCTCTTGAAGGTGGTCATTCCTGCCCCAACAATCGCCACATCCTGCTTTTTATGGAACTTCAAACCGCTTATTCTTTCAACCTCCATCTGTATCACCTCATTTTCAACCCTCACACTCCAAACACAGTCACAGCTCCACTAGCTGTCGGTATGTATCTCCATGCCTGAGCTACGCCTGTTTCAGCCTCAACCTGTCTTCTTCCTGCCAATCTGCGAAGTTGCAAGACTATTTCAAGAGCTTTCTGACCACCAGTAGCTTCTAGAAGGTTTCCAATTCCCAGACTACCGCCAGAAACGTTTACTGGCAGTTCACCATCTTTTGCGAAGTATCCTTCCTGCATCAGCGTTCCGGTCTCGAATCTTTTTGAAAGCTGCAAGGCTTCGATGTGCTGGAACTCTTTGAAAGCAAACCTATCATCAACCTCAGCTATATCTATCTCCTTTGCGGGATTTGTTATCCCTGCAAGCTTGTAAGCCATTTTAGCCGCCTTATAAGTGTAAGCTGCGTTAAAGCTCATCGTGTCGTAGTTGCTCGTTTCACTCCACCATCCTACTCCTTTAACCCAGACTGGTGTATCCGTTATATCCCTCGCAACATCCTCATTTGCAAGAACGAAAACTATCGCACCATCAGCTCTCGGAGCGATTTCCAGCTTCCTCATGGGATCGAACACCATTGGGCTGTTGAGGACATCCTCTACCGTTATTTTCGATCCATATGGGGCGGAAGAGTTCTTCAGGGCGTTGTTCTTGTTTTTGACGACAACCTCTGCAATCTGCTCTTCTGTTATGCAGCACTCGTTGACGTACTGTGACATCTCGAGGGCAGCGAAGTAATATGGGTGAGCACTTCCAATCTCTCTCAGCCAGATCGGATCCATTGCAAACTTTATCGTCTCACCAAAAGTCAGAATATCGCTCGCCTTGCTATGCGCTTCTACAACCGCTATATCGGCGAGCTCGCTTTTTATCTGCATGTAGGCTGTGGCAATTCCAAACAGAAAGTCTGCGCATACCGTACATGTGGGTTTTAAAACCCCTCCGAGCTGGTCTGGAACGAACTCGTCAAAGATAGCAAATCCTTCCCAAATGTCTTCAGCGCATGTTACGATGCTATCGACATCTTTTCTCGGGTTTATTCCAGCATCGTCGTATGCTCTCGTTGCTGCCTCCAGTGTTATCTCTTTCCAGCTTAGATCTGGTGTATTTGCATTGAAGCCAGAATAGCCAACTCCAACAACTGCAACTCTCATTTAACCACCTCTATTTTTATAAACCTTGGAAGGTAGCCTCCCAAAAGTAATGTTTTCCATTAAACCACCTCTAGCACGATTACATTTTCTAAATTAAACACTATTTAAAATTTCCTTTTTTAATCGTTGCCTTGTTTATTCTTTAAAAATGAAATAAGAATGTAATGAAAAATAATTGACTGTATATACTCCGGAATAAAAATATTTAGTAGTTTTATTAAATAGTCATTAAAGTTCAACTTTGAATTTTGCCCCCTTGCTGATTATAAGCCCGTAGGGATCAATCTCTTCTCTGAGAGTCTTCAGTTCCTGTGGAGTTGGTGGGCTAAGTTCGACGACTTCATCAGCCACCAGAGGTTTTATTCCCATGTCATCCAACACATCATCGACGGTAAGCCCTTTTAGCACCCCAATCAGCTTGAGTTCTTTAGTCTCCTCATCGAAACCGAACATTCCCTTTGACGTTATCACTCTGAAGGGGCCTGTCTCAGCAGGCAAGCCAACTTCTTCCCTCGTTTTTCCGTCCATTCGATGGCCGGGGGAGGTTATGAAGTCGCATCTTTCCACAAATCTTCTCTTCTCGTGGGCCATGACGATAATGGTTTTCCAGCAGTAGCTTGCAACCTCGTTTCCTCCACCGCTTCCCGGAAACCTTACTTTTGGTCTGCTATAGTCATCTCCGATCATCGTTGAGTTTATGTTTCCATATCTGTCGATCTGCGCGGCACCAAGCATCCCATAATCTATGTAGCCCACCTGTGCATAGCTGAATGCAAGATTCATGCTGCACCACTGCAAGCTGCGATAGGTGTTTGATGGCCCGCCCATCGTGCCACGCAGAAAAGGAGTTCTGCTTTGAGGGCCGATAGCTCCAAACTCGAAAACTTGCACTATGTTTGGTGTGTAAAGCTTCTCGGCAAGAATTGCAACGACTTGCGGCACTCCCCAGCCTACGAAGATCGTTTTGTTATCCTCAAGCAATCTTGCCGCGTTGCATATCATGAATTCCGTATCGGTAAATTCTATCTCCATTCTTTCACCTCCATCATCTGTATCCCTCAAGGATCTGTGAGTTCTGAATCAGCTCTCTGAGCCTTTTGACTCCAACTCTCTTCTCTAGAAACTCTTCATGGCTGTCAACGCTGTATATGTATTCCTCAAGATATTTCTGCATCTCCTCCTCCGTTTTAATTGAGGTAAGCTTCAGATAGTGATCCGAGTCCATCTCGTAGTATCCCTGCGTGCCTCCGGGGTAAGCTCCGAAGGGAGCATGCACGACTGCATCAACGCAATAATATGGCACGGTAGTCCAGTTGGGATGTTCTCTGAATTCTATGGTTTCGACTATTCTTTCAGCCGAGATTATCACTCTCTTCGATGCCATCGCCGTTTCAAGAGTCGCAACCGTCGGCCCATAAACCCTTGCGTTTCCATAAATGTCAGCCTCCTGCACGTGGATTACAGAAACGTCGGGATTCAAGGCTGGGAATAAAGCCACGGGTATCTTGCTGAAGGGATCTCTGACAACAATCCCGCCTGAATGCTTCATAGTATCTGTCCCGAGCAGATCTCTTGCGGGCATGAATGGAATCCCCATCGCTCCGGCGACGAGTCTGTAGGTAACGCTTCCATTGCTGTAGTCGTAAACTTTGACTGCTCCTTCCTGAACTTTTCTCGCTATATAAGGCCCGAATCCGAGGAATCCAACGTCAATCTTGTCAACGCATCCGGCTCCGGCAAGCAGCACGGTTTCAAGCAAGGTAAATTTAGCTAGAACCCATAAGTTCTTCTTCCTCTGTCTTATGATCTCCCTTATCAGACTTTGGGGTCCCCTCGTCAGAGATGAGAAATCGTAGGCAAGATAGTCTCCATTCTTGACGTACTTTTTAACCGCCTCCTTTACATCCATTAGTTTATCTTCCAATCCTCGATTCTTTTTGTCCCTCACGAATTTTCGGAATTCATCGGGATGCACGAAATGGATATCCGCCTCTCCTCTTTGGAGTATTTCTATGTAGTCCTCCAATCGATCACCTCCTTTTGTAATCTCTTCTTGTAATCTCTTAAGTCTATTCAAATCATAGGTTTTTAAATAACCTTGTTTGGATAACCTTTTTGACTTATTAGCTTAATTTAATCTTTAAACTTCAAATTTTATGCCCGCTCCGATTGGCATGAACTTTGTGGGATCCCTTCTGATTATTTCTCCTGCAATGAAGGGCCCCGAACAATGGGTTGGAGCAAGAACTTTGACTTTCATGAGCTCGTCAACCGTTTTCTGCACTCTCTCTGGCGGTGAGAATATTAGATGGAATCCTCCCGCTACGAGATACGGCTCCTCTCCAACGAGCTCGACTCCCCTTTTTATCGTGTTTACGACCCCAGAATGGGCGCAACCCGTTATTACCGCAAACCCCTTCTTCGTTTTGAGATATATCGCCATATCGTCGTGCATTTCATCGTGAACAAATTTTCCATTCTCAAGCTTGAACGTCTCAGGCGTTTTCTCGAATTCGGTTACCCGTGGAATCTCGCCACTCACCGCCATACCGTTTGCAATCTTAAATGGATCTCTTATCATGTAAAGCCTAGCCTTCTCCCTCACAGTTTTTTCTGAGAAAGGCAGGGAGCCATCGATCAGATTCCCTCTAATCCAGAGGAAACTCGGCTGAAAGAGGTTCGGATGGGCTATAACGGGGGCATTCGTTTTATCCAGAACTTTCAGCAAGCCTCCGGTATGATCGAAGTGTCTGTGGCTGAGGACTATGTAGTCCACCTCATCCCAGTCTAAGCCGTACTGTTCCCAGTTGTGCTCGATTGCAATTCCAGCTCCAGTGTCGAGGAGGACGCCTATTTCTTCATCGCCGTAAGCCTTTATAAATGCAGAAAATCCATATTCGGCTATAAAGCTCCCGGGCCTAGGCACTTGGTTATCTGCAAGGATATAAACTTCTGCTCTCTTTAATTCTCCAAAATCTTCGCCGAACATGGATAGCGTTAGAAAGAAAAAAAGATAAAGGTTTCGATGTTTAATTATTTGAAATGATAGTCCACGAATCTTCGCTCTTTAACAAAACCCACATCTTCAGAAATCGTTTCCATGCAGGAAAATTTCTCTCTGAGCTAATCTCGTCAAGGTTTAGCGTTGAGGATTTTGTCATTCTTGCAATTCCTGCTGGAGGTGTACCGGTTGGGTATGAAATGGCAAAAAATTTGGGTTTAAAGCTCAAGCTGATTATAGTTTCCAAGATTCTCTTTCCGTGGACAACTGAAGCTGGGTTTGGAGCAATAAGCATGCATAATGTTGTTAAAATAAATGAAGAAGCTATTAGCTACTTTGCCTTGAAGGAAAATACGATAGCGAAACAGATCGATGAGTGCAGAAAGAAAATTGAGCGCAGGAGGCGATTAATCGAAGGCATATCCAAAGAGTTTTTTGAATACGACAGTGATAAAGCCATTTTGGTTGATGATGGTCTAGCTTCTGGCTTCACAATGCTTACTGCCATAGAGAGCGCGAGGAGGTTCTTTGATAGGGTTTACGTTGCCGTTCCAACTGCATCGCTGAAAGCAGCAGAACTCATTCAGCCGGAGTGTGATGGCCTATTTTGCTCAAATCTCAGGGACTTTTATCCTTATGCTGTTGCGGATGCGTATATCGAGTGGCATGATGTTAGCGAGGATGAGATGCTCGAGCTCCTGAAACTTTATCTGAAAAATCACGGTAACTCAAGATAATTCGCAATAGCTCTCTAAATGATTAATAATCTAAAGAAAATAATAAATATTCTGGTCAAAAAGTATTTTCCAGAATGCCGGATCTCAAAGCCACCAAAGCCATCGAAAGCGCCATTGAAAGCATCAAAACGAAGCAGCTGGAAGTAAAAGACAAAAAAGGGGAAGTTTACACTATCAGATTCTACGTCCACTCTAAGGATAGAGAGAAACTCATAGAGATGTACGAAACCTTCAGTCCGGAGCTGAGATGTCTTGGACTCCCTCCAACAACCAGAACAGGAATCGAACATTGGATAGATTATCTTGCAGAGAATGGAATCGCCTTTGTTGCAGAGAGGGATGGGCGGATTATAGGTCATGCAGTCCTAGTTCCAACCGAAGATGGAAAAGAAGTTGATGTCACGATTTTTGTTCATCAGGATTTTCAGAATCGTGGAATAGGACAGCAGCTGATGAAGGTTGCAATTGAGTTCAGCAGGCAAAAAGGTTACAAGGGGATGATGCTTGTAACTGAAAGAACCAACCAGAGAGCAATCCATGTTTACAAAAAACTGGGGTTTAAGGTTGTCGATCCCTACTTTGAGTATGATATGTATTTGGATCTAAGGAAAAATAATTGAAGTTTGGTTAAAAATTCACTCCATTCTTTTTTTCGTATAAGCTCGGATAATGTCCCCCTTTGTGAAGAATCCAATCAATCTGCTATCATCCGCAGGATCTACCACTGGGAAATGGGATACGTCTTTTCCAGCGGCCTTCATAATCACATCTTCTAGCGTCTCGTCTGGATACGCTTTGATTACATCAGTCGTCATAATATCTAGTACGTAAAGACCCCTCGTGTCAGCGATGTTCTCGAAGTCCGAGTGGGTTACTATTCCAACCAACTTACCATCTCTCACAACGGGAAATCCCATGTGGCCGGTTTTTGTCATTCTTCTTGATAGTTCTGAAACGGGGGTGTCTTCTCTTACCGTGTCCACATCCTTTTTCATTATGTCTTTAACTCTGATCGTCCTCATCAGGTTTATATCCATTTCCTGCTCGATTATAATACCCCTTCTTCTAAGCTTTAGTGTGTAGATAGTATCCTCGGAGAAAATACTGAAGAATGTGCAGCTGATCACACACGCGAACATGAGGGGCAGAATTATTGCGTAATCTCCGGTCATTTCGAACACGATTATTATCGAGGTCAGAGTAGCCCTACTCGCCCCAGCAAAAACCGCTGCCATCCCCACGATTGCGTAAGCAACATAGTTGGATACGATAGTCGGAAAGAACATCTGGAGGATCATTCCATATGCGGCACCGAGCATCGAACCTATAAATAAAGATGGGGCAAAGATACCACCCGAGCCCCCAGAACCGAGGGTGATGGAGGTTGCAATTATTTTAAGAAACACGAGTGCAAGAACAACTTCAAAAACAAGATTGCCTTTAAAGAGTAGTTCGATTGACTCGTAGCCAACCCCGAATGTGTGGGTTTTTCCGGTGGTTAGAAAAACGATAAGTCCGATTATTCCGACGATGAATCCACCTATTGATGGTTTAACGAACTCAGGGATTTTTATCGCCTCGAAGAAGTCTTCAATACGGTATAGGGTCTTTGTGTAGGTTAAAGCAACGATTCCGGCGAGTATACCCAGGAACAGATAGAAAAAAATCTCGTATGGAGTATTTAAAGTATATGGGGGGACTTCAAAAACGAATGCTGTTTTCACTCCAAGAAGTCTTAGGAGAATTCTGGAGACAATCGTTGCAAAAACTGAGGATATAACAATGGGTGCAAAAGACCGTATTTTCAGCTCCCTGATTATGAGCTCGAGGGAAAAAAGCACACCGGCAATAGGAGTATTGAAGGTGCCGGCAATACCTCCCGCCGCCCCACAGGCTACAAGAATCTTTGTTTGATAGGGTGTCAGCCTCAAAAGCTGAGCTATGGTCGAGCCGGTAGCTGAACCCATCTGAACGATCGGCCCTTCTCTTCCCGCCGAACCCCCAGAACCTATGCAGATGGACGAAGCTAGGGCCTTCACAGCCACAACTCTCGGTCTTATTCTACCACCTTGTAAGGCAACAGCATTCATAACCTCCGGAACGCCGTGTCCCTTGGCCTCTGGCGCGAAGTAATAGGTTAGGATTCCTACAAAGATTCCACCAATTGCAGGGATGAGAACGAGGTAGTATGGTGAAATAAAACTTAAAAGCGATCCCAGGCCATTGAAAAAGAGATCGTTAAATCCGAAGATGAGGTATCTAAATCCAATGGCAATGAAACCGCATGTTACTCCGGTAACTATGGCCAGTAAATTGAACTTCACAACATCGGCCATTGATCCCACTCGGAGATCTTTACGTATGGCGGCCTCCATTGTATGCCTCCATCATGTTCCATTATGTCCCCGTTATGCTCCAGCTGCCTACTATTTTCGGATAAAGGGCTGATCCAAAGATAACGAGATGTTGTCCAGCCCTTCTTGTTGTTCCGGGATTATTGATTTTTCTCTATTGATTCCCTCTTAAGTTATTGAAAACTGGAGTTAAAAATTTATCGTTTTTTCTAATATTTTACAATCCAAAATAGAAGAAAGGAGGAGAAGTCGTTAGCTAGAGGTTCTCAGGGACTTTATGAGCTCATGACTTTTTTTAAATACCTTTGATTGAGGAACCGAGGAAGAAATTTCGTTATAAATTTCTGCTGCCTCAGATCCAGCAAAATTCCTTTTTTCAAACTCCTCTTCCTCAACAACAAGGAGCTTCCCAAGTTTGGCGGCATATAAAGCAGCTTCCAGATTTCTCAGATTTCCCTTTCCAACGGTGAGATTTGAGAGGATAACGATGTCAGCCTTTTCAATGAATTCTAGGTTTTTTACAAAAGCATCGTCACTTATCTCCGAGAAAGGTTGCTCATCAATAACTTCTCCAATCTCGCTCGCAGCAAACCAGTCTGAATCAAGAGCATTAAGGACGCCGGCAGACACTTTGTACCCATGAAGCCAGAGCTCCCTGATAAGCTCTGTTCCGCTTCCACCACCGCAAATCACGTGTACCCATTTCTCCTTCTCGGATTCTCTCTTTCTGGAAGGTATAACGAGTATGTTTCCTCCGATCCTTCTTACTTCAACGTCTGCTCCGTAAACCTCTCTAATATTCTCCCTTGTTATAACCTCCTCCGGTTTGCCGGCAGCGAAAATTTCACCCCTTTTTATAAGAAGCAGCCTATCGCAGTAGGCTGAGGCCAAATTTATGTCGTGAATAGCTAGTAAAGCCGAGCATCCCTCTCTTACTCTACTTCTTATCAAGCCCATTATCTCCAGCTGGGATGAGATGTCGAGGTGGGCGGTTGGCTCATCCAGCAGCAAAACATCAGTATGCTGGGCGAAAACCCTCGCGAGCATTACCTTCTGTTTCTCACCACCGCTAAGCTCAAAGAACCTTCTTTCCTCAAAATCGGAGAGTCCAACCAGTCTTAAAGCCTCTCTAACTGCTGTTAGGTCACCTTCTTTAAAAGAGATTCCGTGGATGTAGGGTGTTCTTCCGAGCATTACAACCTCTTTAACTTTAAGTCCAGTATCTGAAGCTTCCTGTGGGAGGTATCCAAGTAGTTTGGCAACATCCTTCCTCTCCAGTTCGGCCAAATTTTTCCCATTGAAGTAAACGACTCCTCCCAAGGGTTTTAGGACTCCAAAAATCGTTCGAAGCAAAGTGGACTTGCCGCTCCCGTTCGGCCCCAGCAATCCAACGACCTCTCCCTTCTCCACCTTGAAACTAACGTTCTTTAAGATCTCGGAGCTTCCTAGCGAAACTCTCAAACCTTTAACTTCAAGCAGCAACCTTACTCCTCCTTAGTAGGTATAGGAAGAACGGTGCTCCAAGCATGGCTGTGATGATTCCAACCGGAATTTCTCCGGTTGTGGCTGTTCTAGAAATTAGGTCAACGAACGGCATAAATGCAGCTCCGGCAAGCAGAGAGGCTGGAAGCAGAATGCGGTTGTTTTCTCCTGCTATGAGCCTCATCGAGTGCGGGGTGATGAGTCCAACGAATCCTATAACTCCGCTCACAGAGACGGCTGCTGAAGTCAGCAGAGCTGTGGCAGCTATTACCCTCTTTTTGAAAGCCTCTACATCGATTCCAACGCTCATTGCATGTTCCTCTCCAATTAGAATGGCATTCAAATTCCAAGAGGAGAGGATGAGATAGAGGGAGGATGCCAAAATCGGGATGCTAACCGCTTGGACTTTAAGCCAGTTAGCTGTCCAAAAGCCCCCCATAATCCAGAAAACGACCTTGTATATATCTAGAGCTGAGATATAGATCAGGAGAGAAGTCACTCCAGAAAGAAACGCTGCCATTGCAACTCCTGCTAGCAGAAGAGTGTAAACGGGAATCCCGGTCTCGGTTTTTCCTATTCTGTAAACGACCCAGCAAGTTACGATCGCAAAGAAAAATGCTGAGAGCATTATGTTTATCGTCGAAGCTATCCCGAAGAGAATGACAAAAGCTGCCCCAACGCTAGCTCCGCTTGATACACCAAGTATATACGGATCTGCGAGAGGATTTCTGAATAAGGCTTGGAGTGAGCAGCCTGCTGCAGCCAAGCCAGCTCCAACTATCATCGAGAGCAAAGTTCTTGGAAGTCTGTAATCCAAGATTATTTTTTCACTGAGGGGACTCTCCAGAAAGTTGAAATTAACTCCGGAAGAGCCTATTCCTATCCCAGCTATGAGTGCAATTGCATCTGCCACTAGGAGGATTGTGAACAGCTGAAAGGAGGTTAGCCTCACCCAATCACCAGTAAAATTTTCTTTACTTCTGGTAAGAGAAATTGAAGGAAATATAAAACTTTCAGTCAATGCTTTCAGTCAATGCAGAGGAGTATCTCAGAAAGTTCTTCCGGTTTTAGATTTCGGCTTATTCTTATAAATTTGTCTTCGACCGCTATAAATCCATGCTCAAATCTGTATGCCCTTTTGAAGGGATATATCTTTGTTTTTTGAGCTCCCAACCTCGTCAATGCTTCCTCATCGACTGCTAGCTTACCATTAAGTTTTAAAGTGAACGAAAGGTCATCTCCCACGGATACAACATTTTTCTCAAATTTTCTGAGTTCTGTTTGCAATTCCCAGGGCGTCCATTCTTTGTTTTTGGCAATTTCTAGAAGCCTGATGATTTTCTCTATAATCTCTTCCCTCATTTTGCAAAGCAATTCAGATAGTTCTTCATTCTACTGTACTTTCTCCCACTTATAAAGCTCGACTATGTCAGCGAGGGTTCTGCCTTTTTCCTCTATCTCAGCCCTTATCCTTTCCTCATGCTTCTTAACTTCCATCGCCCTTCTTGCAATCTCGTAAGCTCTCCTTTTCGGTATAACCATAACACCGTTGTCATCCGCGACGATCCAGTCTCCCGGGTTAACCTCCACTCCCCCGCAGTAAATCCTAACGTTTATCTCGCCAAAACCCTTTGGCTCACCAGCATTGGGTACCTCCCTCCTTGCAAAAAGCGGATAGCCCAGTTCGCGGATATCATCGACATCCCTTACCGCTCCATCTATGATTACTCCCTCGATTCCCTTGTTCAGGCAGCTCCTCGTCGCCAGCTCACCCCAAACTGCCGTTGTGTCTCCCGAGCACTTTATAACGAGAACATCTCCCTTGCCGGCAGCGTCTATGGCCTCTACAGTCTTGGCCCAGTCACCGTCCATCGTGCTAACGGTAACAGCCTTTCCAACGATCTTCTTTCCTCTGTTTATCGGGTATATTCCTTCCATGGCCTTCGCTCTGTGCATTGCATCGCTGATGTTGGGTGTTGAGACCTTTATGAAAAGCTCCCTCGTCTCCTCCTCGAGGCTTTTCCTTGCTTTTTCAGCTATTTCAGCCTTTTGCCAAGCTTCATCTATCGCTTTCCTTACCTTAAGCGCCGATTCAGTCACATTTCTCGATTTGACTATATTACTGCCTACTATGACTATTTTAGCACCCTTGGAAATGCAGACGGCAGCTTTCTCAGCATCCAAGCCACCAGCTCCAGCCACGGGAATGCTTACAGCTTTAACCATCTCTCCGAGCAGCTCTATAGGATCCATGCCCATCATCTGCTGATCGATTCCGATATGGCAGTTTATGTAGTCTATTCCCATTTCTTCAAGCTCCTTCGCTCTTGCCACCGGGTCTGGAACGTTTATAACGTCAACCATTATCTCAGAGCCGTATTTCCTTGCTGCTCTGATAGCTTCTTCAATTGTCGGATTGTCGCTAGCGGCAAGTATTATTATTACATCAGCTCCGCTCTTTGCGGCCATCTCAACCTCTATTGCACCGGTGTCAATCGTCTTCATGTCTGCAACCACCTTGTGATCTCTGAACCTTTTTTTGATTTCTCTGACAGCATTCATGCCCTCGCTCTTGATCAGAGGTGTGCCTACTTCCAGCCAGTCCGCTCCGCCCTCAACAGCTTCTCCGGCAATTTCAATGGCTCTCTTTAGCTCAAGCAAATCTAACGCAACCTGGAGAATTGGTTTGTTTATCGTAACCATAAAGGAAATTTATTCTGCAGTAATAAATCTTTTCCATAATCAGAAAAGTCAGAAAAATCAGAAAAGCAATCTAGCAAAAATATAACCCAAAGTGAGGGCTACGAAGGGAGTGATAACCCAGCTGAGAAATATTTTTCGTAGAAAAGGAGATTTCGCCGTCCTAGTGCTTTTAAGCATTCCAACGCCTAGGATGCTTCCTATAACGCAGTAGGTCGTTGAAACAGGCATACCGAGGGTTGTAAAAAAGAGCACGCTCAATCCGGCACCAAACTGTGCGGCAAAGCCTGAGAAAGGATCTAATGCGGTAATCCCTTTACCTATGGTTTCCACAACCCTTCCACTGAGCATGAAGGCTCCTGCCCAGAGGAGTATGGCTCCCATGAAAGCAGCCTGCAGAGGTGTCAGGAGGCCAAAGTAAACCACCGGCCCTAAAGCTGTGGCGAGCTCGTTGGCTCCGGTGTTGTAGGCTATCACACTCCCGCTGAGGAGGAGAAGGTATCTGATGTACCTTTCAGCTCTCAGCGGTGGGACCCTTGCCAATCCCCTCTCCAAAATTCTGTAAACCAGAATGGATAAGAAGAACGCACCGATCGGAGAGACAATCCAGGACTCAACTATTTTCAGCAGGATGCCCACATCAACGGAAACACCAAACGCAAATCCCGAGCCTACAAGACTGCTAACTATTGCCTGATGGCTCGAAACGGGAACTTTTTTCCAGTTCGAAAGAACGATTGCAAGGGAAGATATTATCAAAGATATACTGATTATTTCGATTCTGAGGGATACTAGATCTTTACCAACTGTTTTCATAACATTCTGGCCCTGGATAATCATTCCGAGAAAAACTAGGAATACCAAGAGGTAGATCGCTCTTTTAAAGCTTACAACTCCGCAGCCTATAGATATCCCGAAGGAATTTGAGGAATCGTTTGAGCCTATGCTGAAGGCTATGAAGGCTGCGGCGATAAGCGGTGTGATTATCTCGAGAATGCTTCGTCCCCCTGTTTCAGCCCCAATTTAAGCTATCTAAGACTCACATTGAGGATCTGAATGACGTCTGCTGCATCCTCTATCTTGTCGCTGATGTTGACAAGGTTATCAAGGAAGTTTGATAGGATGTATCCTTCCCAGAAAGACTTGATGTCTATTTTGACCATCTTCGAATGAATTTCCCTTTTCAGCCCATCAATTTCCTGCTCCTTAGCCCTGAGTTTTATCGTCTTATCCGTGAGATCGAGCTCCTTTTCCAGCGAATCGAACGCATGATAGAGATAATCGACCATTTTGCAGTTCAGCTCAGCAATTCTAACGCAGAGGTCTCTTATCTCCGGATTTATTCCCGCCATCATGCTAAAGTACACGGATGTATCCTCAATGAGATCTATGCTCTCATCAACAAGCTCTGAAAATCGGTAAAATTCAGCTCTTACAGCGGGAAGAAAAGCACCCTCGTACAATCGAAGCGCAATCTCTCTCCTTATTACATCCCCTATTCTTTCAAGCTCACATATTTCGTAGTTCAGAGAGGGGTCATTGTTCTCTATGGCAATTTTAAGGGTTTCTGCAGCCTCACTGAGCTTTTCTATGTGCTCTCTGATGAGATCTAGGATCTCTTTTTCCTTCTCTCCACCAACCAGAATTTTCCTTATCCCTTTGAACATAACTTCCACCCAAAATCTTTTCCCCAAAATTCAATTTCAGTTTAAATTTCAGATCAATCAGATTAATAATCATCGATTGAAAATAAAAACATTGTCTGTTAAGTCTGTTAATCCTAAATCCTATTATCTTAAAATCATCCTGAAAGGAATAAGATCGGTCATTTTAATCAACCCGGCCTGAGCCTCCAGAACAGTTTCTGCCAGATTAACGACGACGGCAGCAGTTCCGAGATCACCTTTTGTGCCGGTGCTTCTCCATTTTACTTCATTGTCACCTAGTATGTCTATTTCCTCGTATTCATCTGCTCCGGCAATGGAATGAAACTCTATTCTTACCTTCTCTACTCCACCTTTTGTAGCGATTCCCCATCCTTTCATCCCCGAAACCTTTCCATTTTCGGAGACTATTTCCTGCCCTTCAGCGATTTCGTCTGGTTTAAAGTTCAAAGCCTCGCATATCAATGCCACAGATTCAGCATAGCCCACATGCCCGCTTATCTTTCCTTCTTTGAGCATTTTCTCGACCTCACTTACCTCCATGCCGATTCCTACCTTTTTTTGGAAGGATTTCCTTCTTTTAAGGGTATCTACGCATCTCACCGCCTTTATAGCATTCACCTCAACTGAAGAGGCGGAAAGTACTACTGGCAGGCTGTCGAGCAGGAAGCCAGGGTTTATTCCGGTGCCAAGGACGGTTTTGCCCTTTTCTTTCGCTAAAGTGTCGAGCTTTTTTGCTAGCTCCGGATATCTGAATTCTGGATAGCTTAACGTCTCGCAAGTGCTTATCACGTTAAAGCCTTTTTCGAGGCATTCAACGATTTGCGGGTAGATTCTATCCAAAAAAGAGCCAGTAGAAAGAAATGCGATGTCACCTTTGAACTCCAATGTCTCTTTGACTGAAGCGCCGGAGTCAATTCCAAAATCGCTTAATCTTTTTCCGACAATCTCTGGATTTACATCCACAGCTCCAACAACGTTTATGCCCTTCTTTAAGCAGCATTCGGCGATAAGTCTGCCTATCGGACCAAAACCGTAAATTACAGCATCCATTACAACGCTATTCTGAAACGATTTTTAAGTTTTTACTGTTTTGAACCCATCGTCTGAACGTCTGAAGATTAAGGAGATATAATCGACAAGATCATGGCAAGATCATAGAATCACCAATTGGAATTAAACTTGAACAAGATCATAAAACAGAACCAAAAACCAAAATTTAAAAAATAGGGTGTATCAAAGCAGTGTCATGCTTGGCGGATTGAGGGTTATTGAGATCGCTCCATTCTATCCGGGACCCTTCTGCACGCAGATTCTGGCAGAACACGGGGCTGAGGTAATCAAAGTAGAACCCCCAAACGGAGATCCTATGAGGTTCAATCCCGAGATGTTCGCAGCAATAAACAGAAATAAGAAGAGTGTTGTGTTGAATTTAAAGGAAAAATCCGGAGTTGAAACCTTTCTCAGACTGGCAAAAACTTCCGATGTAATTGTGGAGGGCTTTCGCCCGGGAGTTGCGAAAAAGCTGGGGATAGATTATGATGCCGTAAAAAGGGTAAATGAAAGAATAATATATTGCTCCATTTCGGGATTCGGGCAGGATTCTGAGTTTTTGGATATTCCGGTCCACGACATCAACGTTCTTTCGATGAATGGGGTATGTAGGATTACAGGATTGAAAATTGGAAAGCCCTTAGATCCAAACGTTCAGCTTGCTGACTTCTCATCTGCCATGTTTGCTGCAGTGGCAATACTGATGGCGTTAATAAAAAGGGAAAAAACTGGGGAAGGAGAGTACATCGATGTCAGCATGTACGACTCCTCCTTCGCAGCGGTGCCTTTGCACACATCTAGATACCTCAATGGGGGATCGGATTTGGATGATTTCATATCGAATCCTGGCTATGATATTTACAGAACAAGAGACGGGTTTGTCTCACTCGGTATGCTGGACGAACCCCACTTCTGGAGGAATTTATGCAATGCTCTCAAGCTGGAGAGGTATGCTGATCTGAGCTATAAGGAAAGAATTCGGAGATATAAAGAGATAAGAGATGAAATCGAAAAAGCGATAGCCGAATACACCTTAAATGAGATATTTGAGCTCTTCAGGAAGTCGAACCTGCCCTTCGGTATCGTTAACGATACCTCAAAGGGAGCTGAGCTTTACAGAGCAAGAGGATTCCTTGCAAAGAGCTTCTATGGCAAAGAGTATACAATTGCATCTTTTCCCGTTGCGTACAAAAGCACGAGACTCCGAAGGGATGGAAAGGCACCAGAGCTTGGAGAAAACAACGACCTGTTGAATTTCCTGTTGAAGTGATAGTTGAAAGTGAAGAAAGGGGATAGGGATAGTATGATTGGAAGTAATGAAAGCGAATTTGAAGAGAACGTAGAGAAAGTAGAGAACATAGATCTCGTGTTTGGCGGTGGGAAGTATGGCGTGGAAGCAATAGAATATCTACTCTCAAGGAACAGAAGTTTCATCGTAGTGGATGTTGATACGAAGTGCTTGGCTGTAAAAAACTACAGCCTTCAGCGGGTCCCCATTCGAGATGTCGAGAAGCTGAAACTCAGAAGGGGTGAGGTGGAAGGATACTTCGTTGAAGGTGGAATATTCGAGGCGTTGAAGATAATTGAGGAGCTCAAGCCGGAGCATGTGTTTCCCACCGCCCCGATTCATCTTTCTGCCGCCTTAATTCAAGAGAAATTCAAGCTAAATCCTTGGTTCGAGGGGATCGATAGCGTTTTGCCGGGACTGCCGGCGAAGGTTATAGTGAGTGTTGGAAGGGGAAGCATAGTCGTTACCTACAACAGAGATTATGAATGTCAGCCGAACTGCAGCGCTCCTGACAGATGTCCGGTTACCGGAATTCTGAAGCCCGCCCCGATGTATCGCATGCTGGAATTTGCAGCCCCTAAAGGCTTTATCCTCCAGAGTCACCAGCTAAAACCTGGGATCGGTGCCCTAAAAGGAAATGAACTCGAGTTGCTGATAAAGTGGGCCTATGGAAAAAATGAGCTGATAGTGGGCACTGCATGCAGATGTCACGGGGTTATCACGGCACTGAGAAAATAAAGATTAGTAAGGCAAAAGAAGGCAGAAGTAAGCTGAAGCAAAAATCAAAAAATTTGAGATTTCAGAAAAAAATTAATATCCTCTCCATCCTACTAGATGGAAGTGGGAACGAAATGTGATTTCTGCGGAAAGGAAGAATATCTGCCCTTCGAATGCAGATACTGTGGGGGGAAATTCTGTGCCGAACACAGACTTCCCGAAGCCCACAACTGCGAAGGAATCAAGAACAGTGACTACTGGAACGTACCGGTTAAGGTAAAAAGGAAGCCGAGAGTAAGGATTCCGGTCAGGGAAGAGAGGCATAAGCCTGTTAAGCCAAAGGTAAAGCTGAACAGCATTGCAGCCTATGGGTACAACAACATATTTTTGGGAATAATAACTCTGATGTTCTTCATCGGGATAATCTTCAGACACCAAGCTTTCTACCTCTTTGCACTTTTCCCCGACAGATTTTTACTGATGCCTTGGCAGCTTATAACGAGCATCTTCTTCCACATGGACTTTGGGCATTATCTTGTTAATGCAATAGTGCTCCTTTTCTTCGGAGGAGAGCTTGAGAGGAGGGTTGGAGGTAAAAATTACCTGAAAATCTTCCTTCTCTCTGGACTGGCTGGAAATATCGGCTATCTTGCATTCGCTCTACTTTCAGGCAGCTCAAATGGAGCACTAGGAGCTTCTGGAGCTATATATGGGGTTATGGGAACGCTAGCCATAATCGCTCCGGAGATTAGGGTTCTTTTCTTCTTCTTCATTCCGATGAGCATTCGAATGGCCCTTTTGATATTCGCTGCTTACGATTTGTTCATGCTTCCTTTAAGCAGCGTAACAGGCGTTGCGCATGCAGCGCATCTTGCAGGTCTCGTAGTTGGGCTCTATTATGGTGAGAAACTTAAGATTCTCAGAAAAAGGTGGCCCTATTGAGCAGAAAGATGGATCTGAATAAGCCGGTAAGTTTCTGGATGGATAAGGAGCTATTCTGGGAAGAGGAGAAGATTGAAAACTGTTTAACCATAATTCTCAGAACAACCGGTTGTTGTTGGGCAAAGAAGGTAGGATGCATAATGTGCGGCTACAATTTGGAATCAGACAGCAGAATAACGCAGGAAAATCTGGTGAACCAGATAAGGCATGTGAGAGAAAAAGTCGAAGAGAAAGTTCGATCAAAAAGGCCAAAAATAATCAAAATTTTCACCTCTGGAAGCTTCTTTGACCCTTCCGAGCTTTCAGAAGAAGTTAGGAGCGAAGTTTATTCTTTTGTCGAGGAATTGGGGGCTGGTAAGCTTATAGTAGAGAGCAGACCGGAATTCGTAAGGGCTGCTGAGGAGGCTTTGAAAAGGGATTTCCGGCTCGAAGTTGGGATAGGCTTAGAGACTGGTGATGACTTCGTAAGAAATAAGATTATCCAGAAAGGCTTTACTTTCGATCAGTTCAGGAAAGCGTCGGAATTTCTCAAGGAAAAGGGTATAGGCGTTAAAGCTTACCTACTTCTGAAGCCACCCTTCCTTTCGGAAGGTGAGGCGATTGAAGATGCAATCAACTCATCAAAACTTTTGATTGATAAAAAGCTCGCAGACGTAATCTCCCTCAACCTCATGAATGTACAAGCCAGAACTTACGTCGAAAGGTTATGGCAGCGAAAGCTCTACCGCCCACCCTGGCTTTGGAGCGCTATTAGCGTGCTAAAAAAGGTTAGTCGCATGAGCAGCATGAACTGCTTTATTATCTCTGATCCCGTTGCAGCGGGAAAGAAAAGAGGGCCACATAACTGCGGAAAATGCGATGGAGTGTTTGCAGAGGCTATAAGGGAATTCTCGCTCACGCAAGATGCTGGTTTGCTTGATCTGGAATGTGATTGCAGAGAATGGTGGGAGGATTACATCTCAGCGGAGAAGATCGCTAGGTCTCCTGTTTTTAGCTAATCAGTTTTTAGCTCAATCGAAAGCAGTTACGTGGCAAAGGTCATCCTCAGAGCATCTCTAACTCCGGGAGCAAGACCCAAGACAACGAGAATGAACTTTATGAAGTTCCTGAAATTCTCATCTTCATCTACAGAATCCAGAACGTAGAGAACTAGAACGAAAACGACCAATTTCGCAACAACCATAATCCAAGGCCCGAAAATATCGATCAGTAATCTCGGTAGCACATGCAGCTCCCAGTATCCCAGAAATTGGATTCCCAAAAAGGTTGCAAAACCATCAACCATATGCGAGAAGAAGACGGTCTTGCTTAGATGATTATTCATTGCCGGATAGATTGTTTTGAAAACCACTTGGTATGTCAAAGTAAGAATTATCGCGAAGAAGACCACAGCCGGGAAGAGCCAAGCATTTACTATTTCAAGACTCCCGAAAAGGATCGCAAGACATATTAAAGAGAGTAAACCTCCAGTTGCAGCATAATACTTCCAGTAATCTTCTTTTTTGAGCTTGATAGATAGCATTAGAGTTGGGAAAGCGATTGCGAAAATTAGAATGTAAATGAAAGGGGTCATGAAAATATACGATATGGGAGGCTTCAAAAAGCCTGCATCTTCTATTACTCTGGCAGAGGAGCCAAGAATCACGAAAGGTATGTTTCCGGCGACGAATTTGAAGTCGAATTCAATGTATCTCCTTAGGAATCTGTAAAGGAATACAACGACTATTAACAGGATAACTGCAAATGTTAGAGTATTTACAGGATTATAACCCTGTTTGTAGACGATAGAGTCAATATAATATTTTTTTATAAAATCATAAATCGGATTCATGGTTACCACCCTCTTTAGCATCTTAAAAATTTTACGCGATCGATAAGGTTTATTTAACTGCACTCTCTACGATAAGCATGGAGACGCTAATTCTCACTCAAAAGGAGATTAAAGGTCTTCTAACGATGGAAGATGCTTTAAATGCTGTCGAGCATGCTTTCGAGATGCATGGCCTGAATGCCGTTCAGATGCCCGCAAAAATCTATCTGGAATTTCAAAAAGGAGATTTGAGGGCGATGCCAGCGTATCTTGATGGTAAGGCTGGAGTGAAGTGGGTCAATTCACATCCCGGTAATAGGGAGGTTGGTTTGCCAACGGTGATGGCTCTGCTCATCTACAACGATCCCGAAACTGGTTTTCCTCTGGCTGTTATGGATGCAACTCACATCACGAATATGAGAACTGGCGCTGCCGGAGGAATCGCATCAAAGTATCTTGCGAGGCCAAATAGCAAGGTTCTAGGATTTGTAGGATGCGGGACTCAAGCTTACACTCAGCTCCTCGCTCACAAAGGTGTTTTTGAGATAAAGGAGGCTAAATGCTTTGACATCCGAGAGGAGAATTCAAGCAAGTTCATCGAATTTTGTGAGGCACAAGGTATTCCAGCTGAAGTTCTGGAGCTGGAGGAAGTGTGTAACTGTGACATACTCATAACAACCACACCTTCCCGGAAACCCATAGTGAGGAGGGAGTGGATCTCTGAGGGAACGCATATCAATGCGATAGGTGCAGACGCTCCGGGAAAGCAAGAATTGGATCCTGAGATAATCAGAACTGCTAAGGTTTTTGTTGATGATAAGGAACAGGCCTTTCACAGTGGAGAGGTTAACGTACCGTTGGCAAAAGGAGTGATAAGGGAAGAAGACATCGCTGGAACGATAGGTGAGGTGATTACAGGGAAGATAAAGGGAAGAGAGGGGAATGAGATAACGGTTTTCGATTCAACAGGCTTGGCGATTCAGGACATTGCGACTGCGAGCATAGTCTTCCAGCGGGCAACCGAAAAGAATGTCGGGACTAAAATCACGTTTTTCTAGCGGGCAGTTTAAATGAGTAAATGAGGGTAGCTGCGCTCATTTCTGGGGGTAAGGATTCTCTGCTTGCATCGTACCTAGCTTCAAAATCTTATGAGGTAGTTTGCTATGTGGCCGTTATCCCGGCAAATCCAGATTCCTACATGTATCACACACCCAATCTTGGCCTTGTCGATGCGATAGCCCAGTCTGTTGCAAAGCCAATTTTCAAGGTTCCTACTGAGGGTGTGGAAGAGAAGGAGGTTGATGACCTTGAGAGAGCTCTAAAGCTACTCGATGTCGAGGGACTGGTGGTAGGAGGTATTGCGTCCAACTATCAGAAGAGGAGATTTGAAAAAATATGCAATGCTTTGGGCATGGAGCTTATCGCCCCCCTTTGGGGGTGGGATGACGAGAGGGTTATCACAACTGCATCGAAGCTGCTGGATTTTATAATAGTCAAGGTCTCCGCCATGGGCCTGGATGAGTCTTGGCTTGGAAGGAAGGTAGATGAAAACGCGATTGAAGATCTGAAAAAGATAAAGGAAAAGCACAGAATACATTCGGCCGGGGAAGGTGGAGAATTCGAAACCCTTGTGTTGGATGCCCCCTTCTTTAGGAGAAGAATAGAGATAAAGAAGAGCCACGTTGTTTCAAATTCACTTTCAGCCACATTGGTAATCGATGATTTTGAGTTGGTAGAGAAGCTTAAAGATGAGAGGGCTAAAGATGAGAAGGCTAATAAGGAGCCTAAGGATGAAACGAAAAGAAGTGAAGCGTGAAAGCAAAGCATGAAGGACATCTTCAAGTTGCTGGAGGATAACTTCCACAAGAGCGGGAACCCTTTAGGCGTTAGAATCAGCCCGTCATGGGCGGCAGAACTTGGAATAGATTATGGAGGAAAAAGAATCCTCTTCACGGGTTTGTCTTACCAGCTGATGCCGTTCACGATTTCTGCCTTAAACATACTGGAAAAGGGAAAGGCCGTCTCAATACTTGGAAAGCTCTCGAAGCTGGGTCTTTCAAGGTTAATTCCAAAAAAGGAGACTGATTCCTTTTACAATGCTCTTAGAGCGGCATATAAGCTCCTTAAGCAAAGTGGGATCGATTTCGGGTTTTTGTATGAAAAGGAGCCGTATGACGGAGCTTTATTCTACGACTTTGGAATGGATTGGTTGGTTGACGAAAATGAAGCGAGAATAAAGAAGATATTTGAGGAAAATAATGTCAAGGAGGTTTTAACGATCTCTCCCCACTCCTATTTCATGCTGAAAAACGTTTACGATCTGGATATAGAGGTGAGACACATTCTTGAGCTTGTGGATTTGCCAAGAGTCAACCGCATCCTTCATGAACCATGTATTTTAGCGAGAAAAACCGATTTTGCTGAAAAATTCCGAGAAAAATTCCAGAAACTTGCAATCCTGCCAAAGAGAAGTGGAAAGTTAACTTCATGCTGTGGTGGGCCTGTAGAACTGATTTATCCAGAACTTTCAAGGGCGATATGTATTAACAGAGCAAAAGAGCTGGAGGAAGAGGCGGAGATCAGAAATGTTAAGGGAAAAATTACGGAATCCACTGTGGGATTCATCACAGCTTGCCCAATATGCCTAATGAATTTTCTCAGATGCGGGTTTGAGGTTGAAGATTACCTCACGGTTTCGGTAAGGGAGGGAAAGTTTGCCGGGGGAAGCTAGAGATTCTAGAGAGTCAAAAGATTCAAGAAATTCAAATCAGCTCAGTTTCGATGAGCTTGTGGAAAAGTTCAGGAATGCAATAAGAGAAGAGCTGGAGAATAAGGATTCCTTTAATGCGTTTCAAAATGCATCAGAATCATTTTTTAGCAGTTTAAGGTTAGCTTTCGATAGATTTCCAGACACGGCCAAGCTTGCAGCAGAGGTTAGAAAAATAAAAGAGAATTCGCTGGAAAATCTGGAGTATCTTATCGATGTTGCAACCCAAAACTTGGAAAGGAACGGAATAGACGTTTTTTTTGCAAAAGATGCCTTAGATGCAAGGAGGTATATTCTTGAGGAGCTTTCAGGAGTTAAAGAGAGAACTATCGTTAAATCAAAGAGTATGACTCTAAAGGAAATAGGTTTAAGATATTTTCTGGAAAAAGAGGGCTTTGAGGTCTGGGAAACCGATCTGGGAGATTTTCTCGTTCAGCTTGCAAACGATGAACCGATGCATCTTACTGCTCCAGCAATTCATCTGTCAAAGGAGAACATCGCCAAGCTGGTGGAAAAATTTGGAGAGCTTAAAAATCGTGATGCGAATTCGATTGTAAGGCTGATCGCTGATTTTTTGAGGGAAAAGATTGAAAAGGCTGAGGTGGGCTTTACGGGAGCGAATGCCATAGCAGCAAACTCGGGAAGCTTGCTTATAATTGAGAATGAGGGAAACGCAAGGCTTGTCAGCAGCTTACCAGAGCTCCACATAGCTGTTGTTGGAGTGGAGAAGATAGTTCCCTCGTTGCAGGATGCTTACAAAGTTGCAGAGGTTACTTGGAGATATGCCGGCTATGAGATGCCATCATACATAGATGTAATAAGCTCTCCTAGCAAGACAGGAGATATTGAAAAGAAGCTTGTGAAGGGAGCTCATGGGCCAGAAAGGATTTCTGTAGTTCTGCTTGACAATGGAAGGACAGCTGCAAAGGGGTTGCTTAGAGAAGCATTGAAATGCCTCAGATGTGGAGCTTGTCTATTCGCCTGTCCTGTTTTTGGAGAGCTGAGAGGAAGGTGGGGAGATACATATATGGGTGGGATAGGAGTTGCATGGGATGCCATAATCAATTCGGGCGAGGCTTATAAGGCTCATGCTCTTGCATGCCTTCTCTGCTCGAGATGTGCCGAAGTTTGCCCAGTTGGCATAGATTCGGGAAGAATTCTGAGGGAATTGAGAGCTTCCTTCATCCGGGAACTGTTGGGTATTGATAGGGGTATTAAGAGGGGAAATCACAAATTTTAATTACTCAACTGCCGGAGGAGAAATAAATCATGGCAGATCGCCTTGTTAGTCTTGAAATTTCTTTGGGGGTGAAAAATTGAAAATCGGATTTGTTGGAGCAGGAAGGATAGGTTCAACCTCTGCTTTCACATGCTTGCAGCATCTCGATGTGGATGAGATTGCAATTGTTGACATAATCGAGGATCTTGCAGTCGGCGAAGCAATGGATTTGTCGCATGCAGCAGCCGGATTGAATAAGTATCCCGAAATAAAAGGAGGAGCAGACTACGCTTTGCTCAAAGGGAGCGACATAATCGTTGTCAGCGCTGGTCTCGCGAGAAAGCCGGGGATGACGAGGTTAGATCTCGCAACCAAGAATGCGGGAATTATCAAGGATATTGCGAAGAATATAATGGCGAACTCTCCCGAAAGCAAGATTCTCGTCGTCACAAACCCTATGGATGTTATGAATTACATCATGTGGAAGGAAACTGGAAAGCCGAGGAATGAAGTTTTTGGAATGGGCAATATTCTCGATTCCTCAAGGCTGAAGGAAAGGCTTCACGCTCATGGAGCGAGAAATATAAGAAAGGCGTACATCATCGGAGAGCATGGCGATAGCATGTTTCCGGCAAAAAGCCTTGCCGACTTCGACAATGAGGTTGACTGGAAGAAGGTTGAGGAAGAAACACGCTTTATTGCTGCGGAAGTAATAAAGAGGAAAGGTGCAACCATTTATGGCCCCGCAGTCTGCATATATCAGATGGTTAAAGCTGTGGTTAACGATACGAAAGAAGAAATTCCGACGAGCGTTGTACTGGATGGAGAGTACGGCATAAAGGATGTGGCTCTGGGCGTTCCAGTTTTGCTTGGCAAGAATGGAGTTGAAAAAATAGTCGAGTACGATCTGACGGCTGAAGAGATGGAAGGATTGAAAAATTCCGCGAAGATTCTTAGGGAGAGGCTGGCGGAGCTGGGGTATTAAGTTGGGTTATAGCTCTCTAATTTTATTTTTAACTATGAGAAGACTAGAGGTTGCGATTCTAGTAATAGTAATTCTTTCTTTCAGCATTAGCTTTTATTTCTACCCTACGATGCCGGAAATGGTTGCATCCCACTGGAATGCTAGGGGTGAAGTGGATGGATACATGCCAAAGCTTGCAGCTTTGTTTCTGATCCCCTTCGTAATTTCTGGCTTGGCTTTGTTTCTTCTTATTGTTCCAAAAATAGATCCCCTTAAGGAGAATATCGAGCAATTCAGAAACTATTATGACGGGTTTGTAGTCTTATTTCTTTGCTACATGCTTTTCATCCACATCCAGCTAATCCTGTGGAATATTGGGATAAGGGTCTCTCCAAACACAACCTTTCCGCTTTTGTTTGGGATTCTTTTTATTTACATTGGTTTTCTTCTTGAGAATGCAAAAAGAAACTGGTTCGTGGGAATAAGGACGCCCTGGACTTTAAGCAGTGGAAGGGTTTGGGAGAAAACGCATAAGATAGGGGGTAAGCTATTCAAGCTTGCAGGGATAGCTTCATTTACCGGTTTCTTTTTTCAGGATTACGCTTTATACTTCATTCTAATTCCCGTATTTGCAGTAGCAATCTACAGCTTTGTATATTCTTATTTTGAGTATCAAAGGGAGATGAAAGGAAATATTGTTGAGGACTAAAAGCAAACAATACGAGGCTATACGAAGCTATACAAGAACCGTAACAAAGCTATACAACGTATGCATCCACAACTACGTGAACAACTCCGGGAGAATAGTTCTTCACCTTCTTGTAATCCAAAATTTTAATCTCTCGGTCTAACTTTTTTGCAGCATTTTTCAACCTTTCAATCGGCCTGTTCTTCACCGCAAGCGGGACAGCCTCGTGGTAATGTATTATGCCCTTATCCCTCAAAGCATTTATCGCAACATCAATGAACTCATGGCAGTTTATGTGGCCCATTATGACTCTATCAGCCACCCTTTCAGGCGTAACATACTTAGAATCTCCCAGAATAGGGATTATGTTATCGATGGCATTCAGCTTCATGTTTTCAAGGAGGTAGAAGTATGAATCGGGATTTATCTCGATGGCATAGATTTTTTCAGCCTTTGAATGTTTTGCAATTGGAATGGAGAAGTATCCTATCCCCGCAAACATGTCAACAACAACCTCTCCCTCCCTGATGAGTTTTGCAACCCTCATCTTCTCGTGCTGGTTGCCCGAAGCGAACATAACCTTCGTCACATCGAACTTGAAAAAACACCCGTTTTCCAGCTTAATCGTTTCCTTTGCATTTACATCTCCGGCAAGAAATTCGAGTTTTGGCTTTCTTAAAGCTCCAGATTTGCCCATATCCCTCCAAACTGATTTGCAATTGGGATGGAGTTCGAGCAAAGCTTCTCCGATTTCCTTAGCGTGGGCTGAGATCTCATCGGAAAGCTTTACGAGGATAACATCCCCCAAAATCTTGTAAGCCCTTGGAATGTGGCGATACAGCTCCTGAGGGATTCTACCTTTTAGAATATCTCCTAATCTCCTCTTCCTCGCAAAGAGGGGATTCTCCTGCTCTATTATTTCGAATTCACTGAATTCCTCGGCAAACTCTTCAAGAATCGGAATCACAACGTAATTGCCTTCGACAGTAATCAGTCTCTCCTTATCCTTGGCTCCGATCTGTTCTGCCCTCTTCCTTACCGATTCGGCTTTATTTTTCGGAACTTTTATTGCCAAAAACGTCATTTTTCCAGTTCTGGGAAAATGAAGGGCTTACCTTTATCCTCAAAATAAAGAACGCTGTCACCGATGTTGTAATCTGCCTTTCTCTCCACCTGCACGACTTCCTGACTTCTTGGGTTCAAAACTTCAACTACGCTTTTGTCGAGGTTGACTATGAATGTCCGCTCGAGTTCCTCTCTTTTCGCGATCAGCTTTGGATGTTTCAGCCTATAGCTCTTTCCGCTGGGATCAACTCCCTTGCCCTTCACGGCATTCGTAACGAGGAGAATCTTGCTACCATCTTTCACCACGTCTCCATCTCTATACTCTTTGAATCGGATGGAATAGGTGATGCGGTAGATGTCCCTCCCATCCTTCCTGCCGGAAAGCTTCTTGCTCTCCGTTAGCTTCCCTCCAAGCTCTTCCTCGATTCGCCTTGCTACCTTCTTTGCCAGATTTCTGTCGCCTATGTAGTAATCTACACCTTCCCTTCTCTCCACAATTTTAGAGATGAAAGCGAGTGAATGATTGGATTTCTCGATTGCCTCATCTATCAGCCTTTTCGCTCTCTCAATTTCTTCCCTTTCAATATCCCGATTTTCTGCCCTCAGCTGGATTATTGACTCGAAGTAACCACCGGCAATCCTGCTACACCGCTCACAGGTTTCGAATTTCTGTCTTAGCTCGAATGGAAGCGTGTAGCTAATTCTCTCTCCCCTGAATTCTCCTTCAATCAGAATAATCCCGCTATTTTCGTTTCGCTCTTCGACTTCGAAGCTGGAAATGTGGAATTCGGGATCGTGGGAGAAGTTCTTTGAGATAGTCTCGAATAAGGCTTCATCCCTTTCCTTCCATCCAGCCGAATACGCTTTCCCGCACTTCGGGCAGAGCTTAAGCTCAATGTAAGGATGGAATTCGTAGATGCTGTATCTCTCCAGATAGCATTCTGCGCAGATCTCGAATTCAGTTTCTTTCCCGCAGACCGCGCATTTTCTTTTTGCTGTCCCTTCTTTCATTCCAACCATTCCAATATCACAATGCTCAATTGATATTTTAGTTTTAGGCAAGCTAAGTCAAAATTCACAAGATTAATAAACTTGAGATAGAATTCCTTTTGATGATAGCCAATGCTGATAAGAATGCTTTGCTTTTATGCATGCAGTGCGGTACATGTTCTGCGAGCTGCGTGGCGAAAACATCTTTCAATCTCAGGAGACTTGTTTTTGATAGCTTCCTTAAGAATGATCTTCTCTCGTCCCAGAACCTTTGGGATTGTACTACCTGTCACAACTGCCAGTCGAGATGTCCCAGAGGTATTCCGCTGACGGATCTCATAGTGGAGTCAAGAAAGGGATTCGTTGAAAGCGGTGTGCTGCCTACTGAGATTAGAGATTATCTAACTTCGATCCAGAAGTTCAAAAATCCTTTCGGCCAATCAAAGCAGAAAAGAGTTGAGTGGGCGAAGGATCTCGATTTAAAAGTTGTTGAAGAAGACGAATTTGAATGGCTCTGGTGGGTTGGCTGCATGGTTTACGATCCCAGAACTGCGGAAGTTGCAAGGAAAACGGCTAGGATTCTGGAAAGCATCGGACTGAACTTCGCTATTCTGGGGAAGGAGGAGGGTTGCTGCGGAAACGATGTTTTAAGTATGGGGGAGGAGGGGTTGTTCGAGCTTTTGAAGGAGGAAAACGAGTCGATCTTTGAAAAATACGGTGTGAAAAAGTTGGTAGTATCATCCCCTCACTGCTACAACACTTTTAAGAATCATTATGATTTTGCAGGTTTAGAGGTAGTTTCAATCCTTGAATTGGTGTATGATGCAATCAGAAAAGGCACACTGGAATTCAAATACGATGTTGAGGCGTCTGTAACCTATCACGATCCTTGCTACTTGGGCAGATACAACGGGATGTATGATTTACCAAGGGAAGTGCTCAAATCGATTTACAACATAGAGTTCGTGGAGATGAGGAGGATAAGGGAGAACAGCTTCTGCTGCGGAGGTGGGAGCGGTAACTTTTTGAGGGAAAATAGGTCGAGAAGTAATGTATCAAGGGCGAGAGAGGCCGTTTCAACGAATGCAGACATCCTTGCTGTTGCATGTCCCATATGTTTGAACATGCTTGAGGATGGCGTTAAGACTATTAATGCCGAAATCGAAGTTATGGATATAATGGAAATCATCCATCTTGCAATGTTCGGAGAATGATCAATTGAGCTATTGAGCAAAGAACAAAGTTGAGCAAGTAAACAAGGTAAGGAAAATTAAAAATCTGGAAAAGTCTGGATTAATCTGGATTAATCTAAGTTGAAGGTAGGAAAAATGGAAGTTGAAGTTGTGCTGACATCCCATAGGGTTGAATTCCTCCCACTGCTGAGGGATGAGGCCCTTTCAGCTGATATAATCGTATTAGAGGAGCCGAGCAATGAAAACCTTTATCGATTCTTCAAGAATGAAATCTCGGCTGAAGAGTATGTGAGGGGTTTGGACACTTCCTTTCCCCTTTACACATATTTCCTTTCCGATCTTTTGAAAAATCTCTACCAAATGGGGAAACAAATATTCCAGATTGAGCCCTATCTCGAAACAATCCAGAGGATCCAGCGCTCTATCGAAGACGGAACATTTTCAGAAGTAACCAAAGACGATGCAATCGAAAAAATAAGGCTTATTGAAAAGAAGGCATTTGGTGCCTTTATAGAGTATCAGGAGGCCTTTATGAAGGGTGATTTCGACATCCTCGTTGAAAAAACAATAGATTTCTCTAAAGCCGATGCCGAAAGATTCAGATTTAGAGATGCTCTCAGGTTCAAAAAAATTGTTGAGCTCATAGATGAGATTAAAAGCAAAGAGGATGATCCGGGCCTTAAGCTTCTGATCGAGGCTGGTTCAATCCATTCGAGTCTCCCGTCCTCCCTCGAGGATAAACTTGAGACAGATTATGTCAGAGCCTTTAACTTGAAGGAGAAAGCAGCCAAAGCCATTGGTGCTGAACTTATCAACAACCCCGGCACAAGGTTGACAGAGGCTTTCATCAAGGACAAAAGGATTAGCGACGAAAATCTCAGGACTCTCGCTGCTAGGAGCCTCGTTTATATATCTAAAATAACTCCGGAAGAAATGCTTCCTGAAGGGGAGAATAAGTTCCCTCATCTTGTTGAAGAGCTCAGGATAACCCAAGAGGTTGATCGAATGGATTACGACGCTTGCAGAGAAGAGTTTCAGAGGATCTGGAGAACAAGATTCAAGAAGGGTTGAGATTTAGTTGGAAGCGAGTAGGTGCCCTAAGCATTAAAGTATTTTATTTTCTAGCCTTAACAGTAACAAGGAATGGAAAGCATTTTCTCAACTCAAATTCCTTAGAAACGCTTCTTATCCTATCAAAAAACCTTACAAAATTTCTAAAATCCAAACCATGTTTAATTATGAAGTTTCTCCTGACATCGAGCACGTAAAGATACCCGTTGGGCTTTAAAGCATTCCATAGGTTTTCCAAGGCGATTTCAGGATTTTTCCAGTGGTGAAGGGAGAAAGTTGAGTAAACGACATCGTAACTTCCCTCAATTCTCTCATGCACATCTGCCACTCTGAATCTTACTTTTGCATTGAATTTTCTGGCCCTCTCATTTGCTATCTCCACCATCTCTGCCGAATTGTCTATGCCTTCGATCTCCACCCCAAGTTTTTTTGAAAGCTTGACTGCAAGAATCCCGGGGCCACTTCCTGCCTCGAGCCAAATTCCTTTTATTTTCAATTTTTCCAGATCTTTTATTGCGGTTCTGTAAAGAAAGAATGAAAACCTTTCCGCTTCCCTAGAGTATCTTTCTGCTTCTTTCTCGATTTTCTCAAACATGTTTTGCCTTGGCCTTCGAGTCTTTTCAAGTTTACTCCGAAAACTGCAAACCGTTTTTAAACACCCTGTCCTATTTCCTCCAATGAAAGCCATAGCCATACCCTCATCAGCACTGATAAACGAGACGGATGAGAAAATCAAAGCATACAAGGTCTGGCAGATAGCGAGGGCTGCCGCAATTTATCGAATTGAGAAGATTTACATTTACCGCGATCCAAAGAAGGATGAGTCTGATTACATAAAAGAGATTCTGGAATACTTGGAAACCCCTCAGTATCTGAGAAAGCATCTGATACCCCTGAAAAAGTCCCTGAAATTTGCTGGTCTTTTACCTCCTCTTGCTATCCCAAGTCATCGCCCGAAACATTTAAAAATCGGTGAGTTGAGGGAAGGAGTCGTAAGAAAGGTTGGTCCTGACGGGACGTGTTGGGTTGATATTGGAATGAAAGCCCTGGCCGCCCTAAAAGCTGAAAAGCCTGTGGGGGCCCGCGTTACCGTCAGGGTCTGTTCGAAGAAACCGTTGGTGGTTGAGGAAAGCAAGGCTGAGGAGTACTGGGGATATAAAGTAAAGAAAGCCAAGCTGAAAGATCTGCTAGAGAAGAGCGTAATACTCTCCAGAAAAGGGGAGAGAATTTCCCCTGACAAGAGGCTGTGCGATAAAGTACTCCTCTTCGGAAGCCCCATTGAAGGGGTAATGGAGATCGCGGAAAGATTGGGGATAGAGATCCCTGAGAGCGTCCCGATCATCAACACAATCCCTGAACAGGGAACTGAAACAGTAAGGCTGGAAGAAGCGATAATCTCCAGCCTTGCGATAATGAATGTAATATGTGATATGTGGATGTGAAACAGAAGTGAGATCTGGAAAATGGGAAAAATCCGAAAAATCAGGAAATCAGGCTAATCCGGTAAAAGGTGGTAAAAGATGAAGGAACACAGGCCAAGAAGAGGTTCGATGGCTTACTCGCCAAGGAAGAGGGCAAAGAGAATTGTCCCAAGGATAAGGGCTTGGCCCGAACTCAGCGAAGCAAAGGTACTTGGCTTTGCCGGCTACAAGGCTGGCATGACGCATGTTGTTATGATAGATGATAGAAAGAACTCCCCCACATACGGGGAGGAGATAGTTGTGCCTGTAACGGTGGTTGAATCCCCACCACTCAAAGTTGCAGGCGTTAGGGCTTACAGGAAAACACCCTACGGCTTTGAGATAGCCTATGAGGTGTGGGCTGAAGAGCTAGATGAAAATCTCGGGAGGAGAATAAACCTACCCGGCTCCATTGAAGCGAGTCTCGATGATATTGAACTTGAAGGTATCGACCACTTTAGGCTGCTCACCTACACCCAGCCGTATCTTGTGACGGGTGTTCCAAAGAAAATCCCTGAGCTTATGGAGCAAAAAGTGGGTGGAAGTGTTGAAGAAGCTTTTGAATACGTTAAAGAGAAATTTGGAAAGGAAATAAGGGTTTTCGAGGTCTTCGAAGAGGGTTCAATAGTTGATGTTGTATCCATAACGAAAGGTAAAGGCTTCCAGGGGCCGGTTAAGAGATGGGGAGTCATAACTTTAAACGCAAAGCATGCAAGGAGCAGCAAGCATCGAAGGATAGGAAACCTCGGCCCATGGAACCCGCATCATGTCAGACATACCGTTCCACAAGCTGGCCAAATGGGCTTCCACCAGCGCACGGAATTCAACAAGCGGATAATCAAGATGGGCGACAACGGAGAGGAGATAACCCCGAACGGTGGATTTGTGCATTACGGAGTTGTAAGAAGTGATTACGTTCTCATCTCAGGAAGCGTTCCTGGCCCGGTTAAGCGGTTGATTCGCTTCAGGCATGCTATAAGACCGCCTGCAGCGATCTATGAGGGGGTTAATGTTGTCTACGTAAGCACAACTTCAAAGCAGGGAAGGTGATTAGATGAAAGCGAAGGTTTACGATCTAAGCGGGGATGTCAAGGAGGAAATCGAGCTGCCGTCTGTATTTGAAACTGAGTTCAGGCCGGATATAATTAAAAAGGCTGTGCATGCGATTCAGAGTAATCGAAGGCAGCCTTATGGCCCTAATCCGCTCTCAGGTATAAACTACTCCGCAGAAAACTGGGGACCAGGGCATGGATATGCCAGAGTCCCGAGGCTTAAAACAGGGAGGAGGGCAGCTATAGTACCTCAAGCGGTGAAAGGAAGACAAGCCCACCCACCAAAAGTTCAGAAAGTATGGAGTGAGAAAATTAACAAGAAAGAGATGAAAAAAGCTCTCTGTTCTGCCATCGCCGCTTCTGCAAATCCCAAGCTCGTTTCTGAAAGGCCCCACATTTTTGATGGTGATCTTCCCAAGATCGTTGCCGATGATTTTGAGGCTCTCAAGAAAACTAAAGAGGTTATCGATGTTCTGAAGGCTCTTGGCTTGTATGCTGATGTTGAGAGGGCTAAAGCTAGGAAGAGGTATAGGGCGGGCAAAGGAAAGATGCGTGGAAGGAGATACGTTGGAAAAAAGAGCTTGTTGATTGTCGTAAGCGATAATTCAGATGTTGTGAAGGCGGCAAGAAATCTGCCTGGAGTTGATGTCGTTTCGGCAAGAAATCTGAATGTTGAGCTTCTCGCTCCCGGTGCAAAGGCAGGCAGGTTAACTTTGTGGACTAAATCAGCTGTTGAGGCCTTGGAGGGGTGGTTATGCTGATAAAGTGCTTCCTTGTCACTGAAAAATCAACAGCAGAGGTTGAAAAGAACATTCTAACGGCTATAGTCGATAAGAAAGCGAGCAAGCTTGACATCAAGAGGGACATCGAGAAAAGGTTTGATGTCAAAGTTGAGAAGGTTAACACCCTGATCACTCCAAAAGGTGAGAAAAAGGCTTACATTAAGCTCTCGCCGGACTATTCGGCTGAAGAGGTGTTATCTAAGCTGGGTGTCTTCTGATCGTTGTGAGGTGGTTAGATGGGTAAAAGAATAATATCCCAAAACAGAGGGAAAGGAACTCCCACTTACAGAGCTCCGTCTCACAGGTATAAAGCTGATCTGAGGCATTTGAATTTCGGAGAGGAGACGATAATGGCAAAGGTAATAGATGTTGAACACGATCCTGCAAGGAATGCTCCCATAGCAAAGGTTCTGCTTCCGGATGGCAGCAAACAGTACGTGATCGCAACCGAAGGTATCGGCACCGGAGATGTTATTGAGGCGGGGAGAGAGGTTAGCCTTAAGCCCGGAAACATAACCTATCTTCAAAACATCCCAGAAGGAACGCCAATATGTAACATCGAATCCGTGCCGGGAGATGGAGGGAAGTTTGTTAGGGCGAGTGGGACTTTCGCATTGATTGTATCCCATGAAGAAGGCAGAAGTCTTGTGCAAATGCCTTCAGGAACGCTAAAATGGTTTAATCCAAGATGTAGGGCCATGATAGGAGTAGTTGCGGGAGGAGGAAGAACCGACAAGCCGTTTGTTAAGGCTGGAAAGAAATTCTACCGCTATCGAAGCAAGGCGACAAAGTGGCCGAGAGTGCGCGGCGTTGCGATGAATGCTGTCGATCATCCGTTCGGAGGTGGAAAGCACCAGCACACCGGAAAGCCGAAGACAGTTAGCAGGAACGCTCCGCCCGGAAGGAAAGTTGGAAGCATAGCTGCGAGAAGAACGGGAGCTAAGAGGTAGTGAAGAGGTGATTTGATGGCGCTAAAGAGTAAGGTTGTAAGGCCGAGGGATTTCAAGTATCGTGGTTATACTCTTGAAGAGATTCAGAAAATGACTCTTGAGCAATTCGCTCAGCTTCTTCCATCAAGGGAGAGGAGGAAAGTTCTAAGGGGCTTTACGGAGCAGGAGGAAAAGCTCCTCAGGAAGCTGAAGAAGAAGGACGTTGTAAAGACCCACTGCCGTGACATGGTTGTGCTGCCGGAGATGGTTGGAAAGATAATACTCGTCCACAACGGGAAGGAATTTGTTAGGGTTGAGATAAAGCCCGAGATGATTGGGCACAGACTTGGAGAATTCGCGCAAACCAGGACGTTTATAAAGCATAGCGGCCCCGGAGTTGGGGCTACGCGGAGTAGCAAATTCGTTCCGCTGAAGTAGGTGGGAAGATGGCACGCGTAAGATACGCTTACGAGCCGGAGGATGCGACGAAGGCTGCGAGAGCCATGGGGTACGAGATGGACATAAGCTTCAAGCATGCCGTTGAGTTGTGCGCAGCCATAAAAGGAATGAAGATAGATCAGGCGATGAAATTCCTCGAAGAGGTTGCGGAGCTGAAGAGGGTCGTTCCTTTCAAAAAGCACGATAAGAAGGTTCCTCACAAGCGAGGACTTCAGAAATGGTATGCTGGCAGATACCCACAGAAAGCAGCAAAGCATCTGCTTAAAGTACTGAAGAATCTCGACGCCAACGCGGAATACAAAGGGATTGAGAAGGAGAGGTTAATCATCACCCACGCTCAGGCGAAGAAAGGGAGGGTGCTTAAGAGATACATGCCAAGGGCCTTCGGCAGGGCAACTCCCAGATTTAAGCAGCTAACAACTGTAGAATTCGTGGCCGAGGTGCGATAGGTGGTACGATGGCTGTAGAAAGAAAGTTTGTTGAAGACAGGGTAAGAAAGTTGAGGGTTAAGGAATGGATGGCTCAGGAAGTGAGAAATGCCGGCTTTGGAGGAGTAGACATCACTAGAACTCCTCTTGGCACGCAAATCACGCTTTTCGTTGAAAGACCAGGTTTGGTTATAGGTAAGGGAGGAAGAAGGATAAGAATGCTCACAGAGAAGCTCAAGGAGTTTGGCATTGAGAATCCACAGGTGAGCGTTGACGAGATAGAGAATCCCGAATTCAACGCGAAGCTCATGGCTTCGTTGCTTGCGAGAGCGCTTGAGAGAGGATGGTACTTCAGAAAAGCTGGCTACAGATTCCTTTACAGAATCATGGAAGCCGGAGCAAAAGGTTGCGAGATAGAGATAAGCGGAAAGCTTACGGGCGAGAGAGCGAGGACTGAGAAATTCGTTGCGGGAACTATGGTGCATACAGGTGAGCCAATTTACACCGCTGTGAGAGTTGGTTACGACGTTGCGATTAAAAAGCTCGGGGTTCTGGGAGTGAAGGTTAGAATAATTCCTCCAGATGCTGAGTTGCCGGATGAATTTGAAGTTAAGGAGCCCATGAAGGCAGAAACCGAGATTGAGACGGAAGCAAAGGAGCCAACAGAAGCTAAAGAAGATGAAGAGGCTAAAGAACCTGAAAAGACTGAAAAGACCGAAAAGCCTGAAATCAAGGAATCAGAAGAAGTAGAAGAAGAGAAAGTTGAGAAGGTTGAAGAAAGAAAAGAAGCGGAGTCAGAAGCAAAAAAAGATGTAGAAACGAAAACAGAAGCTAAAGCAGAAGCTAAAGCGGAAACTAGAGCAGAAAAGGTAGACGCAAAGACAGAAGAAAAAAGCTCGGCTGAGGAGGCGGCAGAATGAAGATGGCAGAGATAAGGAAGATGAGCAGGGAAGAGAAGCTAAAAAAGCTTACCGAGCTTGAAAACGATCTGCTTAGGATAAGAACCCTCGTCAGATCGGGCGGTGCTATCGAAAACCCTGGAATGGTCAAAGCAATTCGTAAAGACATTGCGAGGCTTAAGCAAGCTCTCGCTGAAGATGGTTACAAGGTGTAAGGTGTTATGCGATGAAGATGCGAGGGGAGTATCTCATAGCTCATGAACTTATCGGACTGGAATGCGAAGTCATTTCGAGTCCCAACAGGGATGAAGTTGGGATAAAGGGAGAAATCGTGGATGAGACGATGAAAACTCTCCTAATAAAATCTCAGAATGGGCTTAAAAGGATTGAAAAGAGGGGAAGAAGATTCAGAATAAGATTCAGGGGAGAAAATTATATGGTTAGTGGAGATATTATCGCATTCAGACCGGAAGAAAGAATAAAAAGAGGAATCCTACTTATTAAGAGATTTAAAGGTCGTAGGAGAGATTATGGTGATAAAAATAAATTAACAAACAGATTAACAAAATCAAAAGGGTGATTGGATGAGGGATATTGGTTATGATGTTAAACCGCCTGAGAAGGAATGTGATGATGAGAACTGTCCGTTTCACGGTAAACTTTCCGTAAGAGGACAGCTTTTCAGGGGGAAAGTTGTGAAAACCTACGAAAAATCGGCTGTGATAGAGAGGGAACTCTTGAGATACGTCCCGAAGTACGAGAGGTACCTGAAAAAGATTTCAAAGCTTCACGCCCACAATCCAGAGTGCATCGATGCGCGTGAGGGCGATATGGTAACGGTGATTGAATGCAGGCCGATAAGCAAGACGAAGTCCTTCGTGATAGTGGAAAAGATTGAGGAAATGAAGTAGAGAAAAGAAAGAGAGGAGGAATAAGGAGGATTGAAATTATGAAAGCGAGGAAGTCCAAAATTCCGAGACCACTGCCAACTGGAGCAAGACTCGTTTGCACAGACAACACCGGAGCGAGAGAGCTTGAAATAATCTCGGTAAAGGGATACAAAGGCGTGAGGAGAAGGTATCCTGCAGCTGGAATAGGTGACATAGTAGTTGTTAGTGTGAAGAAGGGAGCGCCTGACATAAGAAAGCAGATTCATTATGCGGTAATAGTGAGGCAGAGGAAGGAATACCGAAGGCCGGATGGTATGAGAGTGAAGTTTGAGGATAACGCAGCTGTAATAACTGACCCCAACGGAAATCCGAAGGGGAGCGAGATCAGAGGGGCTGTCGCGAGAGAAGCAGCAGAAAGATTCTCAAAGATAGGCTCTTTGGCTTCCTCGATAATATGAGGATAATATAAGGTGATAAAAATGGTTCCAAAATCAAAGCAACCGAGGAAACAGAGAAGGTGGTTGTATAAAACCTCAAAACTTCATGAGAGGCATAGATTGCTGAATGCAACACTCTCCAAAGATCTCAGGAAGAAATACGGACGAAGGACACTTAGAGTTAGAAAGGGCGATAAAGTGAGAATAATGAGGGGAGAATTCGCTGGAAGTGAGGGGAAGGTTTTGGAGGTTGACATGAAGCGAGCCCTGATAAAAGTTGATGGGGTTACGACAACAAAGGTGGATGGTACCGAGGTTTCCGTTCCAATTCACCCCTCAAATGTCATGATAATTTCATTGGGGGAAGTTGACAACGTCAGGAAGAGAAAGCTTGAAGGAAAGGCCTAGGAGGAAGGCTTAAAGTGATAAGGTGGTAAGATGCATCAAAAAAGATTGTCAGCACCGAAAACGGTGAAAATTGCGAGAAAAGAAAAGAAGTGGACGGTAAAAGCAGCTCCCGGCCCGCATGATAAGGGAGCGGTTCCTTTGCTGGTTTTAGTCAGGGACTTCCTCGGGCTTGCAGATACTGCGAGGGAAGCGAGAAAGATAATCTCAGCAGGAGAAGTTCTAGTTGATGGAAAACCAAGAAAGGACTACAAGTTCCCTGTTGGACTGTTCGACGTCATAACGATTCCAAAAATTGAGAAGAGCTACAGAATTCTTTTCGACGAGCGAGGAAGGTACATACCCAAAGAAGTTGAGGATGCTGACAGGAAGATCTACAAAATAACCGGAAAAACGCTTGTCAAGGGAGGAAAAGTTCAGCTGAACCTCTTCGATGGAACAAATATTTTAGCAACCAATGAATTTGCGACCAAAGACTCGATCGTATTGAAAATCCCCGGGAAGGAGATTATCGAGCACCTGAAGTTTGAGGAAGGTGTTCTCGTGATGATCATCGGTGGGACTCATGCTGGAGAGATTGGAAGGATAAAGGACTATAAGATTGTGAGAGGTTCGGCTCCAAATCTTGTAACGGTTGAAGGAGAGGAGAGGGATATTACAACAATTGAGGACTACGTCTTCGTTGTAGGTGGGAAAGGAGATAAGCCGGTAATCGATCTTGGCTTGTGAGGTGTAGGACATGAGTGGCGTGAGTGGCAACGGCATGAAAGAGGTTTTCATTGATAAGGTTGTAATCAACATGGGCGTCGGGGAGAGCGGAGAGAGGCTGAAGAAGGCAGCGAAGCTTTTAGAGGAGCTTACAGGACAAAAACCTGCTACAACATTTGCTGAAAAAACCATAAAGAACTTTGGAATCAGGAAAGGAGAAGCAATAGGCGTTAAGGTTACCCTTCGCGGCTCAAAGGCCGAGAAGTTTTTGAAGGATGCTCTCACAGTTCTCGAAAACAGGTTGAACAGAAGACAAGTCAATGCGGGCGAATTTTCGTTTGGCATCCATGAGCACATAGATCTACCAGGCGTTAATTACGATCCTGATGTGGGCATCTTCGGCATGGACGTTTGCGTGAGCCTGAGAAGGAGAGGATATCGCGTAAAGCGGAGAAGGATTTCCAAATCGAAAATAGGTAAGAATCATCTCATAACGAAGGATGAAACGATTGATTTTTTGAAGAATATCGGTGTGGAGGTTGTCTGAAATGGAAAGGAGAAAGATCTTTGGCAGAGGAGCCAATGAGTGCAGGAGATGTGGAAGAAAAAGTGGATTGGTTAGAAAGTACGGCCTTTACCTCTGCAGGCAATGCTTTAGAGAAATCGCACCCGAGCTTGGATTTAAAAAGTACTGGTAGGTGGGAAAGATGAGTCTTAGCGATACCCTTTCGAACACCATGATCGCGATAAAGAACGCTGAGTTCGCTGGATATCCAGTTTGCGAGGTGAAACCAGCCTCAAAGCTGGTGGGAAACGTTTTGAAAGTCCTTAAAGATCATGGTTACATCAAGGAATTCGAGTACATCGATGATAATAAAGGAGGAAAATTCAGGATATCTCTCTTAAGGCGGATAAACGACTGTGGAGCTATTAGGCCAAGAATGAGCGTTAAGAAGACGGAATACGAAAAGTATGAGGCAAGATTCCTGCCCGGCAAGGATTTCGGGATTCTTGTGGTGTCAACAGTGAAAGGCGTGATGTCACAGAAAGAGGCAATGGAAAAAGGCCTAGGTGGGATTCTCTTAGCCTACGTGTATTGAGGTGAAATCATGATAGCGGTTGAGATAACTGAGAGAGTTGTGGAAATTCCTGAAAACGTTGAGGTTAGCATAGAAGGCGATGACGTCCTAGGATACACTCTGAAAGCGAAGGGACCGAAAGGGGAGAACGTGAGAAAGCTTAGGTATAGAGGAGTACTCATAGAAAAGCAGGATTCCAAAATCAGAGTTTACACGAAAGAAAAGAAGACTAAGACTAGGGCCATAGTTGGAACCTTTGCCTCCCATATAAGAAATCTAATAAAAGGTGTTTCAGAGGGATTTAAGTATAAGCTAAAGGTTGTTTACGCTCACTTTCCTGTTAAGGTTAGAGTTGAAGGTGATGAAGTAATCATCGAGAACTTTCTGGGAGAAAAACATCCGAGAAGGTCTAAGATCGTTGGAAGGGCTCAGGTAAAGGTTCAGGGGAACGAAATAATAGTCACAGGGATAGATAAGGAAGAATGCGGTCAGACTGCTGCAAATCTGGAGCAGACGACAAAGATCAAGAATCTCGATGAGAGAGTTTTCCAAGACGGAATCTACATCGTAGAAAAACCCTGAGGTGTTGGTATGGCCGAAAAGAAGGGCAGAAAAACAAGGAGCAGAAAGAAGAAAACTGAAACTGAAAAGTCCGAGAAAGTCGAGAAGTCTGAAGTGACTGAGAAAGCCGAGACCAAAACCGAAAAAGCACCTAAGGCTAAAAAGAAAAAAGAAAAAAGGGAAGCTAAGGAAGTTGGGGAAGCCAAAGAGCCTAAAAAAACTAAAGAAGCTGAAGAAGCTGAAACAAAAGGCGAAGAAGTAGAGGAAAAAGCTCAGGAAGCTAAAGAGGAAAAAGCGGAAGTTGAAGCAATTGAAGCAATTGAAGCAGAGGTTGAAGCAGAGGCGGAGACTGAGGAAGTAAAGCCTACGCTGAAGCTCGATCCAGAGCTGAAGAGGTTGATGAAGGTTAGAATCAGGCAAAAATCAAGAAAACCGGAATTTAAGAGATATGAATCTCATAAAAAACTTAGGTTGAGAGATAAAAGCTGGAGAAGACCGAGGGGTATGGATAACAAGATGAGGAAGAGGATTGCTGGCAAAAAGCCCGTTAGCGTTGGTTTTGGAACTCCAGCAGCCGTGAGAAACCTTCATCCAAGTGGATACCGGGAAGTTCTCGTTAGCAATCCAGCTGAACTTGAAAGGATTGATGCAGAGAGGGAAGCGATCAGGGTTGCATCATCGGTCGGCCTGAAAAAGAGACTTGTTATTGAAGATAAGGCAAAGGAATTGGGTATCAAGATTCTAAATCCTCTAAAGGTGAGTTAGATGAACCTCAAACTTCAGAGAAGGCTTGCTGCTGAAATATTGAAGTGTGGTGAGAATCGGGTTTGGATGGATCCAGATGAGCTTGAAACGATAGCTGAGGCTGTTACGAAGGAAGATGTCCGAGGGCTTATAGCCGACGGACTGATAAAGAGAAAGCCCGTTAGGGGAACAAGCAGAGCAAGAGCAAGAATAAGAGCGATCCAGAGGGCTAAAGGCAGAAGAAGAGGTCATGGCAGAAGGAAAGGGAGAAAAACAGCAAGAATGCCGAGGAAAAGAAAGTGGATAATAAGAATTAGGGCTCTAAGAAAGAGGCTGAAAGAGTTGAAAAACTCAGGTAAGATCGACACCCGAACCTATAGGATGCTCTACAGAAAGGCTAAAGGTGGGGAATTCAGAAGTGTGTCGCATCTGGAAACGTACATCGAATCTCACAGACTTTTGGAGGGCGAGAAGGTTGAAGGGTAGAATAGTAGGACGGTGGAAAAGATGATAGGTTTAATCAAAAAGCTTACGGGGTGATCAGATGGCAAAAGGGCCAAGGTACAGAGTTCCGTACAGGAGAAGAAGAGAAGGTAAAACGAATTACAGAAAGAGGTTAAAGCTGCTGGTCTCAAGAAAGCCAAGGCTTATCGTTAGGGTTACGAACCAGCGGATAATAGCCCAGATTGCAGAATACACACCTCAGGGGGATAGAATAGTTGTTTCTGCTGATTCATCCATGCTCACAAAATATGGCTGGAAAGGCGATGCTAACAATACCCCGGCTGCTTACCTCACAGGATTGCTGATTGGCAAAAAAGCGCTTGATGCTGGTGTGAAGGAAGCAGTCTTAGACATCGGCCTCAAAACTCCAACAAAAGGATCTAGGGTCTTTGCGGTTTTGAAGGGAGTAATAGAGAGCGGTTTGGAGGTTCCGCACTCTCCAGAAGTTTTTCCTGATGATGGGAGGATCAGGGGAGAGCACATTGCAGAATACTATGAAAAAGTCGGAGGCTTTTCAAAGTATGAGGAGCGGGGGCTAAAGCCATCGGATCTTCCGGCTCATACTGATGAAATCAAGCAGAAGATTCTGGAAGGTGTTGAAGAATGATTGCTGATATTAGATTTATGGCTAAAATCAGGATGAATAGTTTGGATAGCCTGAGCAGATCACAGCAAGTGGGGATGATCAGATGAACGCGGTTCAGGAGTGGGTTCCAAGAACTAGGCTGGGAAAGCTCGTTGCAGAAGAGAAAATTAGGACAATAGATGAAGCTATAGCAAGTGGTCTGCCACTTAAAGAACCTGAGATAGTTGACATCCTACTCCCAAATCTCGAAGATGAGGTCCTCGAGATCACTCTTGTGCAGAGAATGACTGATAGTGGCAGAAGGACTAACTTCAGAGTTACTGCGATAGTCGGAAATCGCGATGGATACGTTGGAATAGGTGTGGGAAAGGCATCGCAGGTGGCACCTTCAATCCAGAAAGCCATCACAAACGCGAAGTTGAACATCTTTAAAGTCAACAGAGGATGCGGATCTTGGGAATGTGGATGTGGAGGAACACATTCGATTCCATTCAAAGTTACTGGAAGTTCGGGGAGTGTTAGAGTAACTCTCATTCCCGGCCCGAAAGGATTGGGTATCGTTGCCGGAGATGTGGCAAGAAAAGTTCTGGAACTTGCCGGTGTTAGCGATGTCTGGACCTTCACGAGAGGCAACACCCGCACAACCATAAATTTCGCAAGGGCAACGTTCAACGCTTTGAAGCAAACGATGTATGTAAAGAGGTGAGCAAAGGAGTGCGCAAGGGGGTGAGCAGATGAAATACTATGCAGTGGTAAGGTTGAGGGGACAGCACGATGTTCACAGAAGAATCAGAGACACGCTAAAGATGCTAAGACTACACAAACGATATCACTGTGTCCTCGTGCCCGAGAGCGAATCATACTTGGGAATGCTCCAGAAGGTAAAGGACTACGTGGCTTACGGGGAGATAAATGCTGAGATGCTTGCAGAGCTGATAAGAAACAGGGGCAGACTGCCAGGAAACAGAAGAATTAGCGATGAGTATGTGAAAGAAAAAACCGGGTATGAATCGATCGAGGAGTTTGCAAAGGCTGTGCTCGAAGGAAAAGCAAAGCTCTCCGATCTTGAAATAAAACCTGTCTTCAGACTTCACCCGCCAAGGGGAGGTTTGAGAAACATTAAATGGCATTTTGCTGCCGGTGGAGAGCTTGGGTATCAGGGTGAGAACATAAACAAGCTTCTCTACAAGATGAGATAGGTGTTTGATAACGAATGGTAACGGATGGTAATGGATGGTACCTGATTAGAGTTTTGAAGGGGTGATAGCTTGCCAAAGAAAAGGATAAAGAAGATCAGAGGAAGCAGGACATGCGGAGGAGGATCGCATAAGAACAGGAGAGGCAGAGGGAACAGAGGAGGGGCAGGAAACGCTGGTTCGAGAAAGCACAAGTACATCAAGACTATAATTGAAGGTGTTGAGATAGGAAAACATGGCTTTACGAGACCAGAATCGATTAGAACTGAGTACAGACTGAAGAAAGATCTTTTTGAGACGCTTAAGGAGCTGAAGGCGCAAGGAAAGCTTGATGACTACACTTACAGATTTCTCAAATCGAGACCTGAACTTAATGTTGGAGATCTAGATGAGATAGTTGACAGGCTTGCAGATCTCGGTTTGGCTGAAGCAGAGGGTGGAGTGTTCAGAGTCGATCTTGAAAACCTTGGATATTATAAGCTCCTTGGAAGGGGAAGTGTTACAAAGAAGATCGAGGTAAAAGTGGGATTCGCAACCGAAGTTGCGAAGGAGAAAATCGAAGCAGTGGGTGGAAAGGTAGAGGTAGAAGTGGAGTGAAGTAGAGTAAAGCGGAGCCAGGGTAAGAGAAAACAAAGTAGAGTAAAGTGAAAAGACGAAGATAAGGATCGAAGAAAAACTCGCAACGTATGGAATGGTTTTTATACCAATTCTTCCACCCTCCTTTAAAAAATCACAGAAAGGCAATCCGGCAATTCAGACTAACCAAAAGGTGAAAAAATGGTAGACCAGGTGTTAAGAGCCTTACAGCCGTATTTCGAGAAGATACCCAGTGTTGAGAGGCCAATAGGACACGTCTCTTTCCGATCAAAGTTTTCATGGACTCTCGGCATTCTGCTTTTGTATTTTGCTCTTGCAAGCGTTCCTGTTTTTGGTCTCTCTCCCGACTCAATTGATCTTTTTGAGCAGTATAGAGCATTTTTTGCCGGTAAGAGCGGTTCGATACTTTCGCTCGGTATTGGGCCGATTGTAACGGCTTCCATCATCCTTCAGCTCCTAGTTGGTGCAGGAATAATCAGACTTGATTTAACGAATCCTGAGGACAGGGCTGCTTATCAGGATTTCCAGAGGTTTTTGGTCTTTGTTATGATTGCTGTGGAAGCTCTACCTCAGATTTTGGGTGGACTTTTGAAACCCAATCTCGAAATAGCCGCCTCGCTTGGGGTTTCACCTTCATTCTTGTCGGGCTTGATATTCCTTCAGCTCTTCATTGGTGGTGTGCTTATCGTTTATATGGATGAAGTTGTGTCAAAGTGGGGGATAGGGAGCGGTGTTTCCCTCTTCATTTTGGCAGGTATTTCCGAAGCAATAATAATCGGCCTTTTCAACTGGATATCCCCAACAGGAGAAATGCCACCCGGGATAATCCCAAGATGGATCTGGATTGCACAAAACATCCCTGTCGAACAGCTTTTAACAGCATCAGGGATTTCGTATCTTCTGCTTAACGGAGGCATACTCGCTTTGATTACGACAGTCATAATCATATTCTTGGTCGTATTTGCAGAAGGAACGAGGGTTGAGATCCCTTTGGCACACTCCCTCGTCAGGGGGGCAAGGGGTAAATTCCCTATAAAGCTCATCTATGCAAGCGTTCTCCCGATGATCTTCGTTAGAGCGCTACAAGCGAACGTACAAATTATTGGTTGGCTCCTCTATAACAGGGGTATAACCATTTTTGGAGAGTATGTGGGGAATACTCCAATAAACGGTTTAATGTACCTGATATCCCCTATAAGAAGCCCACACAGCTGGATTCCATCTTTGGTTAAGCAAAATCCATACTATGCTGACCTCCCGACTTGGATGATAGGTCTTCACCTTGTAATCGATGCCACGATTTTGATAGTAGGCGGCATACTCTTTGCCATTTTCTGGGTGCAAACGAGTGGAATGGATGCCAAAACGGTTGCAAGCCAGATAGCGAGGAGCGGCATGCAGGTTCCAGGATTCAGGAAGAGTCCTCAAACACTCGTAAGGGTGCTTAGCAGGTATATTCCTAAGGTAACCGTGCTTGGAGGGGCAGCAATAGGTTTGCTCACGCTTATAGCCAATATGCTTGGAACAGTTGGAAATGTGAGTGGAACAGGTTTGCTGCTAGCAGTGAGCATCGCTTACAAGCTTTACGAAGATCTCGCAAAGGAACAGATGACGGAAATGCATCCCATGTTGAGGAAGTTCCTTGGGGAGGAATAAGGTGGAAAGATGCCGAAAAAATTTATTTCCCGGTTTTTCATGAGTCTCGGAATCGTTTTTTTCATAGGTATCATGATCAGTCAAGACTTCCGACTGCAGCTCGCAGAGCTGGTAGCCCCGTTCCTCGATCCTGTTGCAGCTAGCTTGCCGATATACATGGTCATAATAATACTTGCGGCCATCACGGGGTTTTACACATCTCTCATCCAAAAACTAACGGTTGACACAAGAAGGTTAAAGGCTATCCAGAAGAGAGTGACGAAATACCAGAAAGAATTGATGGAGGCAACGAAACAGGATAACAAGTACAAGCTTAAACAGATGGAAGAGGAGAAACAGGAAATTCAGCAGTTGCAAAGCGAAATGATGAGCATGCAGTTCAAACCGATGTTTTACTCAATGGTCGTCACGCTTCCAATCTTCATGTGGCTACTAACGAAAACAAAAGAAAATGCATCGGTAGTTGTTCCCTTCTCAGGGATGATTCACATAGCAGATCCAGTTTTGATCGTTCCATGGTGGCTTTTCTGGTACTTCCTCTGCTCCATTGCCATAAATCAAGTAATAAGGAAAGCACTGAGGATGTAGTTTTTGTTTAAGGGTTAAAATCAAAAGTCAATCAAGGTTTAATCAAAATTAAAATCAAGCCCAAATTTTAAAAAATTTTATCAATCTATTCTGGAAGAAATCTGCATGGCCGGAAATAAGGTTAAGAAGGTTAATAAGGTCAAGATCACAATATCAGGTCCTCCCGGTAGTGGAACGACAACAATCGCAAAGAAAATTTCTGAAAAGCTTAGAATTCCACTCATCTCAGCTGGAGATCTTTTTAGGAAGTTGGCGAGGGAGCGGGGAATGACGGTTGAGGAGTTCGGGAGGTATGCGGAATCGAACCCCGATATTGACATGCTCATAGACAAAACCCAGAAGGAGGAGGCAGCCTCGCTTGATGCCTGTGTTGTTGAAGGTAGGCTTTCGGGATGGATGGTTGATAACGCAAGCCTTAAGGTTCTAATTTTTGCTGAAGACAGGGTGAGGTTTGAGAGGATAGCAAAACGGGAGAAAAAACCAGTTGAGATTGCGAAACGGGAGACTTTGGCAAGGGAGAACATCGAGAGGGAAAGATACAAAAAGTACTACGGCATCGAGATTGACAACTGGGGGATTTACGATTTGATAATAAACTCTACATCCTTCGCTGCTGATGAGGTTGTGGAGGTAATTCTCAAAGCTTTGGAGTTCAGGATAAAATGAGGAAAAAAAAGGAGAAAGAGAAAAATCTTACAGGAGCTCTAGAAGAGCTTTTTCTGGTTAAGGAGGAGTCATCCACCGATGAGGCTTATGGATACTACCCCTTCAACCGGCCGATTGCTGAATACATCAGGAATGGAGTTGTTTGCATAGACAAACCTTCCGGGCCAACGAGTCACGAGGTTGTTGTATGGGTGAGGAAAATTCTTGAAGTTAGTAAAACCGGCCATGCAGGAACCCTCGATCCAAAAGTGACCGGAGTATTGCCCATTCTTATAGAGAATGCCACAAAGCTTGTGAAGTTCCTCCAAACCTCAGACAAGGAGTACGTCGCACTCATGAGACTCCACTCCGATGCGAGCGAGAAATCGATAAAAAAAGCATTCGAACTCTTCAAAGGGAAAATCTATCAAAGACCACCTCTCAAGTCTGCTGTAAAGAAGAGAATAAGGATAAGAGAGATACATGAAATCGAAATTCTTGAGATAGAGGGAAGAGACGTTCTTTTCAAAGTCAGATGCGAAGCTGGAACCTACATAAGGAAGCTGTGTAGCGATTTAGGGGAGATCATTGGAACTGGGGCACACATGCAGGAGCTGAGAAGAACCAAAACTGGAGTTTTTAAAGAAGACGATGCTTTCACCCTTCACGAATTGCTCGATGCATTCAGAATTTTTCAGGAGACAAGGGATGAGACGTTTGTAAGGGAAATAATCCAGCCTATGGAAATCGCTGTGAGAAACCTCAAGAAGATCATAATAAAGGATACTGCCGTTGATGCTATTTGCCACGGTGCGGATCTATCGGCAAGGGGCATATGCTTCATCCAGAAGGACATTGAGAAGGGAGATATTGTTGCGATTTTCACCTTGAAGAATGAGATAGTTGCTCTGGGGAGATCTTTAGCATCTGCTACAGAGATTCTGAAGGCTAGAAGTGGCATCATGGTGGAGACGGACAGGGTTATAATGGAAAGGGGAATTTACCCGAAGGCGTGGAAATCTTGACTGGCTGGGATAGAGGTATTAATCAGAGGTATTAATCCGTAATCCCTATTTAATCCAGAATCCTAATTCGAAAGCATTTTAAAGGTGCTGGGTAAATTCTAACTGATTCAAAAGCTTAAGGTTGACTCAGAAGCAACCGATACTAGGGTGGTAAATTGACCAAAATTATGATAGTCGACGATGAATCTGCAATAAGAGACATAATCAAGCTTTTTCTCGGTGTTAGGTACCAGTTTATCGACGCAAGAGATGGAGTAGAGGCTATTGAACTTTATGAGAAGGAAAGACCTGATTTGGTTATAATGGACATCAGAATGCCGAGGATGAACGGGGTTGAGGCTATTAAAAAGATTAAGGATCGTTTTCCGGATGCGAAGATTATCGTGCTCTCTGCATATGCTGCTGGAAAAACTCAGGAACTGAAAGAGGCAGGAGCGACGGCGATTTTGGAGAAACCTTTGCGAAGGGGAAAAGTTCTCGAAGCTGTTAACGAGCTTTTGTAACCTGAAAATCCTTGTAGCCTATAACGGCCCATTAAAAGCAGAAAATTTATAATTGAAAATAGAAGACTGAAATTGGTGGTTCTATGGGAGCTATCGTTTTTGAGAAAGAAGATGGGATACTATGGGCTAGGTTAAATCGTCCCGAAGCACTCAATGCAATAAATGAGGAGGTTGTAGAGGGATTGGAAAAACTCGTTGCTAAGGTTAGGGAGGAAAAGGACATACGCGTAGTTGTAATAATCGGAACTGGTAAGGCATTTTGTGCTGGTGCAGACATAAAGATGTTCCTCCGATCGGACACGTTTGCGGCTAGGGAAATTATAGAGAGGCTGGGTAAGGCACTTGAAGCCTTTGAAGATCTCGATGTTCCAGTAATTGCTGCAATCAACGGATTTGCTCTTGGAGGAGGGTGTGAGATGGCCATGGCCTGCGATATAGTAATTGCCAGTGAAAAGGCATCCTTCGGCCAGCCAGAGATAAACATAGGAATTATACCGGGAGCTGGAGGAACACAGAGGCTTGCAAGGCTTATTGGGTGGAAACGAGCGATGGAATTGTGTTTGACAGGAGACAGAATTTCCGCGGGTGAGGCTGAGAGACTCGGACTGGTAAATAAGGTTGTTAAGGATGAAGAACTTGAAAACGAGGTAAGAAATCTTGCAAAGAAAATAGCCGAGAAATCACCCTATGCTGTTATGCTCGTGAAGCAGGCTGTTAACAGAGGCTTCAAAATGGGCCTGAAGGATGGAATCGCATATGAGAGAGATCTTTTCGCCCTGTCTTTCTCCTCGGAGGATGCAAGGGAAGGCATGACGGCCTTTGTAGAAAAGAGAAAGGCGGAATTCAGAAAAACGAGGTAATCTTTAATTCTTTAATCTTAGATCTTTAATCCCGAAAAAATCACTCAAAGTTTTGATTTTTCAATTCCCTAAGAATTATTTCTTTTGTGTCTATTGGAATGTTCATTCTCAATCCATTAATCGTGATTGGAACCTCATCCTTTTCAAGCCCCTCAACAGGGGTTTCGAAGATTAATTTTCTCTCCCATTTTCCCTCTTTCAAAACCTTTGAGTAACGGAGTATGATTGAAAAAAGTCTTGAAATCATGATCTCTTCTCTCTCGCTCTGGGCTCCTTTTATCAACGATCCAAAGAACTTTCTGTTCTGGGAAGTGGTTTTTCCGATAACGTTCATGAGGAAGATGAAGGTTTTTTCAAGCCCGTGAATAAGTAAAAGCTCAGGGATCGCACTAAGAACAACCACGAAATCCTCCATTCCTTCGCTGAGCTTCGATATTAGGATCCCAACCTCGCTTAGGTTGTTAACGTTGACGTGCCTGTATCTTGAGCTTTGGACTAATGAAAGTACACTTACGCGGTCGTTTATTCCGTAGAGGTCCAAGATTGATGAAATGAGGTCTGGAGGTTCGGAGGCAACCCATATAACCATATCGGAGATTGATGAGGCGAGATCGATGAGTATTGACGAACCTTCAGCTCCCCTTTCAGATATTAGCAGCAGTGAATTTTTTTTCATCTGGTCTTATCTGCTAAGTCTTTAATAAAACATTTTCGTTAGCGGCTAGTCGTTTGCAGCTAAAGCTTTTCACTGGATTTTGCCATAGCTATAAGGTTAGCGAGATAGATCGGATATCTCCCGCCACCTCTCTTTCTGGTTTTTTTAACCTCTCCAGTGTGGTGCTTTGCATGCTCACAGTTTATGTAGTGCATTATTGCCTTAGAAAGTGCTTCCTTAACGGTGTTCTCTCCCGTAACTTCCTTCAATTTTTTCAACGTTTCATCCGACAACTGGGTCTGAACTATCACATACCTCTCCATTCTCATCACCATTATTACGGTAATCATTACATCATTATCATCATTTATAAATTTTTCGGTTGTTCATGGGAATAGCGTGAAAAATTGGATAAAAAGAAAACATTGAAAAAGTCACTTGACTTCATAAACTCGATGGAAAACGATTCCAGAGGTCTAGCTAAAGGGATAACCAAGCTTGGAATCAATTTCAATGGCAATCTGGACGACGAGGAATTGGTGAAAAGGGCCAAGATCGTTAAGAAAAGCGGAATTAACGTGATTTGGATTGGGGAGTTTGAAGGATTTAAAGACCCGTTTTACGTTGCCGAACTGATTTCTGACTTTATCGACGTGATCGGGTTTGGTATTCTTTCCCCACTAAAAAGGGATTGTGAAGAGATTCTTAAAACCTTGAGGAATTTTCGTAGGATCAAGGACAAGATTATAGTGGGAATCGCCCCAGGAAAGTTTTTAAATGCAAGAATGGCAGTGGATGTGACAGTTAGCTGCATGAAATACCTAAAAAAGCATCTTGAGGCTCCGGTTATAGCAGGCTGTTCTTCACCACTCATAACAAAGAAATCCTCGGAAGTTGCCGATGGAATACTCTTCAATTATGTAAAGGCAGAGTATATCAGATGGATTAAAGGATTCATGGGAAAAGAAATCTTTACCGCTGCATATGGCCCGAGTTTGGTTTTGCCTGAAAAACGAGAGGAGAGTGAATTTTACGAAAGTTTGCTGATTGCCTCCAGCATCGTAATCCCAGAAAAAAAATTTGTGGAAAGATTCGAACTTCAGGGCTTAATCGATGAAATCAAAAAAATAGATTTTGATAGGCTGATTGAAATTAAACACTCGATTGGCACGATCAAACATCTGCCTGAATATGGAATTTTGCAAAAACATTCAGATTTTCTGCTGGAAAACTTCACAATTAGCGGGAAAGTGGAGGTGGTTGCTGGGAGAATTGAGGAATTGCTAAAAGAATGTGAACATGTTATTCTGAGCGATCCCTTTTTCCGCGATGACTACTCGATGAGCTTTTTGGGGGATGTTGTTAAAATAGTTGAAAATGGCTGAAAATTTGAAAAAGTTAGAATGTCCCGTGATAAATTTTTAAATGACAAGTCAAATATTAGATTATGGCAAAAAAGTTGCGTGTTGCTTGGGGGATAACGGGAGCCGGAGATAAGATCGAGGAGATTTTTGAAACGATGAGGAAGCTTAACGAGAATGAAAATGTTGAAATTTATGTTTATCTCTCAAAAGCTGGAGAGCAAGTGGTTAAATTTTATAGGCTTTACAATAAGTTAAAGGAAAGTTTTGAGAGGATTTACGTTGAAAAAAATGCTAATTCTCCATTTCTTGCTGGGCAGATACAGAGCGGGAAATTCGACTTTCTGATAATAGCACCCTCAACAGCCAATACAACTGCAAAGATCTCTCAGGGGATTGCCGACACTTTGCTTACGAATTCTGCCCTCATGGCGTTGAAGGCATATGTTCCAGTTTACATTCTTCCAACAGATTACAAAATCGGAGATGTTCAAACAAAGCTTCCAGACGGAAGAATGCTTACAATTAGGATAAGAGAAGAAGATGTCGCGCATGTCGAGAAGCTGAGGAAGACTGATGGAGTTTACATAGTTGAAACTCCCGACGAGATCTTATCGGTTTTTGAGAAGCATCTGAAAGCATAGTCCCAATGCTTTGGAAGAAGAAATTTTTACCTATTTTATTATCATGATGAGGTGTTATGAGAAGTATTATAAACTACCTTTTTAAAAGTTCTGTTGATGCTTTCCAACGAAGAGGTTCTTGAAATGGTGATTCATGGCTATGAGCAGCTCAAAATGATTGCAGAAGAGAGAGGAATGACTGTTGATGATCTTATAATTAAATTGAGGGAATGTATGTGTAAAAACGGTAAAGAGAATGGATTTGCGAACGAATTGGCCTGCGTAAAAATAAAGGAGATAAGGGAGCTCAGCGAAGTGGAGCTAGAAGAAGAAAATTCAAGGTTTTTCCCAATTCCGAGAGAACGAAGAAGACTGAACATCGGTCTGGTTAAGATCAAGATAAAGTAGGTGAAAAAAATGAAGGCAAAGATTCTTTTGGTTGATGATGATGAGCTTCTGAGGGGTATTTTGGCTTCTATGCTTTCCTCCTACACGATCATCGAAGCGGGAAATGGAAAAGAGGCGGTGGAGCTCTACAAGCTCCATAAACCTGATCTGGTGTTGATGGACATTATGATGCCTGTCATGGATGGTGTTGCAGCAACAAAGGAAATTTTAAAAGAGAATCCAGATGCTAAGATTCTCGCAATTACCGCTTTTGCACCGATCAGAGGGAAAGAAATGCTCGACGCAGGCGCAATCGACATAATATCAAAGCCGATAACGAGAAGGAGACTTAACGAGATCGTTCAACGTTTTCTTGAGATGCCAAAAGCCGCCACAAAATGAAAAAAATAAAAGATTTTTTAGTTTTAGCTTTTAGGTTGTCTAGGTTATCTAAGTTATTTATCTAAGTTATCTCAAGCTCGTTCACTTTTTCCCAAGTTGTTTCATTGAAAACTACGATTTTTTGTCCGATTATGTACAGATAGTCATCTATGTACAGGGCCCTTATAGCTGGCATATCAATTGCCTTAACAAGCTCTAATTTCTCCTTGTATGAGAAAATGTAACCTCCTGTTGATGCGGGAAGGAAGAAAATTTCATGCTTCGGGTCGAGCAGGAAGGCATGATGGGTTTGAAGTATGGCTGACCAGTACTCCTTTAGTGTGTACTTGGAGACCTCTTTGGGCTCCTCGGGGTTCGAGACATCAAAGATTGAGATTTTAACATTACCCCCTTCCTTACCTATTCCCAGGATCAGATCTTTTTTCAGTGGATGGAGATACGATGAGTATCCTGGTATCTTTAGCTTACCCTTCATCTCTGGATTCTTTGGGTCTGAGAGATCGATCACGAAGAACGGGTCAGTCTGGCGGAAGGTAACGACGTATCCCCTCTCTCCTATGAATCTGACTGCGTAAATCCTTTCGTTTTCCCCATAATCTAGGAGCGAACCAGTGATCTTGAGCTTCTTGTCCAGAACATAGAGATCGTTCGTATCACCAAGTGAGGTGGCGACCCTCAAATATCCGTCGTATTCATCGAGAGAGAACTGGTTCAGTAGTCTTCCAGGCACCTCTCCCATCGCTTTCACTTCCAGATTCAGTGAAATCTTTACGATTTGGGTTTTCTCAAGCTCTCTCTTGTGTTCTTTCCTGTACTCGCTCAACCTATTCCAGAATTCGTTCTCGAACTTCTTTCTCTCATCCTTGCTGAGAGAAGATGCGTACTGCTCGATTATCACCTGAATCTCAACGGATTTCGCTCTGTTGCTTATGTCATAATTAAGAAGTTTCTCAACCCTCTTGATCACTTCATCGCTTACGAGATCCCTGTTCTCTTTCAGGAAATCGTACATGAGCTTAACCTGATCAGGAGTTTTGTAGTAGGTTACATAGATCGCGTTCGGTGACATATAAACAACCGACTGGCTTAGGGAGCCGACAAAAGAAATGGAGTTCTCAACTTCACCCGTTTCTGGACTTACCTTCAGAACCGTGTAAGTCGTGTCAGCATACACTGGCGGAATAGGGTGATAGATGTCTCTGCACTCAACGACTAGCGGCTTTCCATTAATCTCCAGAGGTTTTATCGGGCAGGGGGCGTAGTAGTCTATCATCTTCCTAGTTATCAGGAAAATGCTCCCGTTATAGAGCCTCGCAGAAACAAGCTGGCTATCTAGATCAATTTTCCATAGCTTCTCAGGCTTCTCGGATACATTGTAGGCTGAGATGTGATCGTGGGTAAGGATTATCAGAATGTTACCATAAAGGAGGAGATTGCCCGATTCATCGATTTCATACTTCTTATCAAGATTTTCTGGAGGAAAAGCAGTGATTATTTTCGTTTCTCTTCCTATTTCAGGCACGAATCTAATTGGATAGATCCAATAGTTGGAGAGGTAAATGTTGATTCCGTCGGTCTTTACAATATCTGGCTCGTCAATTCCCAAAACCTGAACGTTCGTTTCTGAATATCTCCCGGGTGTGGGCACGGGGGTGGGAGATGGAAGTGGAGCAGGAGTTGGGTGAGGAATGGCTGCTGGAGGTGTAACTACCGTTGCTCCCTTTTCAGCATAATCCACTGCTACCTCGCCTCTTAGAATCGTTGGGGCTATACCAAATCCAAAGCCAAACCCATAGCTTGAACTTTGCACATACTGCACGTACTCTCTTAGCTCTTTTTCAGATTCAAAGGGCTTAAACTGGGCTTGGCTTTCGCTCGTTCCGGGTTGGGAGGGAGTAGGGGTTGGTGTAGCATGGGGAGTTTCAGTTGGTTGGGTGCAGCCCGCTAGTAGTAGAGCTAGTATTAAAGTTACAACGATTAAGGCCGAGATCATCCATATCTTTTTCATGAGGGTAAATAGATCGATTTTAGATATATACGTTTTTAATTAGTTAGAAAAAATATAACTGGTTAATTTATAAGAAGTTATTTAAACCTCCACACTTTCTTATTAAGAAATGAAGGTGATATATTCATCCCTCTGTCCTGTGTGTGGAGGTGATCTTGCTTACGATGAGGTTGAGGTGAGAACGTGCAAGAAAAAGAACACACCTCTATGTGTAGAGAATGAGAGGTGCGAGAACTTCATTCGGTTTTTCAGAAAAGCGATCGGTGAACCGAGGGCAATTCAAAAAACATGGGCGAAAAGGATTCTAAGCGGGGAAAGCTTTGCTGCGATAGCACCAACAGGGATCGGAAAGACCTCGTTTGGCATAGCAATTTCACTTTTCCTTGCAACTGAGGGGAGGAAAAGCTACATAATTCTGCCCACAACCCTTTTGCTGGAACAGGTCGTTTCGAATATCCGAAAATATGCTGAGAGCCTTGGAATAACATCTAGTTTCAATGGTCAAAACGGACGGATAAGGGTTGCTTATTATCACGGCAGATTAAAGAAGGAGGAGAAAGAAGGTTTCTTCAGGAGTATAAAAGAGGCTGACATTTTGGTTACAACCACTCAATTTCTCTCGAGGCATTTCAGCGAAATTAAAGATCTAACATTCGACTTCATTTTTGTCGATGATGTAGATGCAATCTTGAAAGCATCTAAAAACGTTGAAAGGATACTGAATCTGCTGGGCTTCAGATACGACAGATACGAGAATGACTGGAAGGGTAAAAAAGTGGGCTGTTTGATGGTTTCAACGGCTACAGCCAAAAAGGGAAGAAAGGCGGATTTATTTCGAAGGTTGCTGAACTTCGACATCGGATCTTCCACCTTTACCGTGAGAAACATAGAGGATATTGCCTTAAAATCTTTAAAAGGCCTAAACGATCTAATTACAATTTTAGAAAAAATGGGTTCTGGAGGGTTAATCTTTGCCAGAAATTCCGAAGAAATGCAGAGAATCCATGATTTTCTGACTCCAAGATTTAAAGTTGGTCTTCAAACCGATTTCGAGAAGTTCAAGAATTGTGAACTGGATTTTCTTGTCGGCACCTCTCACTACTATGGATCGCTGGTTAGGGGGCTAGATTTGCCGGAAAAAATTAGGTATGCCGTTTTTGTTGGAGTCCCGGCCTTCAGAATAAGGTTTGAGGACATTGAAGATCCTACAAGAGTTAGCGATCGAGTTATAAGGATTCTTCTCCTGTTTTTGAGGGATAAAGATGAGGTAAAAGAATTTCTGAAGGAATTTCTGAAAACTAAAGGCCTTGAAAGGGTTGTGATTCAGGCAGAAAAAAAGATCGACAGGAGATATGCAGAAAAGATGATGGAGCTACGAAAATTTCTGAAAAAAGTGCTGGAGGAATCAGATTTTCAAGCAGCGGATGTGGTTTTGAGGAAAAAGGAGCTAATAATTCCTGATGTTCGCACGTATATCCAAGCTTCGGGAAGGACTTCCAGACTCCACTCCGGAGGGATTACAAAGGGTGTCTCTTTCATTCTCGAAGAGGATCAACAGCTATTTTATGCTTTCAAAACTCGAGCCCAATACTTCGACATAGATATCTCTGTTAGGGATATTAATGAGATAGATTTTGCAAGACTCAGAAGGGAGGTTGATGAAAGCAGGGAGAAATTTAGCAAACGCGAAGAGCTGGATCTGATTAAACCGGCTTTGTTCATAGTCGAAAGTCCTGTAAAAGCCAGACACATCTCGAGGTTCTTTGGAAAGCCGAGTGTGAGAGTTCTTGAAAATTTGATTGTTTACGAAGTTCCAACGTCAGAATACATTCTGCAAATCACCGCATCTCTCGGTCATGTAACTGATTTGATCACAAATCGGGGATTTCACGGGGTGGAAATTCTGGATTCACGTTCAAATTCAAGATTCGTTCCGGTTTTTTCGTCGATTAAGAGATGCCTTTCCTGTGGCTATCAGTTCACTTTGGAGAGTAAAAAATGTCCGAGATGTGGTAGCGAAGACATTAACGATTCGAGAAGGAGAATCGATTCTTTGAGGAAGCTGGCATATGAAGCCGGGAGGGTTATAATCGGAACCGATCCTGACAGTGAAGGAGAAAAAATCGCTTGGGATCTGAGAAATCTTCTTTCTGGATGTAGTGAGATAAAGAGGGCTGAATTCCATGAAGTTACGAGGAGAGCTGTTAGCGATGCTCTTTCAAATCTGAGGGAAATCGATGAGTCTTTGGTGAAAGCCCAGATTGTGAGGAGAGTTGAGGATCGGTGGATAGGTTTCGTTTTAAGTCTAAAGCTTCAGGAGGTCTTTAAGGAAAAGAATCTTTCCGCCGGAAGAGCTCAAACTCCGGTGCTTGGCTGGATACTCGAAAGGACAAAGGAAAGCAAGAAAAAGAAAATCGTTGCATTGATTGAAGATCTGGATTTGATACTTGATTTCGGTGTTGGGGATGAATTGGGAAAAGATTTTGAAAGACCTGGAAAATTTGGAGAATCTGAGGAATCTGAGGGATCTGGAGAATCTGGTGAATCGGAGATTGAACTAGAAATTGAGCTGAGAGATGATAGGGTGGTTGATAAAAGTCCCTTACCTCCATATACCACGGATACACTCCTGAGAGATGCAAACAGGATTCTAAAGCTCAGTGCAACCCAAGCGATGAAAATAGCCCAAGACCTTTTCGAGAATGGGTTGATAACCTATCATCGAACGGATTCGACAAGAGTAAGCGATGCCGGCTTGAGGGTTGCAAGAGATTACCTCGGAAATGACTTCTTCCCGAGAGAGTGGTATGCCGAAGGTGCTCACGAGTGTATAAGGCCTACGAGAGCTTTAGACAGGATGACCCTTCAAAGATTGATCTATGAAGGATTGATAAAGGCTGAGTCGCTTGAGAAGGATCATCTTTCTCTCTATGAGCTTATATTCAGGAGATTCATGGCGAGCCAATGCAGGAACTTGAAAGTTAGAATCGGTAGGTATAAGGTAAAATACGATGGCAAAGTTTTGGAAGAAAACAGGATTCTTTCCGTAGAAGGAAAGGCCTATGAACTCTACAAGAGCGTTGCTGTGAGGAAAGAGCTACCTCTTGGTAAAATGGTTGTGAAAGCAAAGATAAAAGAGATCCCAAAAGCCCCATTATATTCAGAGGCTGAGGTAATCCAGCTCATGAAGGACAGAGGGATAGGCAGACCTTCGACCTATGCGACGATCATTGAAAGGCTCTTCGAAAGGGGATACGTTTTTGAGAAGAATGGCAAGATCAGGGGAACTAAGAGAGGATTCTCAGTTTTCAGCTTCCTTTCCAAAAATTATTCGAACTTGGTTTCAGAGAAAAGAACAATGATGCTCGAGGAGAAAATGGACAAAATTGCAAAGGGTGAACTTGACTACATGGAAGCATTGAACGAACTCTACGAAGAGATCAAGTCGATTAGTTGAGAACGCCCCATTGCAACTCTAGTTTTAACTTTTTTCAAACTTATCCCAGAATATAAAACGAAATATTAATAACATATGTTCACATTTTGAACATAGTGATAATCATGAATGGAAGGCGCCACCTTCACACCACCATAAGCTCTCGGGCCTATGACAAACTTATGGAATTGAAAGAAAAAAGTGGAGGAACGATGAGTTCAGTAATCGAGAGCTTGCTGGGAGAAGAGGAAGTACTGGAAGACGAGGGGGAAGTTTACCCTCTGAATGAAATAGAGAAGTTTGCGATAAAGGCTCTCAGAGAATTAGACATCTGCCTAATCAGCAGGGAACAGCTTGAGCTCATTGCTGAGGGTAGGATTAAGGAGACGATCAAGACGAATGCAAACGAGTTCATGATTGAATGGATATATGGTAAACCGATGGAGAAGATTTCCTTAGAAGAGGCTATTGAGGCAATAAAGAAGATATGGATATCCTCCAATATTGTGAGGAGAGTTGAAGTTAGGGATACTGATGAGGGGAAAATTCTCTTCTTCCATTCCAAAATTAAAAGCAAATTGCTGGATGAAAGTTTTTGCAAACAGATAAAGCTGCTTTTGGAGAGCAATTACGGTGTGAATGTGGATTACAAGCTGAGAACTCAAGGTTATCTCATCAGAATACTGACGCTCTAGTTCTTGTCTATCTCTTGTCTACATACTCTCCCCAGATATGTGGAACCCCTGAACATGGATTGTAAATAACATTTATAATAATGTTCAATCTCAGACTGAATCATGAGCAAAGAGGTGTATGACCGTCCTTGGTTTAAATTCTGGCCTAAAACAGTGACAAAAACACTAGACTACCCTTCAGTCCCTCTCTTTGAATTTGTGGAAACTTCGACACGGAGGTATCCAGATAAAACTGCGATTCTGTATTACGGAAAGAGCATAACTTACTCTGGGCTATTGGACTCGATTGAAAGGTTTGCAACCTTTTTGGCTGGTAGGGGAATCCAGAAGGGTGATAGAGTCGCTTTGTACCTTCAGAACTCACCACACTTTGTGATTTCCTACTTTGGGATAATGAGAGCCAACGCAGTGGTAGTGCCGCTGAATCCTATGCTGACGGAAGGTGAATTGGAATACATACTAAACGATTCTGGGTGTAAGATGGTTGTAACTACCAAAGAGCTTCTTCAACGGGTCTCGGGTGTAGCAAAAAAACTTGGAATGGATATCGTTTGCGGTAATCTCTCTGATTATCTTCCAGAGGACCCCGAACTGAATGTTCCAGAATTTATGAAAGTAAAGACAGAAGTTGAAGATACCGTTGGTTGTATTGGTTGGAAAGATGCTCTTGCTGAGAGAGACCCTCCTGAGATTCTTGTGACAGAAGAGGATCTCGCTTTAATTCCGTATACGGCGGGAACAACCGGTATGCCCAAAGGCTGTATGCACACTCACTCCACGATAATTGCAAACGTTCTCAGCTCAGCGTACTGGATGAATCTAACTCCTGCGGCAGTTCATCTTGCAGTGCTCCCCTTCTTCCATGTAACGGGAATGGTCCATTCCATGCTTGCCCCAATTTACGCGGGAGCGAAGATAGCTTTGCTGACGAGGTGGGATAGAGAGACGGCGATTCAAGCTATCGAGAAGTATGGATGTACCCATTGGATTAACATCACCACGATGGTTGTTGATGTCCTTTCCGATCCGAACATCGCAAAGAGAGATCTTAGTTCGTTGATTATAGTAGGAGGGGGAGGAGCTCCTATGCCAAAGGCGGTGGCGGAAAAGTTGGAAGAGCTTTTTGGAATAAAATTCATGGAGGGGTATGGGCTTACCGAAACGATATCCCAAACACATTTCAATCCCCCAGAAAGGCCGAAACTGCAGTGCCTTGGAATCCCCGATTTTGGGGTGGATGCTCTCATAATAGATGTTGAAAGCGGAAAAGTTCTCGGTCCAGGCGAGCAGGGTGAACTCGTGGTGAAGGGACCGGAAATCTTTAAGGGATACTGGAATAAACCAGAGGAGACCGAAAAAGCTTTTATCGAGATCGACGGAGAGAGATACTTTAGAACCGGAGATCTATGTTACATGGATGAGGAGGGTTATTTCTTCATCGTGGACAGGATCAAGAGGATGATAAACAGATCTGGGTTTAAAGTTTGGCCAGCGGAAGTTGAGTCGATTCTATATAAACACCCGGCGATCAAGGAGGTGTGTGTGATCGGTGTGCCCGATGAAAGGGTGATCGAGGAAGTGAAGGCGTTCGTGGTTCTAAAACCTGAATTCAAGGGGAAAGTAAAGGAGGAAGATATAATGGTCTGGGCAAAGACGCAGATGGCTGCATACAAGTATCCCAGAAAAATCGTTTTTGTCGATGATCTTCCGAAAAGTGGAGCTGGCAAAATTTTATGGAGGGTTTTGCAGGAAAGGGAGAAAAAGGGAGTTGAAAAAAGTGGTTGAATCAGCTTTGATAGTGGATTGAAATTCGTATTGTGAATGCTAGTAAAATTGAGAGGTGGTATGATGTATAGAATAAAGCCCCTTAAGCAGGGAGAAATTATGGCTCCGATGGGCGTTTTACAAATTCTTGGAGATATGAGCACGCTCATCGTGGCGCCGATTTATGTATGGCTTATTGAAGGAGAAAACAGGAAAATAATAGTCGATGCTGGAATTGAAGAGCCTGTAGACGGTTTCGTCCACGGGTTCCCCGTGTCAGGAGGGGGTGAAGAGGGACTTAGAAAAGCCTTGGAAAGTGAAAATATGAAGCCAGAGGATATTGATACCTTGATTCTTACTCACTTGCATTTTGACCACGTAGCAACAACGAATCTCTTTCATAACGCGCGGGTATACGTTCAGAAGAAGGAATGGGAATCGGCATTTAATCCTCCGATGCATTACAGAGCCACCTATGATGCTAATCTATTCCAGTGCCTCGAAGGCATGGATCTGTGTCTGGTTGATGGAGACGCATGTGTTGCAGATGGCATTGAACTTATACTGCTTCCCGGTCATACAAAGGGATTGCAGGGCGTGGCCGTTCAGACAGAGGGAGGAAAGTATCTTATTGCTGGGGATCACTTCTACTCGTTCCTTAATTTGAATCCACCAAAGGAGCCAGTGAAGATCGAAGATCTTCAGGGAAACAAGATAGAGATTCAGCCCAGCCCCATACCATTCTTGCCCCCAGGATTGCACGTCGATCTGAGTGAATGGTTTGACAGCTGTTTCAAGGCTCTGAGTGTGACTAGCCGTAAAAACATCCTCCCCGGTCATGAGCCATCTTTAGTGGGAAAACAATTTCCTTAATTTTTTATTTTTAGTTTAATTTAGTTTTAAGTTGTAAAAGGTGCTTGAAAATGAGAACTGCTGAAGAATACAGGAATGATCTTTTAAAGCTGAAAGCAAACATCTATATTGGTGGGAGGAAAGTAAAGAGAGATGATCCGAGGCTGAGTGGCGGAATAAACGTAATTTCAAAGACCTTTGAGCTTGCGGAACATCCCGATTTCAAAGAGCTGACAACGAGATCTCACCTTTCGGGAAAGAAGATCAACCGCTTCACCCACATAAATCAATCGGCCGATGATCTAATGGCGAAACAACTAATGACCAGGAAACTCTGTCGTGTTGTTGGTGGGTGCATTCAGCGGTGCATGGGGTGTGATGCGATAAATGCCCTTTCAATAGCAACATTCGCTGCAGACATGGAAAACGGGAGCGATTACAACAAGCGCTTCTTGGAGTATCTTAAAGAATTCCAGAAAAGAGATCTTACGGCTGCCTGCGCCCAGACGGACGTGAAAGGGGATAGAAGCAAAAGACCGCATGAACAGAAAGATCCTGACATGTACGTAAGAGTTGTGGAGAAGAGGAGCGATGGGATCATCGTTAGAGGAGCAAAAAACTGCATAACTATGTCAGCAATTGCAGACGAGATAATAGTCATACCAACGAGGGCCATGACTCCCAACGATGTGGATTACAGCGTAGCCTTCTCGATTCCAGCCGATACGGATGGGGTGAAGATAATTTCAAGAGCATCCTCACTTAGAGCTCCAAAAGATTTGGATATGCCCCAGGCAGAGATAGGAGATGATGAGGGATTCATCGTTTTCGACGATGTATTTGTGCCGTGGGATAGGGTTTTTCTTTGCGGTGAGAACATGTATGCCACGCTTGCGGCTCATCTTTTCGCTCTGTTCCACAGGCACAGCTATACGGGATGTAAGCCAGCAACAACGGATGTTGTTATGGGGTTTGCCGCTTTAATAGCGGACTACAACGGAGTTTACAACAAATCTAACATAAGGGATAAGCTGGTAGATCTCGCAGCCGTGGCCGAACTTGTTTTCGCAGCCGGAATAGCTTCTGCGATAAACGGAACGAAAACCCCTGCTGGCACTTTCTTGCCAAACGAGATCTACGCGAACATCGGCAGAAGGCATGCAGGACTGAATTACTACCACGAGCTTGAGTTGCTTGCAGAAGTTGCTGGCGGCCTTCCCGCAGCTCTACCCTTCGCTGAAGACTTCTTGAATCCTGAAACTAGGCCGTATGTAGAGAAGTATATAAAGAGAAGAGCGGACGTTCCACCGGAAAGCGTGTATAGATGTCTCTATGGCATATCCAACATACTCTGCTCGTCTTTCGGTGGAGTTTTAGCTGTTGCCGGCGTTCATGGCGGCGGATCTCCTGTTATGGAGGATATAGCGATATGGCGGAGCTATGACTTCGAAGAGAAAAAGAAAATAGCCAAGTATCTTACGGGGATAAAGGAGTAAATGTTTAATAGAGACGATCTTGACTAAAGACGGAATCCTCCTAGAGGCCTACAGCTACCCTCACAATGGACTGAAGACGTTATTATAAGAGTCTACTTTATAGAGACCTGACAGTCTCCGATTAAACTTCAAAGAAAAATTAATATTTGATGTTGGGATATCCGAGGGATTTCACTATAAGGGTTACCACTTTATTGGCTTTCGTATCAATCCCGAATTTTTCACCTTCCTTTACAATCGCTCCGTTAAGCGTGTCGATCTCAGTTTTTCTCCCTGCTTCGACATCCTGAAGCATTGAAACCTTGTTATCCTTTGTGCCAGCGAACGCTTCATAAACGAACTCTGCGATGTTATCCATTTCTGGGAAGTAGATGTTTTTCGCCCTTGCAACTTCCACAACCTCTTCTGCGAGCATCTTTATCAGCTCTTTCGTTTCCTTGCAAGCTAAAGCCTCAACACTCGTCATTCCTGTTATCGCAGCCACGGGATTGCATGCAACGTTTGCGACAAGCTTCTTCCATATTATCGGTTCTATATCTTCAGCAACCTCAATCTGCTCTCCTGTTTTCTTTAACTCTTCGACAATCTCCCAAAATCGATCGTTTGGTTTTTTATCGTATTTTCCTATCACAAGCAGAGGGCCATATCCTCCAACGTATCTTATCACGTTCGGCTTTACCGGCATTCCGCTGTGGGCTGTGATTCCGGCGATGACCTTCTCCTTTCCAACGACTGAAGCGATTATGTCATGAATAAGTCCATTCTGTACCGACAAAACCATTGTGTTATCGCCTATCATTGGCATGGCAGCTTTTGTCGCCGGCTCGGTTGCGTATCCTTTAACAGAAATCTGAACGAGGTCCACTTCTCCAACTTCCTCGGGATTTGATGTTATCTTGACATCTGACTCGTGCTCCTCCGAACCATCCGGCATTATAACCGTGTAGCCCTCCTTTCTGTAAAGATCGACCTTCTCTTTTATGACCTCTATCAGTGTCACGTCGTGAACCTTCCCAAAGATGTGGGCAAATATCGTCCCAACCACGCCAGCTCCCACTATTGCTATCCTCATAATCAATTATTAATTTTATAAGCTTAAGAAATTTTTGTGACAGACTGTAACAATTTGTCTAGCTATCTAGTTGCTTGGTCTTACTAGCTAGCTTGACACAAAAGTTTGGGTCACGTCGCTAGTTAGTAGCTAGTTAATTGCTAATTAGTTGTTAGTCACCTTCAGTTAGCACTGTTTACGCTGCCCGCATTCATGGCCGAATCTTTTGGCAGGAGCATGGCAAGAAGGAAAGCTATGAAAACCGGGATCGTTAAGAAAGTGAAGTAGGTTGCTGCACTTCCAATGAAGTACATGGCTGCAAGTGTTAAAGCAACAGAAATGCCCCTACTCGTTAGGCCAACAAACCCGGTAGCGCTTCCGTGAACATCCTTGCCGCAGAATTTGCCGATCCAGTCCATGATTATCGCATAGGCTGGGAGCATTAGGAAACCGCTCGCACCAAGAAAAACGAATAGAAGTGTTTTGTTCACGGCTATCGCCAAAATTGCGAAAAATAAAGCGATTACGGGCACAATGGTTCTTATGTAAATCGTTCTGATGTTCCTGCTTGCAACCTTGCCCGGCACAACCGCGACGCCGATTAAGCCCAGGACTATGGAAACTGCAACAGCATCTCCCGCTAACTGCTCGAGATTAACGCTCGCCAAAGCCGGCTGAAGCCATGTTGCCAGGTTATCGAAGGTCGCAACTCCAAATCCAAGAATCGCGCCCAAAATCCAGAGATCTTTCCTTTTCACAACCGTTCCAAGCCTCTCCATGGATTTCTCTTTGGAGGATACGAATGTTACGGGCTTAATTCCTACCACAGCCAAAATGAATCCTAAGACTGAGATTAGAGCAATTGGTAGGATAACCGCTTCTATTCCTCCGATGGAATAGAGTTTGGTTCCCGATGCCAAAGCATACACCGTCCCGAGATACATCGAAAGGCTGAGCACAGAGATAACGAGCGGCCTTCTCTCAGAGTAAATCTGAGAAGCATACGGCACGAAAGCGTTAAGCAGGAATGGCTGTCCTAAAGCTCCGGAAAGCTGGCAAGCAAACAGCCACCAGTAGTTAAAGCTGGCAATTCTGCCGAAAGCGGCGAAGAAGGTTGCTATCGCTCCGAACAAAAACCATCTTTTGAAATTTCTGTCGAGCAGGACTCCACTGGGAATTGTAAGAAGAAGGAAAAAGATTGGATAGGTTACCGCAAGCAATCCCACTTGCTCAACAGCAACCCCTAAATCTTTCGCTGCATAGGTTACGATGGGTGAAAAAGTAACCCAAACCGCCTGCGATGCGAATACTATGAGGACGAAGCCTATCAGACTTAAAATCCTGATTGGCTTTTTAATTTCCTCCTTCATCTGTACCACTGGATCACGATTTCTTTAACGAGTTCTGTTGCGATCTCTTCAGGAATCGCCTCAAGCAGGAGAGGGATTATGCTGGAATCAAGCCTGCCGGCATTTAAGTCTTCAAGAACCTTCTGGAAGTTTCCCTTTTGAATGGATTCAAACACTGCCTTGGTATCGATGGCTGGAGGATGTTTTAAAACTTCAGCCGCATCCCTTATGAATTCCTCCGCAACGCTCTCGTGTATGGGGCTTATGGTGAGATGTATGTTGTTGGGAATGTCGAATTCTTTCAGGCCCTTTTGCAGGTGGAGGTGCCATCCTTTTTCCCTCATGCCCCCTACGAAGGCGAGGAGGTCGATATCATCGCTGAACATCGAAAGAACGCTGCTTTCAACGGGAGCAACACTCTCAAAACCAAGCTTTCTTAGACCATCATAAATTTTGTTCCTCGCTGTTAGAACTTTCCTGGCGAGCTTGAGGTATCCGTCCTCGCCCAAATAGCGTATGACAGCATAGGCAGCGGCTAGCGGCCCGACTGAGCGCGATGAGAGCACAGCCTGATTCACAAAAACGTAGCCGGGCGATGATAGATCAACATACATCGAGTGCTTTTTCATTTCAGCAGTTCTGAAGAGCACCATCGAAGCTCCTTTAGCCGTGTAGCCATATTTGTGGGCATCGAGAGAGATTGATGTTACGCCATCAACCTTGAAATCAAAAGGTAGAACCTTTTCACCAAGCTTTTCGAAGAAGGGAAGAATAAAGCCCCCAAGGCATGCATCAACGTGTAGAGGGATTTTCTTATCCAATGCTATTTCTGCGGCATCCTTTATTGGATCAATTGTTCCATACGGCCAGTTTGGAGCAGATAGAGCAATCAAAGCCGTTTTATCGGATAATGCCTCCTTTAAAGCCTCTAAGTTTGCTTTTTTCTTATCGTCGATAGGGATCCTTTTCACATTCAAGCCCATGTAGTGGGCGGCTTTATAGAAGGAAGGATGGATGGTGATTGGTGCTATAATCTCCGGAGTACCAGTTTTCCGGCTTTTGTAGTAATCCCTCGCAGCTTTTACGGCTAGAAAAATGCTCTCTGTCCCCCCGAATGTGAAAGATCCGACCACGTTTTCATCTGCATGCATCAGCTTTTTTCCGAAGTTGATGACCTCCTTTTCGAAATGAATCGCGCTCTTAAAGACGGTAAAGTCGAGAATGTTCTTCTCCGAGAAACGGAGCAAAGCCTCCCTTGCTACCTCTTTCAGCTCCTCTTCTCCAGTCTCGTAAACGTAGGCGAAAAGTCTTCCGGTATGTGGATCGATATCGAGCTTTTCAATCTCCTCCAAATCTTTTTTAATATCGTCAATTATCATTGAATGATTTTAAGAATTGGATGAAATAAATTTTTTGGTATTAAAAAGTTTGGAGTCAAAAAATAGCCGATCTCAGACCCACTCAAACTCAAAATTTTCAACTTCGAACGTATCGCTAACCTTAAGCTTCACGATCGCTTTTTTTGGCTCACTTGCATAGCTAAAACTTCCGTCGTCCTCCCAGTATGTATGGCTGCTCTCGTAGTGCATCTCGCAAATCGCCGAGATTTCATAATGCTTTTCAACTTCTGTTACAGATTCCATTACGGAATCTATCTCAACCTTCCCGAGGGAGTATCTTGACTCTGAACCCCACCATTTGCCGAAGCCTTGCAGCAAAGCGCATCTTTCTCTAAACTCTTCTTGGGTTATTTCTCCTTCCTGAATTTTTCCAAGAAGTTCCATAAACTCATTCTCACCTTTTTCAAGTTCCTTGCGAATCAGTTCGATTATAACTTCTTCTGAAATCATAAATACACCTTAATCCAATTTTTTCTACCATCTCGTAAAATAGTTACCGATTTGGATTAAGCAGGTTCTAAGCAGGTTCTCGAGAAAGCTTAGGTTTATGGCTGATAGGCTGATTGAAATACTTCATGTATTTATTCTATCCAGAAGTAAGTATTAATTTGGTATTAATGTAGGTTAAATATTTATAATACCTAAACAATAACGCCGAATAAAATAGGGGTTGTTGAGGTGTTTGGGAAGGTATTCCTTTTGACATTATTTGTAGTGCTTTTCCTCCCCTCCATAGCCCAAGCATACTACGACCCACCAGGACCGCCGGCAATTGAGGTTAGGGTGTACATAGAGGAAATTTCGCTTAATGAGAACATGGACGACGGCTACAACGGTGCTGCGGACATAAAAATAGATTACAGGGTGATCCAGAGAAACCAGGAAGTAAGCAGAGGCTCCAAGGAGGTATACTACGACTGGGACAAGTATGGAGCTGAATTTATGCCCCTGACACAAAAGATACTCGTCTACAGCCAGAGGGAATGCTGGCCGATGGAAGGGATAACGCTAAAGCTGAATTTGAGGGAAACAGGTGTATTTTCAGATAAAGCGATAGGGGAAAATGCAGTAACACTTAATCATTCTGGAAAGGCGTTCGTAAACGCTGGGAAGGCGAATGTTTTCGTTGAAGTTGAGGTAGTCCCCATAGCTGCCGCTTCAGAAAAATGCTCATGGTTCTACGATCAACCTCCTGAATATGCGAGTAGCATCGTAACGCATTCTGGTGGCTACATATACGACTGGCAGCTCGCAAACATGATGAAAATGTGGATAGCTGATAAAGGCTATGCAAACCTGATTTTCATCTTCAACCAGTGCTTCGGAGGGGGCATGATCGACGATCTGAAGGATAAGCTGAACGGAACGGGCGATGCAGCTTTCCTCAGCGCTTCAAAGCATGATGAACCGGCGTTTGGATTGAGAGATTCGTATAATCCCGATTCTTTTTTGAAGTTAAAGAAACGTGGTTTTACAAAAGCTGAGGGTTTATACCCAAAGGAGGTAGGCGAAGAACTCGAAAAATCAGAGAAGCCAACTATTAAGGAGATTGCCAGAATGGCAGAAAAGGAAGATGCAACTGGACCTTACGGAATTTACGAGAGACATGTCGAACACTCTCAGTATATTTCCGTAGGCAAAGGAGACGACATTAGGATTGGGAAGAAAACTGATGGCTCAGATGTTGCAAGTAAGCATGCAATTCTTTTCGCTGGCGATGCAAATGCCCTGCGCCACTGGAACAACATAGACAGAATGTACAAAGCATTGAGAAAGCAGGGCTTTACCGACGAGGGAATAGTTGTGCTTGCAGGAGATGGTAAAAAGCGATCCGATGGCTCGGATGCTCCAGCATATGTAGATGGACCCGGAACAAAGAAAGCTCTGTATGAGGCGATTCAGAACGTGAGCAAGAAGATGAACAAGAATGAACAGTTTATTTTCTGGGTTACGGATCACGGGAACTGGGAGCGTTATGAGTATGCTTTAAACAAAGCGATAAGGGATCCGGTTAAGGAGCCTATACCTCCTAAGAAAACAGCCAAAGCCGGGAAGCTTACATGGGATCTTAACAGTGATTTTCTGAAAGCTATGGCAAGGGATCCAGAAAACGAGCCGTATGTCAGCATCATCGTTGAACCTCTGGATGAATCGATGGATGAAGCGAAGATTAGCTTCCTAGAGAACGTGGAACTATACCTCAACGGAGAGGAACTCTCTCTTGAGCTGATCGAGCCGATTGTTGCGTACGATGATAATCCTGACCTTGACGGATACGAACTCGTGTATCCAACGGATGAAAGACTTCTGAAATCGGATAACCTCATCGAAGTCGGCTGGGGAGGAAGTGCTGAGGAATTCAGGGAATACGAGGTGCTTGCGCTCCAGATAAGTACAGGTGGTATTACGGAGTCCATTGCGGATTTGAATGAATCCGAGGTAAGTGAAGAACCAACCTTGTATGAATTGCTCGTAGAGAAGAAGGACGAGTACAATGAGAACGTTAATGCGGTGCCGGGAATGATAAAGAGCATAATTGGCAACGAGCGGATAAACATCGAGATAGCTCGCGAGGATGGCACGACCTTAGTTGTTGGAGCGGTAACCAGAGATGCTTACGTTGCAGAATTTACTGAAGGCGGAATCTCAAATCCAACAATCAGGGCATGGACGACCGAGAAAGTTGTGAGAGAAATTATAGGATCAAATGACATCGTTAACGCGGCGATGGACGCGATAAATAGCGGAGATGTAAATTATGAGGGCGTAAGTCTCGTTAAAATTCTAAAGATAAACATCATGAAGTCGCTGATGGGGTTGTACAATTCAATTGTGGGGTTGTTAGGGTGATGGATGGGACGGTTAAGTGGTAAGTATCCTATACTTATATCAAACCCTGACAAACCCTCTTTTTATTAAACGTAAAAGGTTGAGGTCAGAAGCACAACCAGTACAATTATCACGACCAGCACCACCAACTAAACCAGCAACATAACCAAATTTGGTTATTACCGTACAATCAAACCCGCAGAAAATCCCCTTCTTTTCCGGTGTAGATAAAACCCTGGCCGCTCGAATCCCCTTTCACTATGGTAACTACACCGTACCTTCTTCTAATTTCCTCTAACTCCGCGTTGGTGAAAGTTTTTGAAGAGATTAGAAGGAGAAAGTTGTTTTTCAGAACGGCTATATCAGCATCCGGAAAATCGTGTTTCACGTCTTTTTCATGGAAGAACTCCTTGTTTGCCTTCCAGAAATTTTCTGATGCCTCTGATATTCCTTCCGACATCTTATCACGCGGTTGTATCAGTAGCAGTACACAATCTTCGTTGATAAACACAACACTGGCGAGTTTCGACCTTAGATTCTCAAAATTCCCTGTTTTTGTTTTTGCTGGGATCAATGGAAAGGCGCAGAAGAGGATGTTATCAACTTTCAAGTTACACTCTGCCGTTAGTCCTAGATCCCATCCAGAATCTCTCTGGTGTTTATCGGGTGGTAGGATCTCCGCTTGAAATCCTTTCTCCCTGAATTTTACAGTTAATGTTGCAAGAGCATCGTATAATCGCCGTTGCCTCTCCTCTTCTCCTCTGATCGCCTTTTTGATGTCCTCCTCGGTGATGTTTATTCCTCCCTTCATCGACTGGAAATACTTTCTCCAGCAACTAGTCGCTTTGTCCATTACCGATTCTGCAATGTTTCCATCTCCATAAAACGCTTTTTTGGCGATTTCCAGGAAAGTTGCTTTCACGCAGTCTCTGAACTCTGCTCTTGCAGCCTCGACGTATTCTGAAGTTGTATCGCGATCTCCCAGAACTTTTTGTTCTTCGTAACCGGGAATTTTCTCTTCCATTTTGAGCAACCCTTTTCTCTTTTATCTTGGTTATTAAATTTTGTATATTTTATTTTTTGTTATTCTCATAAAACCTCACTGAAGTACAACGAGATCGTAATAGCAATCTGATGAGCTTACTGGGTATTTGGAGTTTTTTTAAGATATTTAATTTCTGATTGCTGATTGTTCTCTATATCAGCTCCTCAATCCTTCCTACTAACTCTTCAGCCCAAGCAACCGCCTGTTCAGCCTCGCTCTCGGATACAATATCAATTTCTTCGTAGATGACTCTGTGCCTCTTCTTTCTCGTACCATTCATTACTATTATCGCTTTCTCACCAACTTCTTTTCCCAGTGTTGCTTGAAGGAACTTGACTACTGCAACGTGACCTTCCGTGCTTGAAGGACGAAATCCCCTGCTGAACATCAGAGTCCTTCCGGCCTGAAGCATGGCATTGTACGCAACTGCAAGCGCCCAGTCAAATCTTTCGTTATCAATTAAAATCTTGGCAGTTTCTATATCTCTCTTAGCATGCTCCAGCGATTTCAATGCCAATTTTCGATCCGGTTTTATCTTTCTTATGATTCTATCTCTTAATAGCTCTTCTAAACTCATCCTCTTCACCTACAAGCATTATTACGGGATTCCCAGCTATATCTGTTAAAAGATGATGTCTGCTTCTGGCCTTTTTCAGAAATTCCTTTTCGTTCCAGAGGATGTGGTTGATCTCCCTACCTGTTTTTTCCTCTGCCTTGTTTAACTCTTTCAGGATTTTTTCCTCGTTCACGTTACCTATTATCAGAACGTCGATATCGCTCGCTTCGCTTTCCTCTCCTTTCGCGAAGGAACCGAAAATTAACGCGTACTTTATACCTTTTATTTTTGAAAGTGCTTCCCTGATCGGTTCTGCAATTCCTGTGGTTTTGATTATTAAGTTTTTTAAGTCATCAAAGTAGGGAAGAGACTTGTTTGGAGAGATCAGGGTGATTTTTCCCACCCTATTTTCGTTTATTATCTCGAGTGATGCAAGATTCTTTATCTCCCGGTAAACCATCCCGTAGGGAATGTTTAAAGTTTTTGAGAGTTCACGGATGTGAAACTGTCTATCGGGGTTGAGCATGAGCTTGGTTAGTAAAGCCACTCTTGTTTTTGAACCAAACAGTTTATCTAATTTTGATGTCATATTATCCAATTTTGATGTCATAATATTTAAAGATTAACTAGCTTTTAGAACCTCTGATGAAATTATAGTATCTGACATAACCAATTTAACCAATATCCAAAAACTTCTTAACC
>JACDNU010000001.1 GCA_017656505.1 Archaeoglobus sp. | reverse complement strand
GGAAAAGAAGGCTTTGCAGAGATTGGCTGAGGGTTAGTTTTGTAAGGACCCTATAATCTATTAATTCGTCAATCCATCAGTCTTCCTCCATTAACATCGATGACCTCACCGGTGATGTTATCGTTTTCGAGCAGGAAGATAACTGCACTGGCTATGTCTTCGGGTTTTGCAATCTCCCCAATCAGGGAGAGAGCCTTTAGTCTATCCTTCGTTTCCTCATCGAGAAGCTCGGTATCTATTGGCCCTGGAGCAACAGCATTTACAAGGATATTTGGTGCGAGATGCCTCGCCAGATTGAACGTCATCGCAATTAGGCCACCTTTTGAAGCAGCGTAATGCATCCCCATAACTCCCCCGTCTTTTCCCGCCAAGGATGAAATGTTAACTATCTTTCCCCTTTTCATGTGTTTTAGCACTTCCTGAGTAGTGATAAAGGCACCTTTCAGATTTACATCAAGCACTTCATCCCACTCGGCCTCGGGTATCTCTTCGGGCCTTATCGCTTTGCCTAAAAATGCCTGCGTTGTTGACGAGAATATCTATTCTCCCGAAAGTGGACAGAGTAGCCTCAACCATTTTTCTGACTTCGTCTCTCCTTCTAACATTCGCTTTGAAAATAATTCCACTGCTGAATTTTTGGCATTCTTCAAGAGTTTTCATGGCAGCATTCTCGTTTTTTGCATAATTTATGACAACTTTAGCCCCCTTTCTTGCAAGGGCAATTGAAATCGCTCTCCCAATACCCCTAGAGGCCCCGGTGACAATGGCAACCTTATCCTCCAGATTCATAATCTCACCGAAATGGTATTCGATCCTCTGGCTTAAATCCATTTGCCTCGGTTGCCTACACAGTCACCTCTTAAACCTCTCATTTTTCCTTATTTTCTTTATTTTTCCAGCAAAAGAAAAATCAGAAGAGATGCAATTGAAAGCAAAGCTGCGAAGCTGAAAGCAATACCAATGCCTTCTATTCCACCCCCAAACAGATCGTAAATAGCTCCTGAGATAAGTGGCCCAACAATCCTGCCCGAACTCTTTGCAGCGGAAAGGGTACCCATTAACTGTCCCATTCCACCATTTCTCCCTTCGACCGCAACCAAAGCTCCAATTGCCGGAATCGCGAGGGCGCTGGAAATACCTAAGAGAAAGCTCAGACCGAGCAAAAACGATATTTCTACTGTTTTTGGTATTAAAATAAGAATTATCGCGCTAAGAATCGCAGATAGAGCAACGGGGTATCTTGCCCCAATTCTGTCGGAGAATTTTCCAGAAGTGGGTTGTATTAGTGCTGAAACGAGTAGATTCGTCGAAATCAGGATGCCTATCGTTGCAGCACTGTAGCCGAGTAACCCGAGATAGATTGGAAAAAAGCTCAACATGCTTCCCCTACCCATGGAGTTAATAAATCTAAAAAGCAATGCGGCAGTTATCCGTTTATTTACTGCAGTTTTAACCTCCCTTCTTCTCATCTCTACTTCGGGAAACGTCCAGAAAGTCAAAAGAAGGGTTAGGAAACCGAGCAAGCTTATAGCTAGAAATGTGGCCTTAAAGCCGAAAAGGTCCGATACAAAGCCTCCTATGATCGGGCCTGAAGCCATTCCCAAAAAGAGAGATCGATTGAAGGTACCTAAAGCGTACCCTTCCTCTCCTTTCGAAGAGGAGTCCACTGCCGCCGCCATAGCGACAGGAATTATCATCGCGGAACTTATTCCGTGCAGGAATCTCACAGCGGAGAGCTGAACCGGATCGCTAGATGCTATATAAAGGAGAGAGAGTATAGAGTAAAGAAATAAACCGATTAGCATTGTTTTTTTCCTTCCGTGGATATCGCTCAGTTTTCCCGCCACTGGTAGAAATACCATTCTGGAGAGGGAGTATGCGGAGAATATGATTCCAATCCACAAACCACTTGCACCCAAAGATTCTGCAAAAATCGGAAGCAGAGGGGCGATTACCCCTACACCAACCATTACCGTGAATGCGGAGAGGGATATCACATACACATTTCGCACAAATCTCGATTTCGGCCTTGCTACTTATTTATTGCGAAAAGGCCATTGTAATTACCAATCATCGATTACCGATCATGATTAAGCATAGTCAAGCTTAATCAAAACTCAATCAAACTAAAGCGCTGCCTGAGCTACCTGAGCCACCTGAGTCATCATCTTTCTCATCTGCTTGACTTTCTCAATATGGGCTTTGCCTTGGAGGAAGACAAGGATGATGAATAATCCCAACAATGGAAGAGGAATCGCCGAAAGAAAAACGTGATGTAAGCTCTCCATGAAAGCCTCCACCATCCCTATAAGCGGGGAGGTAATTCCAAAGGTTGCGATGTACTTCAGAATCATCATCTGACCAGGATTAGGAAGCTGGTTTCCATAGCCAGGGATCAGATCGTTCATTTTTCCCGTTAAGAGAACTCCTCCGAAAGTTATACCCATCGCTTGGGCGAGGTTGTTCATCGTGTTGATTGTGCCACTTGTCATTCCAGCCCTTTCAATTGGAATGGAAGCCATGACTACGTTTAAGGCTGGAGCCATGAGCAATCCGAGGCCAATTCCAAGGAAAGAGAGCACGGGAGTTAGCTCCCAGAACGTCACACCCACTTTAAGATCGCTGAGCAAATACAGGCCGATAGTGAAAATTGAGGGACCGAGAGTCATCATTATTTTCGGATTTATCTTATCGCTCAGCCTCCCGGCTATTGGAGATACTACGGTATTCATTATTGGAATTGCGACGAGCCAGTACCCTGATTCTTCAGCAGTTAGACCCTTAATTCCTTGAAGAAAGAAAGGAAGAAGGAAAAGGGAGGTTGAGACCCCCATCATTATGAAGAACAGGGCAACAATCCCGGCCGTGAAGTTTCTTATCCTGAAAAGGCGCAGGTCAAGCAAGGGATACTCGTAGGTTATTTCTCTGACAGCAAAGGCGATTAGATAGGGGAAGGAAATTATGAAGGAGGCTATTGTCTTTTCCGAATCCCAGCCCCAGTCTTGGCCTTTTATTATTCCAAGGGTGAAAAATCCGAGTCCCATCGCGAGCAAAATCAGGCCCGGGAAATCTATCGGCTCGCTTACTCTCTTTCCTAAACTCGGGAGCAAGAGCAAGCCAAGCGTGACTCCTGCAATCCCAATCGGGACATTTATGTAAAAAACCCAGTGCCAGCCGAGATGCGTGGTGAGCCACCCTCCAAGTATCGGTCCAAGGCTGAAGGCTGTAGCGACGAGTATTGCATTCACGCCCATTGCAGCCCCTCTCTTGCCCAGAGGAAATAACTCAGTAATCAAAGCGATGCTGTTCCCCATCATTATTGCTCCACCAACGGCTTGCAGAACTCTGAAAGCTATAAAAGAGCCAATACTCCAGGATTGAGCACAGAGATAACTCCCTAATGTGAATATACCCATGCCAGTCGCGTAAAGTAAATTTCTTTTCACCATATCTCCGATCTTTCCGAAGGTGATCAGCAGAATTACAAGGGTTATCAGATAAGCATTCAGAATCCACTGGACATCAGAAGCTCTCGCGTTGAATTCTTGGGTGATGGAGGGTAAGGCAACGTTGAGTATGCTCACATCCAGCAAAACCATAAAAACTCCTATGGCGACGGGGATCATGGATACCCAGGGGTTGTGCTCTGTATGATGCGGATTTTGCATTCCCGCCATCCCTGGTTTAGCTCCAGTCATCCCCGTCATCGCTGCAGGATGTCTATTTTCATCTAAATTCATTTTTGAGATCTTCTTTTCCTTGCGAATCTAGCAGCGATAACTAAAGCTATGACTGCAAGAACCAAAGCTCCTCCAATTAGTGGAGTTATCGCTGGTTTCTCCTTAACTTCAACGGAGGTTGTTATCTCATCGCTCGTGTGCATGTAACCTTGGCTGTCTCGGTATTCCAGCTGAATCTTAACCGGAAACATGCCTTCTCCGGCATCCTTGTCAACTTCAACCCTGAATTTTGCTATTGCAGTGTCTCCGGGCTTTAGCTTTCCAATGAAGTATGTCCCGGGCTGAGATTGACCGATCATGCCGCCTATCGCACTTCCTCCCGCTACAGACAGAGGTGGCGTGAGTTCAAGTTTTAGAACAGCATTCTGCACATCCATCGTTCCTGAATTTCTTATCTTTACAGTGATGTATCCGGTTGAATCGGGATAGAGTTCGCTACTTTCGATTGAAACTATCTCGAAGTACGCACTCTTGGATTCCACCTTTACTGGCACCTCAGCAATGCTTACCAGGTCTTTGGCTTTAGCCGTGCTGAAGCTTTCTATGAGGTAGAGGGTATACAGGCCCGAAACTATATCGCCATCCGCTGAAATTCTGAATCTTACGTCTTTGGAGAAGTCATCAACAAAGGCTGAGGAGCTTACTGCCTTTAATCCGCTCTCGGGTGAAAGAAGATACAAGTTAGCACTCGAAGCATCTATGCTATCTTCAAGATTGAGAATCAGTTCGCCGGTCATTCCCGGAATCAGTTCCCTTGTTTCACTCTTCAAAACTTTCAATGCAGGTTCGGCAGAGACATGGAGTTTGAGATAGAGCTTTCCGCTCAGCTCTTCATCTCCGAGCTTGTTTATGTACCTGACAATAAGATAGCCCATGTAATCACCCGGAGGAGCAAAGTTTCTCAGATAGAAGGTTAATTCCCTCGACTCACCCTTTCCAAGCTCGCCAATGTAAGGACTGTTCTCAACCTGTATCGACGGAGTATCGAAGGAGAGGAAAGCGTATGCATCGCTAACATCTTCGCCTACGTTTGTCAGGGTTAGAGAGATGTACCCTCTAGATGGGACAGTTGCCACTGAAGACATCGAAGACGGAGCGGAAGGAGTAGAAGGCAATGGCATAGAAGGAATGGAAGGGATTGAAGGAAGAGATGGCATTCCAGACATTCCGGGCTTACCCATGTTGCCCATGCTGGGGATCGATAAGCCCGATAAGCCCGGAATGGACATAGAAAGGGATGCCGACGGTGAAACTCTTATGGTTTTTGGAGATGAAACGAAGCTCTCAATATTTGCGAGGGAAAAGTGGTCTTCCGCTTTAACTTGCAGCCCTAGTGGTTTGAAAAGAACCATTGGCCTGCCATGCATCTTGAAATTCAGCATGAGGTTTGCGGGATAGGTCTGATTCAAAGCCCCGCTCATCACGTATACCTTGAATTTGATTGTTCTCTCCTCTCCACTCTTCAGATCTCCGAGGAAAGCACTCATAGCCTTTGGATTTGGTTGAATTGGGGGTGTGCAGTTTAACAGAACCATCGCATCCTCAATCGTGTTCAGGCCGATGTTCTTTATCTTTACTTCAACCAATCCTTCCTTTCCTGCAACGAGGTCTGATGATACTGAAAGGATCGAGAAATCGTAATCTTTCTTCTTTATGCTAATTTTGAAATACTCAAGATCTCTTTCATCGAAATAAACGAGTTTCTGATTGATTGGATCGTATTCCACCCTTGTGTATTTGAGCTTAAGTGGAATGGAGTGTTCTCCTTCTCTCGCATCCTCGGGGATTTTAATCAAGAACACCGCCCTAGCAGGCACGCCTGAGGGCAAATCTCCCAACACCTGCTCATCGACATTTTTTACCTCAACAACTCCGTAAACTGAATCAAGCTCAACTCTCAGATTTTTGGCCAAAGTCAGCATGGGAAGCATCTCGGAAATGTTCTCGTTAAAAAGCCCAGTGTAGCGGGCATCGTTCTGAATTATGAGCGTTAAGGGAATCTCATCTCCTGGATGCAAAATTCCGTCACCCACTACGCTCACGTGGAAGCTTATCTGAGTTGCTGTGGCGGGCAAGATTAGGATAAATACCGCAAGGATTACAAGTGGAAGAAATCTCAAGGCTCTCAAGTTTCACACCTCCCACCTCTCCTAATCAATCAAAATATTTAAATTTGTTGTCACTGTAGTAGTAACAATGGAAAAGGTAGTTGAGAATCTGAAACTTCTTGGAATGAGCGAGTATGAAGCCAGAGTGTACATATCGCTTGTAAGGTTGGGGAAAGCTACTGCCAGAGAAGTGCATGACGATAGCGGAGTTCCGAGAGCGAGGGTTTATGATGTTCTCGATAAGCTTGCGAAAAAGGGATTTGCGGATGTGGAAGAAGCTGAACCGAAGCGATACAAAGCTGTGGAACCGGAGAAAATCGTGGAGAAGCTGAGGCGGAGGTATATAGCTGCTGCCGAAGAAAGCCTAATCGAGCTTGAAAAGCTGAAATTCTCCAAGAGGGAAGAATTCTCTCCTGCTCTTGTGATGAGGGGAGAGTGGAATATAAGGGAGAGAATTAGGGAATTAGTTAATCAGAGCGAAAAAGAAATTCTAATACTATCATCAAATCCCGATCTTATTTTGGGGCTTGAAAATGAGATCTTGGAATTCTCGAGGAGTGGTGGAAAAATAATATGCGTGTTTGACGAGATGGATGAACGCTTGAGGAAGCTCCGGGAGTATGTGGAATTGCGGGTGATAATAAAAGATGGCTGGCTCATGGATGGCTATCTTCAGGGTATTATCGAGGATGGGATCAGATTCAGGATGGAAGGACTCTTCGTTTTCGACTCCAGAAGGTCGATAGTTGTGATAGAGGAGAACGAAAGGAAGCTGGGAGTATTTATTACGCTTCCGATAATCGCTTTCATGCAGAGAGGTATGCTTGAGTCGCTAATTCTGGAGAGAACTGTTCCCTTAGAATTCAATTGAACGGTTGAACGATTAGACGATTGAAAGATTTTGGCAAACTTTAAGAGCTGAGGTTTTGGACAGGGGAAAGATTTGAGATCTTATACTTGAAATCTTATATTTGAGACCATAAACTTCATAAACCCATGGTAAGAAATTAGGCTTGTTCAGAGCATTTGAGGGCCCGTGGCTCAGCTTGGTTAGAGCGCTCGCCTGATAAGGTTTGAGCTAAACTTCAGAAAGCGAGAGGTCCGGGGTTCAAACCCCCGCGGGCCCATCGGTTTTTCTCCACTATATATATTCGGTGATGTCATTATTGAGCATCAACTTCATGACCTCTGGTAGAGCTTGGGAAAAGAAGAACACTTATCCTGCAGTGCTTGATCATTCTGTTACTAAAGTCTTCCATCATTCGCAAGCAGTGCGAAAAGCAGAACAAACTGCGAAAACTTGCTATGTCCGTGCTAATTCTCGAGAGACGTGATTGGTTCGCCGGACCAAGTTTAATCTATTGTTTTGGTGCGAAAGAAAATAGGAAGAGGGAGAGTGTGCAAAGTTTTTAACCTCTTAAGTAAATAAAAAACTATGGAAGACACGAGTTTAGATTATATTCTTCAGGAAATTAAAGAAAGAATCAAAGCTCCAGGTAAAGAGGTAATTATAGACATTTCTGTATTTCCTGAACTGAACAAAATGGTTGAAGTTGGCAGAATTGATTTCAAGCCTGTTTATTATATCTCAGACACAATCTATAAGCTCTTTACAAAGGCCGAAGTGGATGTTCAATATTATCAATTTATATCAGATCTCATTAGAAAGTGGACTATGAGAACGGTGGACTTTCGTTTGCTATCTAAAATTTCCCGTGAAAAGGAAATCAGTGGAATTAAATTTGAACCGATCACGAGAGAAATGGTAGATAAAAAAGTGTATGAATTCTGTTACGAGAAATTTAAAGATGAAAAATTGATTGTAGAACTTTCACCAAAAATTAACATACTCGGAGATGTGATAGGCAAAATACTTGGATTTGCAAAAAGGTCTAATATGCCAATTTTAATGTTAAACCGAAAGTTGGAAATAATGATAAGGGAGGTTATACCGGTTTTTGATGCAGCTAATACGTTTGTTGATAAGAAACAAGAATTTTTCTCAGCGTTTATACTCATAAAGAGAACTCGGGGCGTTAGGTTAGCTTTGTGATTAGCTTGACCTTACCGAGCAATCCAGCTGGACTTGTACTTGCTGTAATCGACCCCTAAACAATAAATTAAACTCTCGGCGCGCATCTATCACTCTCGAATTCTCCTCTTCCTAAATCAACTCTTTCAGTAAGAGACAACGGATCGACTCCTCTGAATAGATTTTACTCCCCCATCTCGAGAAAAAAACATTGCACGCTCATTTCCGTATTCCTCTATCGGGTAAACGTAATCCTCGAACCTGTAAAGATGATCGTCTGTTCTGAAAAAATAATGTATCATCATTCACATCGACTCTGTCCATAAACTGGTCGTAATAGTTGAAAATCTCGTCTCTGTTGAGTATGTAGAATGGTAATTCCGGCCCCTATCATCGTTAACGAAAAACATAGACGAAGTCATTAGAAAACGTTTCCGAAACCCCCCTGAAAACAAGGTTCTCGTGTTTCAGTGACATACCTTGCGATACAACACCTCTCTGGCTCTCATGGAAGGGGACGCAATACACGAGCCCCCATCCAAACCTATCATTTTTCATCCAGAAAGTCAAGAATCGAAAAACACTTTTAAGCGTAAAATAATAAAATACTAGATTATGCTTGAAACAGGAAGGAGATATAGGGAGGCCGTGGAATCATTCACCAATAGAGCTGTAAGAGAACTTGGTGATAGAATAGATGCCATCATCTTCTATGGTTCCGCAGCAAGAAATGAGGCTGATGAAAATTCCGACATAGATGTTCTAATAATCACAGCTCATCCGGAAATAAGGGAGAGAGTTTATGATATAGCCTATGATGTGAATCTCGAATATGATGTTCTCCTGTCATTTTTCTTCATTGACAGAGAGAGATTTCTCAGGCTTCTGGAATTGGGGTCTCCTTTCGCTGAGAATGTCCTAACAGAAGGTGTTGTGCTTTATGAGAGGAACGGAATCTTCAGAGGAATTCGTGCGCAGGCAGCTGGAACTGGCTGATGAATTTCTTAGCGATGCTAAAGACCTTCTTGCTGCCAAAAGTCTTAGATCTGCCATCGACAGGGCATATTATGCTATGTTTCACGCTGCTCAGGCAGTGCTTTTTGCTAAAGGAAGTAAACCGAAAACGCATGTTGGTGTTATAAGGACATTTGGAAAAGAAATCGTTGAGAAAGGACTTATTGACAAAAGATATGGAAGGAATCTGAACGAGGCGTTTGATGCAAGACTTGCAGGGACGTATGAGGTGTTTGCGGAGCCTGGAGAGGAGTTTGCTGAGGAAATTGTCGAGAAGGCTGAGACGTTTGTTGAAAAAATCAGAGAGATTCTGAGTTCTGAAGGTTGCATTTAACATCTCTCGGCATCTCTCTGAAAAAACGATTTCAGATTCTATTTATTATCATGCCCGAGATATTCGGAAATGTTCCTGCGGAGAGGAGTATTAATGAACATAGACTAGGTAACCTTGAAGTATTAAGCGAAGTAATTGAAATGGCAATCTAATAAAGCTCAATCCTTTTAAATCCCCTTATAAAACCAACTCCTACACCTTTCTTTCTGGCTCTTTTAATAAGCAATCTGTCATTGGTAAAAAGCAAAGCTCCTTCCTTCTCGCAAACCTCTAAAAGCGCATCATCAGCCTTTTTATCGGTTTCAACTATGGTAAAGCTTTCTGAATTTACGATTTCCAGCGCAATTTTTGCGGCAAGCCTCTCTTTTCCTCTCAGAGATCGGCTTAACGTTTTCAGCTCATTTAAAACGCTGCTCGGTATGAGAAAGTGACTGAATCCTCTTTTTCTTAACTGCTCGATGAAATCAATGTTTTGCTTTACCGAATAGATCAGGAAATTCGTATCAAAGCACGCTTTCTTTAAGTCCATATCTCTAATCGATTTAATCAGAATTTAGCACTCATCTAATTACGCCAGCCCCTATAAGTCTCCATCTGCTTCCTATTCTTCTGCTCACAGCCACATTCCATCCCTTCTCAGCGCAAACGGGTCGTTTAAGCCTTACATCTACTATCTCATCTCTCGTCGATGTGACAACCCCCAAAGTTGTCGCTGTGCCAACGCTTAACATTAAAGGCTCATTCATCTTGATTTTCTCAACCTGAAGCTCTTCCTCAGTCCCAACAACTCTTTCCAGCAGCTTCACATCCATTGAGAACTCGAAAAGTGTATCAGGCAACTCTCCTGGGTGTCCAAGAACGTTTCCAGCTAGAGCATCGCTCTTTGTGAGTCTTGGATCAAGCTTTGTTGAAATTCCAACTAATCCGCCGGGAGTAGCTTCCTCAACACTCTTCCCAGAGGCCATAATTCCAACTACCTCTGAAGTTAGGGGATTCCAGTTCCCCCTTTCATCTTTAAGGCCTGGCTTAATCTCAACCTCATCTCCAACCGAGATCTTTCCCCTCAGCAGGCTACCACCCAAGACGCCGCCCAGAAGTTTTTCGGGTGGGGAGCCAGGCTTGTTGACATCAAAACTTCTTGCAACGAACATCAAAGGAGGAGAGTGAAGATCCCTCTCTGGCGTTGGAATCGTCTCTTCAATAGCCTCTATCAAAACGTCCAGATTAACTCTCTGCTGGGCAGAAATTGGGATTATGGGAGCGTTCTCGGCTACGGTTCCTTTAATAAATTCCTTAATTTCCTTGTAGTTCTCGACTACTCTCTCTTTAGAAACGATCTCAATCTTGTTCTGGGCAATTACAATCTTATCAACACCTATTATATCGAGAGCCATCAAATGCTCTTTTGTTTGTGGCCTCGGACATTTCTCATTGGCAGCAATCACAAGCACAGCACCATCCATTAAGGCGGCTCCTGAAAGCATAGTTGCCATCAGGGTTTCATGTCCAGGGCTGTCGACGAAGCTTACAGTCCTTAGAATTTCGGTTTTCACACCATGCTTCGGGCAAACTTCTTCAACCAAATATTCTCCACCTTTCGGGCATCTTCGAAAGGTGGTATCGGCATATCCCAGCCTTATCGAAATCCCCCTCTTTAACTCCTCGCTATGTCTGTCCGTCCAAACACCGCTTAAAGCAGCTACTAAGGTTGTTTTACCGTGATCAACGTGACCAACCATTCCAATATTAACTTCGGGGAGAGGAACCTCTTCCTTTTTCTTTGGCATGAATCGAAATCCTTTGCAGTGTATTTAAAACTTTCAATGTGAAAAAAATTCCTTAACCTTGTAAAAATTGGAGATTAGGGGGGCAAATTGAATTTGTTAAAATCGGAATTGAAAGACTAGCTAAAAATTATTTAAAAAATTATTTAAGCCTTAATGAGAACCTGCGAACACTTGCAAATCTGCTTGCATAAGCTTAAATAGAATGAAGAATTAATAGATTAATAAAAGAATAGATTAGAGAATATTAAAGACTAAAAGGTGATCTTATGGATGAGGTGAACAAGATCATAACCCTTTGCGGAAAGGATTGGGCAAATGTTGGGGTTGAGTTCACATTCCTCGGAGCTAAACCTGAATGTGAGGGATGCAAGATAAAGCGAACGTGTCTCCGCTTGAGGGAGAACGCAAAGTATAAGATCGTGAATTTGAGGGATGGGACAGTTCAGGAATGCGCCCTGCATGACAGTGGGGTTGTTGCAGTTGAGGTGGTTGAGCTGCCAATAATTGCTTTGCTCGACTCGAAAAAGTCCGTTCCCGGGGCGAAAATTAAGTACGACAAGAAAGATTGCGATTACTTGGATTGCTCAATGTACAACCTCTGCCATCCAGTTGAGTTGAAAAATGGGGAAACGGTTGTGGTTGAGAAGGTAATTGGAGACTCACCAGGAGTTTGCGAGAAGGGATATAGTGTGAAGGTTGTGGAATTAGTAAGGGTAGAGGAGTAGGTGGAAGGAGGAGAAAGGAGAATAAGAGAATAAAAGAATTTAAGTTTAAGAGAATTTAGTTTTATCTTTAATCTATTTTATTTAACTATTATATTATATCAAATCTAATATCCCTCAAAGAGCCTCAGACCTTGGGCTATCGGCAAGCCGGCATTGTGGACAGCAAACCAAACTTCCTCGATATCGTAACCGGCTCTTCTCAAGCTGAATTCAGTCTTTTCTGTGTCGAAGATCGCAAAGGCTGCCCTGCTATCTCCATCCCTTGGCTGTCCAACGCTTCCCGGATTGACTATCTTTAAATCCCTCTTAGCATGCTTTCTTTCGAATTGGATGTGCGTGTGCCCTACAACGACACTTTTCCCCTCTTCCTCAAGAATTTTGTCGATGAACGGGAATGTCGGGAAGATGTAAACGAAAATCGCATCGATGCTGTCTGCTGGGGTTCCGTGGTAAACATTGAAGTACTCGGTTTGAAGCTGGTAAGGCAGCGAATCAAGCCATTCTCTGTTTTTTACCTCTAGCCTCTTTCTCGTAAAGTTGGCAGAGATCTTTCCATAGGTGTCCAAATTGGAGTTGTCTCCGGTTAGTACAGCATAATCGTGATTTCCAATAATCGAATGAACTCTCTCTGCCCTCAACAGCTCGATTACTTCGTTAAAGTAAGGGTAGTAGCCAACAACATCCCCAGCGCAGATTATCTCATCACATGAATTCATTCTCTCCATTACAGCTTCGAGGGCCACAAGGTTTGCGTGGATGTCTGCAATGAGCCCAATTTTCATAAGCAATCGCCAACGATGGGGTAGAAATAGTTAACTTTTCGTAGACTTCAGCACAGGTTTTGTCTTAGAGCACAGGTTTATGTCTCAGTATTCCTCCCTTTTTATGAGCTTTATGAAAACAAATCCTACGAGAATACTGATAGAGAGCATTATCAACAGGTTATCGAGGGGAGGGAAGTTATCCAGTAGCCAGAAGACTCCATTTACCGCACAGATGCCTATGAATGTAACGATGGAAGCAAGCAATCCGGCTCCACCAAAGAGGTAAGGCACCTTTACACCTCTGTGCTCGAGCAAGACCGTGAAAAAAATGAATGCAATTGTGAAAGCGAGCAAAACGTAGGAAAGGCGGAAATAGACCTGAAAGGTGGAAAGCATTCCATACAACCCGTTTGCCCAAAGGAAGATTGTTATTCCGGAGAGAATCGAAAGAGCAACATTTGTGTAGAGCTTTCTAGTCATCTCGCTTTCCAGAATTGGCCCCATTATATCTCCCTTCTCCACTTCTCCCGAAATTTTAATATATTTTTCCTTTCGGGCTTGATGATGTTTGATGATGTTCAGTGAGTGGTCTTTCTTCACGAGTTAGTCTTTTTCCTTCATCTTTCGCTTCTTTTTCTCGATTTTCAGCTTTTTCTTCTCCAGCTTCAGTCTCTCTTTCTCCAGCTCAATCTCTTCTTCGGTTTTCTTTTTCGCTCTAACTTTTTTCCGCTCATGGAATTTCGCGATGAGAATCTTTCCTAAGTACTTTCCGAAGTAGCCGATAAATCCAGCAATGAATACGACGATTATCCATTTTATCGCTGTCATCAAGGTTTCTGGATCCATCATTAAACCAAACTTTTGATCAGCTGTTTAAAATTAATCTAACCAATCATCACTTGAACCCTTCGATGAAGGCCTTAACGTTTCTTCCGAGCACCCTCGTGCTGTAACCACCTTCCAGAGCAGCGTATCTTCTTCCTTCGCACTTTTCCTCTGAAAATTCTTTGATTATTTTCCCTATTTCTGTGTAGTCTTCCGTTTCGAGATATCTCCCCCAGTCATCCTTGTGCTTGTCAAAGCCAGCCGAAATTGCTATTATGTCGAATTCCTCTTTCTTAAGAAATTCGGGAATGCTCTCCACCTCTCCACCTGGCATGTGGAAGTAGCTAACGCTGGCATCATCTGCGAAGGTGTTGTCGGTGCCATCTCCGAAATGGAGGTCGAAATCAACGATTACAGCCTTTTCAATCTTCCTCTCAGCGATCAGCTTTCTCACGGATATCGCGATGTTGTTGAAATAGCAGAATCCCCAGCAACTGTTCGGGCTTGCATGGTGGCCAGGGGGTCTTACTAAAGCGAAAGCAGGCTCGCTGAAAGCTATATGGGCTGCTTTAATCGTTGCTCCCGCCGCCAAAGCAGCGAGTTCGTAGATTCTAGGCATGCTTTTGACGAATTCGAGATGGCCGGGAGTGTGGACGAGCAGAATATCCTCATCGCTTGCAGGCTCAGGCTTAACGAACTCGTAATCCTGAATCTCTTGCAGAATGGACTCCAGCCTTCCTGGAGACGCTGCCGGATCGGATGTATACACTTCCAGAAAACTCTCATCAAAAACGATCTTCATCTTTCCACCTCAAGAACATCTGAAAGAAGCTCTTTTCTCACATCTTTGAGGAAGGGATACTCCTTTCTTATCCTTTTCATTTCCTCCAGATCTATTTCTGCCATGATTATTTCCTGTCTGTCTCCAGCCTCGACAAGAATGTTCCCCCAGGGATCGACGATCATCGAGTGGCCAGGGTATCTGTCAATGCCCTCAGCACAGTTCGCTCCAAGCACGTAGCACTGGTTTTCTATTGCCCTAGCTCTCAACAAAACCCTCCAGTGGTTTATTCTCGCTTCGGGAAATTCAGCGGGGACAGCGAGTATTTCTGCACCCTTATGTACGAGGTATCTTGCAATCTCAGGGAATCTGATTTCGTAGCATATCATCAGGCCGAGTTTGCCAATCGGCGAGTCAACAACTACGAGTTCATCCCCGGTTGAGAAGTAATCTTTCTCTTCCTTTAAAAGCGGAAAAAGATGGGTTTTTCGGTATTTTCCGATTATCTTTCCTCTGTGAATTACGATGGCAGTATTGTAAAGCTTTCCCTCCACTTTTTCGGCTACAGTTCCGACTATTGTTATATCCTTCCTTTCTGAAAGACGTAGGATCATCGAAAGCTCCTCTTCTAGAGGTTCAACCTCATCGTAATTCTCCGGATGTAAGCCGGTGTTGAAGAGCTCTGGAAGCACGACTATGGAAGCTCTAACTTGGATCGCCCTCTTGATCAGGCTCAGCGCCTTCATCAAATTTACCCTTCTATCGGGGAGAATCCTTAGCTGACCTATTGCTGCTATCATTTGCAGAGCTCCTTTTATTGATTTAATCCAACGGTAATCCAATTTTTGGTCTAAAAATTTTAAGGAGTGGAAGAATAAAAAACTTTGGATAGGTAGGAAAATTTATTAATTCCCATACCAAAAAAGAGCAATGGCCAAGCGAAGGATTCAGACCACTCTTAGCGATGAGGCCTTCAAAATCCTTGAGAAGTACAAAAACGATTATAAAGGTTACAATCACGTTATTGAAGCTGCTCTCAGGCTTTTAGATGATTCGTCACCGCAAATCTCCGATGATGACATGTTACTGATCAAACTAATCAGGGAGCTGGACTTCACTGGCTGTGGGAGAAGCCAGTACATGTATCTCGTCTGCGGAGATCCGAAGCGGGCGGTTGATGAAAGCAGTATGGAGACGGCAGTTGAATGGTTTCTTAAAAAACCCTTCGTTGAAATTGAACTCGAGGAATTTCTGGAAACCGTAAGGAGGGGCTGGAAAATCCTCAACCGCGTTGATTACGTTGAAATAACGAAAGGTCAGGGTTGGATCCAGTTCTTTTGCGAACACACGATGAGGAGGAGGGAGGTAAGCGAGTTTCTGGCGGAACACATCCTGATGATACACAGAAAGTACTATTCGGAAAAATGGGACGTGCTCACGAGTATATCGACTAACGGATTCGTTCTAAAATTTTACAGAAGGTATTCGGATTGAGTTTAAGCTGAACTATGCTCATAAATGCTCATAATTGCTGCTTAACGGTTTTATATTTGCTCATAAAAAATCATTATTAAAGTTTTATGGGTGGTTGGATGGCATTTGTAATTGAGGAAGGCGAGCTCAAGGGCTGGCCGAATTACTCTTGGGCGGTAAAAAGACTTCCAGCAGACATGGCTGAGGCAGAAACTGTAAAGGAAGCTTTGGAGTCGGCTGCCAGCATTCGGGGAGACAAAACCTATGCCATTTTTGCCGACACTGGAGAAAAGCTCAGCTACGGGGAGCTTAACAGGGATGCTAACAGAATCGCTAACGCATTGCTTGAGATGGGTGTTGAGAAAGGGGATAGGGTGGCCCTTTTTCTCAGAAATTCGCTGGATTATCTCAGAGCTATTTATGCATGCTCCAAAATCGGAGCTGTTGAAGTGCCAGTAAACTGGTTTTACCGCGAGCTCGATGCTAAACATGTCATCGGAAACAGCGAATCGGAGACGATATTCGTTGAGGAAGATCTGCTTCCGATAGTAGAATCGATAATGCCAAATCTGGAGCTGAAGAACATAATTGTAAGGGGAGACAGCAAAGAGTATCCGACCATGGACTCGTTAGATGGAAAATCCAGCAATCCAGAGGCTGATATCAAGCCAGAAGATCCGATGGCGATAATATATACCTCCGGCACCACAGGCCTGCCGAAAGGGGCTGTTTTATCCCACAACTCCTACGTTCTCTCCGCAAAAGCGATCACACTTTGGATGGTTGATGAAAGTGCGAACGATTACACTGGCTTGCCACTCTTCCACATAAATGCTCAGATATACTCAAGCCTCGGGATGATGTTTGCTGGCGGAATCATAACGCTAAGGAGCCTTTTCAGCGTATCTAACTTCTGGCGGGATATAAGCAACTATGAATGCACTCACTTCAATCTTCTCGGATCGCTTGCGAACATACTCTACTCTCTGCCTCCAGTGGAAGAAGAGAAGGATAATCCAGCCAAGTATGTCATCATCGGGGGTATGCCGAAGGAGATATGGAAGGGATTCGAGGAGCGCTTTGGAGTTGAGGTGTTGGAAGGCTACAGCATGACGGAAGACCCTCTGCCGTGTTTGAATCCTCCCGGCAACTACAAGAAAATGGGTAGCTTTGGCGTTCCAGTTTTTCCGGATCTTGGACATGAGGCGAAGGTTGTAGATGAGGAAGGGAATGAAGTTGAAAGAGGCAAGATTGGAGAGCTTATACGGAAGAATCCCGCCCAGATGATTGGCTATTACAAGGCTCCTGAAAAGACAGCTGAAATCGTCAAGGATGGATGGCTCTACAGCGGAGACTTTGTAAAAATGGATGAGAAGGGATATCTGTACTTTGTTGACAGAAAGAAATTCATAGTTAGGCGCAGTGGTGAAAACATTGCAAGCTGGGAAATCGAGGATGTGATAAAGAGTCATCCGAAGGTTCAGGATGTAGCCGTGATCCCGGTTGCAGATCCAAAAAGAGGTGAGGAGATAAAGGCATTCATTCTGCCGAAAGCGGAGCTCAAGCCGGAGGAGATTATAGAATACATGGCCGGAAAGGTGGCTTACTTCAAGATACCCCGATATATCGAACTTGTTCAGATGCTCCCCTACACACCTACTGGAAGAGTAAAGAAGTGGGAGCTGAAGGAGAAGGAGAAAGAGAGGGAAGACCACGGATGGGATAGAGACAAAGAGATTCCTGACTGGAGGAAGAAGTTTGGAGCTCGTTGATCTTGATTTGATGCGATTTACCGATTTTAGGTGGTGAATAGGTGTGATTGGTATGAGTGGTGGTAGTGTATGAAAGTGGGTATAGTAGGAATTGGAATTACCGAATTCAAAATTCACGACGAACCTTTCTACAACGTCGCATACAGAGCTGCGAAAAAGGCAATGGAGGACGCAGAAATTGAGAGAAGAGAGATTGACAGCTTCATCCTTGGTGGATATGACAATTTAGGTGTTGGCAGAACGATCTCAAACATGTATGTAGCTCCCGCAGCCGGCGGTTACCTTCGCCATGAAATAAGAGTTGCCGAGGATGCAGCCTTTGCCTTGCCTCTGGCTTACATGAGGGTAAAAAGCGGTCTTTCGGATGTTGCTATAGTTTTAGGCTTTGGGCATAGTTCTGAAACTCCTGTCGAGTTGGTTGAACTCCAGAGCTTGGATCCTCTATTTCACAGGGATTTGAAGCTTTCTTTGCAAATGGGTTATGCAATGCAGAGCTTCGTTTACAGAAACACCTTTAACGTTAGCGAAGAAGACACGGCAAAGGTTGTGGTTAAGGACAGAAAGAACGCTGCTAAGAACGAGTATGCTTTTCAAAAGGAAAAAATAAGCGAAGAAGAAGTAATCAGCTCCGACATGGCAGTCTATCCCCTGAGGAAGCCTGAAATCGCAGAATGGTGCGATGGATGCGTTGCCTTCATTCTGGCAGAGGAAACAACGGCTAAGAGGATCAATCCTGAGCCAATATGGATCGAAGGTTTAGGATGGACGTATGATAACTATTTCATGGGGACAAGAGATTTAAGCAAGCTTTTCGCGACTGCCAAAGCTGCCGAGATGGCGTACAAGATGGCGAAAGCTAAGCCCTCCGCGATTGAAGCTGCCGAGATTATGGATCTGACCAGCGATTATCACTTCATGATCCTTGAGGCTTTGGGGTTTGCAGAATACGGCAAGGCTAAAGAACTGATCGATTCTGATCTCCCTGTTAACAAATCAGGAGGTGCACTTTGCACAAACGCTTACGGCTCTACCGGGGCTTTTCTCTTGGCGAATCTTGCTTTTCAGCTCAGAGAGGGAGAAATCGACAAAGGTATCGCTCAGGCGATGACAGGCTTTGCCCAGAATGCCGCTGTTGCAATTTTAGCGAGGTAAGCAGGAGGTGGTAAAATGAGGAGAGTTGCCGTTGTGGGAGTTGGGCAGACTAAGTTCAGAACTAGGAGAGATGACAAAACCCATCCAGAGCTGACGTACGAGGCTATGAATAAAGCCTTGGAGCATGCTGGGCTTGACATTAAAGACATCCAAGCTATAGCGTATGGGACTATGGATCCATTTGATGGGATATATCTTCCAGAGAGATGGGATGTTACATCCGGCGGGATCGGAAAGCCGTTCATGAAGATCTCAACTGGTGGCACGACAGGCATGACCACAGGTTTAGCTGCTTACGAGCATGTAGCATCTGGAGTTTTCGATATTGTAATGGCTGTATGCACGCAGAGGGTTGGGGAGTGCGTAGATGCTCAGCCAGTCCTCAATACGGCAGTCTGCCCGATTTATGAAAGGTATTCTGGGGCAGGAGCGATAAGCGTTGCAGCAATCCAAGCTACAGTGCACATGCACAAGTATGGCACAACAGAGGAAGACCTCGCTTGGGTGAGCGTGAAGGATCACAAGAACGCTTTAAAGAACCCAAACGCGCACATAAAGCTCGATATAGGCGTGGAGGAAGTCTTAAACAGTCCGATGGTGTCCTCGCCTCTAAAACTTCTGGAGTGCTGTCCGAGAAGCGATGGGGCTGTTGCCGTGATATTTGCGAGTGAGGAGGTTGCTAAAAAGATAAGGGACAATCCAGCGTGGGTTATTGCTGAAACGACTATAAGCGATGATTACTATACCGGAGATCGCCCGGATTTGAGTTACTGGGACACTTTGGCCATTGCAGGAAGGAGGTTGTATAGATTTGCCGGAGTGGACGATCCGAAGAAGGATATCGATGTGGCGGAGCTGTATTCGCCTTTCACGATTCAGGAGGTGCTTGAGCTGGAAGCTCTTGGATTCGCTAAGAAGGGAGAGGGCAAGGATATGGCGAGAGAGGGAGTAACCTTTGTTGACGGAGATATGCCGACCAATCCATCGGGTGGTGTTTTATGCACGAATCCGATAGGTGCTACTGGGCTCGTCAGGCTGGCAGAAGCCTCCCTTCAGATTATGGGAGAGGCAAGCAACCAGATAGATAACGTTGAGGTATCGCTTGCTCACGCATGGGGAGGAACGTTGCAATTCCACACTTTGATGCTGCTATCTTCGAAAAAGAAGCTTAAGGGTTAGATAACGGTTAATTAAAAGGAGGTGGTTAGGATGGTTTTGAAGTTTGAAACGAAATGGGAAATCCCATACGTTCATTCTGCCGGCGAACATGGCACGAAGTTTTTCGAAGCTTTAAAAGATAAGAAAATAATGGGTGTGAAATGCCCTGAATGCGGGAGAGTTCTTGTCCCGCCCAGAGCTTTTTGTGAGAGGTGCTTTGTCGACACCACAGATTGGGTGGAAGTTAGCGATGAGGGGGAGGTTGTTACCGTTACCGTGACTTACATAAAATTCACAGGTTTGCCGGATCCACCATATGCTACTGGCATAGTTAAGCTTGATGGAGCCGATACGGGCATGCTCTGCCTGCTTGGCGGGATAGATCTCAGCGATTGGAAAAAGGTTCACGAAACCTTTAAGCCAGGGGCAAAGGTTAAAGCGGTCTGGAAAGAGGAGCGAGAGGGCAAAATCACGGACATACTTTACTTTGAGCCGGTAGAGAAGTAGGGAGAAGGTAGAGTGGTAAGGATATGCAAAAACGGTGAGGAGAATGGAACATGAAGCTAAGGATACAACAAAAGATACGGCAAAGCTGACACGGGAAGGACTTTATTTTGAAGACTACAGCATTGGAATGGAACTCGAAACATCTGGCAGAACGGTAACGGAAGCTGACATCGTGAACTTCGCAGGTTTGACTGGTGATTGGAATCCCCTGCATACGGATGAGGAATTCGCAAAGCAGAGCATCTTCGGCAGGAGAATAGCCCATGGAACGCTCGTCTTCTCCATCATGATCGGCTTGCTCGTGAGGCTCGGGCATGTGGAAAAGACGATCATAGCATTTTATGGAATAGACAAGCTTAGATTCACGAATCCGGTGTTCATAGGAGACACGATTAAAGCCTATTCAAAGGTTATCGAGCTTGAGGACAAGGGAGCCTATGGAGTAGTTACAACGGAAGCCAGGGCGGAGAAGCAAAGCGGAGAGGTTGTCATCAAATGCATACTCAAATATGCTGTGAAGAAAAAATCCTGAAGTTAAATCATGAAATCATGAGGAAAAAATCGTGAGGTGATGGAAATGTTCGAGCTAACGGAGGAGCAGAAGCTTATAGCCAGTACCGCTAAAGACGTGGCCAAAGATTTTCCGGATGAATACTGGAGGGAGAAGGAAGAGAAGGGAGAGTTTGCAGATGAATTCTACAAAGCCTTAGCCAAAGCCGGATTCCTCGGTTTATTGCTTCCGGAAGAGTATGGTGGCTCTGGTTACGGCATGCAAGAGATGGTTGTTGCCATGGAGGAGCTCTCTGCTAACGGTGGCATAGGTGGGGTATGGTATCTCGTGCTTACAGAAGTTTTCGGTGGGTTGCCAATCTCCAGATATGGTAACGAAGAGCAGAAGGAGAAATATTTGCCAGGCATAGCGAAAGGCGATATAGAGTTCTGCATGGCTCTAACAGAGCCAAACGCTGGAACGAATACCTTGAGTACGCAAACCTTCGCGAGAAAGGAGGGAGACGAGTACGTTATAAACGGGAACAAGATCTTTATAAGTGGAGTTGATAGGGCTAAGGGAATGCTTCTTGTTACCAGAACTACACCCATCGATCAAGCTCCCAAAAAATCCCTGGGAATGACTCTCTTCCTTGTCGATCTGCCAAATAAAGCTGTAAAGTGGAACCCCATACCAAAGCACGGGATAAATTACTCGAAAACATGCGAGGTAAGCATAACTGACTTGAGAGTTCCAGAAACAGCTATCCTCGGCCAGAAGGATCTTGGGTGGTATATGCTGCTCGATGTTTTGAATCCCGAGCGAATGAGTGCTGCTGCCGGAGCTATTGGTGGCGCGAGGCTTGCGATAGGCAAGGCTGTTGAGTATTCTAAGCAGAGAAAGGTCTTCGCAGACCCAATCGGGAGCTATCAGGGCTTGCAGTTTCCTTTGGCTGAAGCTTATGCTGCTTTGCAATGCGCAAAACTTATGATGAGGAAGGCAGCATGGCTCTACGACACGAAATTCAAGATCGAGGATGTAATGGATCCTCAGAAGAGGGTTCAGATGCAGGCTGCTTTCAAGGAAGTCGGAGATGCTTCGAACATGGCAAAGGTTGTTGCCGTTGAGAACTCAATTAAGGCAGTCTACTGGGCAATGCAGGTTTTTGGAGGCTACGGTTACGCCAAGGAATACGACGTTGAAAGATGGTGGAGGGAGGTAAATTTACTTAGATTGGCCCCAATAACGCAGCAGATGGCTTTGAACTACATAGCCGAGCACATCCTTGGCATGCCAAGGAGTTACAGGACTTGATTTTTATTTTTTATTTAAAATTTTTAGAACTTTAGAAGTTGTATTAAAGTCTAGTGAACAATTTGGCTGAGTTGTTTGTTTACATTTCAATAATCTTTCCACAATGAGGACAAACGATCTCTTTCTTCCTCCTCTTTTGAACCTCCTCCAAAAATCCAGATGCTAGTATCCCAGCTGGTAAGGCAAACATGCCTATCCCTAAAAAAGCCATTATTGCTCCCAATATTTTACCTAAGAGAGTGATTGGATAAATGTCTCCATAGCCAACGGTAGTTAAAGTAACAATCGACCACCAGATTCCATCAAAAGCGGTTGAAAATACCTCTGGCTGGGCATCATGTTCGGCGTAATACATCAATGTTGATGTAATAACTAAAAGAATAGAAACAATAAATAAACTAGTTAGCAATTCCTCTTTGGTTCCCGAAATAACATTTCCAATTAGTTTCATAGCTTCAGAATATCTTCCAATCTTGAGAATCCTAAAAACCCTAAAAAGTCTGAGAGCTCTGACGAATCTCAAGTCTAATGGAATCAACATGGGCAAATAGAAAGGAAGGATCGCTAGTAAATCAATAATTGCGAGTGGAGTAAGGATGAATCTTATTCTTCCTTTTAACGGATGGTCAAATCTACTGTCAGCTGTGCAGCTCCATAAGCGTAAGAGATATTCAATTGTAAATATAGTAACCGAGAAAACCTCAAATGTCCAAAACAGATTTGAATAATTTATTGAAAGAGTTTCTACCGTCTCGAGCATTACAGCAATGACGTTTAGGGAAATCAACGACGTTATAAAGATGAAAAATGTTTTACCAGCCAAATCATCAGGTTTTACATATTCTAAAACCTCGTGCATTCGATTTTTAATCCGAACCATAGACTCACCTATTGTTTTTGATTAAATTAATTTTAAACTAACTTAGATAAAAATTGTGCAGAAAACTAGTACTAAAATTCAACCTCAACTAAAACACACAAAAATTCATCTCTGAAAAAGATTATAAGTGCTGGTAAAATTAGAATCAACGGATCAGAAAAATAAAAGAAAAAAGAGAGGTTGAAAAAATGGTAAAAATGGTTAGGACTTTATCTGCCCGTTTATGGAGGATGGTTTCCCAGTCGCAAGTCCGCTAAGGCGGAGGCTGATGGAGTTTATTTCGAGAAAGAAGACGAAAAGCCACCAACGTACGATTACGTTAGAAAAGTAGCCCTTGAAGCGGAGAAAATTGGCATCGACTCGCTGTGGATTCCCGATCACATGTTAAATCCGATTAAAGGAGAAAATACTCCATTCTTAGAGGCTTGGACCTTAGCAACCGCGATTGCTGAGGCGACCGAGAAGGTAATAATCGCTCACACAACCCTTTGCGAGGCTTTCCGCTACCCAGCTGTTTTTGGCAAAGCAAGCAACTACACTAACTGAAATCTGTAAAGGAAGGTTCTGGCTTAGTTTAGGGGCGTGCTGGTTTAAGCGAGAGTTCGAGGCCTATGGATTGCCATTCTACGAGCATAATGAGCGTGTAAATCGTGTTAGAGAGGCAATTCAAATTATTAAAAGGCTATGGAAGATAGCGTAACCTTCAATGGAAAATTCTATTCCATCGATAATGGTGTTTTGGAACCTAAGCCGAACCCAAAGCCTCCAATATGGTATGCTGGCGTTTCAGAGGCTTCCCGCGATCTCGTTGCAGAGGAAGTGGATGGTTGGTTGATGAGGGGATGTAGCCTTGAGGAGGCGAAAAATAACGTTGAAGACATGCATAAGCGTCTGGATAAAGCGGGCAGGAACAAAATTGAATTTGCAATTCTTGGGTTGACTTTTATTCGTCGCACGGACGAGGAGGCTAAAAAGTACTTGGAGAGAATAGCTGGAGGCAGAAGAAACGTGCTTGATCGTACCCTCGATACCGGATTGGTCGGCTCCGCAGAAACGGTAGCCCAGAAAATAGAGCAGCTGAAAGAGGTCGGGATAGATCATGTTTTGCTGCAACTCACTCCAACTCTGGCGGAGTTGCCTTACGTTAAGGGGGTTTTGGAGGTTTTGAGAGGTTAGCTGGGAAAAAGCTTAATATTTTAAATTTTTATTTATTATTTTGTGTTATTAATCACTTAGAAGAGGGGATTGATAATTTATCCCCAAAATGTATTATTCAAGAGGGGTTTTTAAGTTTGATATACAGTTGAGAGTTTCATGAAGGTGAGAATAGTTCATTTGCTTTACCTTTTAGTGATTTTGTTTTTAGTTTCTGTTATCATAGCCCCGACCTCTGCTTTCTGTACGTGTGATTCTTGTTACAGTTGTCGAGCAGCTTTAAGAAACCAGAGTTGTGATGTTGTAGTGCTAACTCGGGACATAGTGGACGTTTCCTATACCTGTATTGAATGGCCCAGTAATGGTAAAATTTTAGACTGTCAGGGGCATAAAATTGATGGAAAAGATGAGTGGGCTGATGCTGGTATAAAACTGAACGGAAAATCTGGCAATACAATAAGGAATTGTGTTATTTCTGATTTTTGGTTTGGGATTAATTTTAAAACCTCTGATGACAACAATCTTGTGGAAAACACTCTAATTTCAAACTACAGGGGTATCTGGCTGGAGGATTCTTCTTATAACTCAATCAAAGGAAATAAAATTAACAATAACAGTTTCGGAATTGAGCTGTTCAATTCTAATAGAAATAGGATTGCTGAAAATGAACTGACTTCGAATTATGAGGGAGTTTTTGTAAGCGGCTCAGAGAATACCGTGAAAAATAACGCCATCAAAAATAATCGTGGTTTGGGAATATATCTGGACGATGCTGTTTATAATCTGGTTGTTGAAAATGAAATAACATCAAACTATGCTGGAATTGGGCTTCTATATGCCTATGAAAATACTATAGCAAGAAATAATATAAGTTTTAACAGTGAATATGGAATCAGGCTGCAAGATTCGACAAATAATTTAATCTATGACAATTATTTCGATAATAGGGAGAATTACAAGCTTATTTTCACGTCTTATAACTACGAAAATGATTGGAATATTCCTAAAAGACAAGGAGAAAATATTTTGGGTGGAAATTGGCTAGGAGGGAATTACTGGAGCGATTACGAAGGAGAAGACAGGGATGGAGATGGCATAGGAGATACGCCTTATGAACTTAAAGTAGAACTTTTGATCGGCCCGATGGCTGCGATGTCAGCAAATTCTCAAATAATTCTCGGTAAAACTGTAAGCGAAGGATCGGAAATAGACGAGCTTGAGGACTCAGACTCCTTTGTGGGTGAGGAAGTTGACTATGATTGGCTTCCGTTAGTTAAACACAAAAAAGATAACCCTTACACGATTACTATTCATTTCCACTATCCTAGAGGATGGAAAGCTGGCGATCCACTACCAAAAGACAACGTCACCATGATTCAAACGGCAAAGGATTTGAATGCCCATTATGTAAGATTTGATGTGTGGTGGGATGAAATTGAACCAAAAAAAGATGTTTTCAACGAAAATGCGATAGCCTATTTCAAAACTATTATTAAGGAAGTCAGAAAACAGGGGATGGAACCTTTATTGGTGATTGGAACAAACGTCCCAAATTGGGCACAGTGGTTAATGCTAAAACCATCATTTAAGTTGTACCTAATAAAATCAGGTAGTTTTAATCAAATAATAGAAATCCCTGTCGGGAAAAAATTAAGAACAATGGATGGTTTTCCAAAAATCAAGAAAATCAAAAATAAAGATTCATTGATTCTATTTATGCCAAAGAATGCCAAAATTGTGGAGATTCCAACGGGAAATGTTAAAGTTAGGAAAGTGGTAGAATTCGCAAAGGAGAACAAGATACCTCTACGAAAAATTAACTTAAAAAGCAAAGATGTTTTCGTTAACATGTTGGTGGGTGAAGAGTTTTTGAATGAGGCAAGGGAATATGCTGCAAGAGTAGCTACCGAATTTGGCGAAGAGGTTTATTACTATCAACTGGGAAATGAGCCAAATCATGCCTTGGATTTAATCTACTGGCTGGACGGGCCAAAGTATATCAGAGCTTTGTATGAAGGTATAAATTCATCAGACGAGGATTTCGAGACTGCAGTTAACTTCTTCACAGACAGTCCTCATGACGATCGTGGTAATTTGATCCTGTACTGGCCCTTTTCTGTTACCCGTTATCTGCTTATGGCTGGAGATTGCATTGACATAGTTGGGATAGATCACTATCCGGGAACTTGGAGCTCAGAATCATATGATAGTTGGTATCAACTTCAGATTCTATTTAACATCACAGAATATTACAAGAAAAAAGCCGCTGTGATAGAGACTGGATATGCAACTGGGCCTTGGTGGTGGTATTACCCTGATGGATTCCATACTGAAGAGAAACAGCGACTGTTCATCAACGCCGCTTTATCTACCATAAAGGATACAGTAAACACCTTAGGAAAAGATATGATTTTTGTTGGGTGGTATGAGTTGGCAGATGAAGAAAACCCAAGTATGGGGTTACCACCAGAAAAGTACTTTGGAATACTAAACGTAAGTTTAATACCCAAGTCAGGCTATAACGACTTAAGATCTCAATTCAGTGAGTGGTAGCATGAGATTTAACTCTTCTCATTTTTTTGTTAGGGTTGTTTATTATCTCTATTTAAGCGGCTTAATCGCTCTCTTGCTGGATATTATTGGAACGTTAACTATGAAAGGGAACATTTTTATGTTATTTACGATCTTCCGATTTTTCCTACCAATAGCAGGATTGGCCGGAATCATTCCATATCCACTATTATTTTTTTGCATCCCAATATTACTTCATAACGTGGGACACCACTCTATAATCTACTATGCAATTCGCCTTTCAATTTTTCCAATAATTTTTCTTCAGAAGATAGTTGTAGATAAGATTAAGCTTGCAATAGCAAAAAATGAAAAAGGAAACACTGTATTTAGAATCATAATCCTGCACAACATTTTGGTAACTATGATTTTAGTATCTGCTCCGAACCTTGGTTTGTTTAATAAAGAGTGGGGTCTTGGCTGGATGTCTGAATTGTATTATGGATATCCACTACCCTGGATTTTCTGTGGCATTGTTAACCTTTTAATAGCTTTAGGAGTTTGGAGGTGGACTAAAAAATAAAGATTGGGGAAGTCTTTAAAAAATCAAAGGAATCTAAAAAAGGCTAAGAAATGGAATTCCAATATGAGAACCGAAAGCATGGGAATCTCTCAAAAAATCATAGAAATTGGTTTTGTGGTTATTGGGGCGATCTTACCGCTTGTCCTAGTATTTATCTCTTTAATCCAGGAAAATTTCCAACCATACTATACTTGGTCTGAGCTTTGGTTTATGTTTCCCGTATCTGTTTCTGCTGCAGTTTTCTTGATCTCCTTGAATCGCCTGAAATTTAAAGAGTCTTTGGTTGGTGCGCTGATGGCGAATACTCTTTTTTTGGTTTTTGTTAGCTATATTTTGAAGGTAATCAAAACATACAAAAAATATCTAACTTATCCGCAATTATATGCCCCTTTGGAAATCATTCTGCCAATAACTGCTGTATTAGCGATTCTCTGCATCGAATACTTCAAAAAAAGTGGTAACCGGAAAAACATCATTTTAACCTACCTCGTTTTTACATTTATCGGTATCAGTTTATTTCCCTCTTACGGTGCTAAGTTTGGTGGTCCTATTGGCTGGGTTATAGTAATCTCATTACACTCCATATTTGCCTCTCTTTATTACGGAGGTTTGTATTTAATAAGGCAGAAAGTCTTTGTGAAAGATTAAGGAACGTGCTTGTAAAAAAGCAACTTTCAAATACGCTTCTGTCAAACTTGGCCAAATTAACCAATACCGAAACAAATTCTTTTACAAGATTTTATTATACGTAAGAAAATGAAATTGTCTGATAGAGTCTCGTCAATTGCTATTAAAATTGAGAGCCTGAAGAAAACTGTCCAGAAAATTTCTGGAGAAAGAAAAATCACAAGCAGAACGGTTTTTCTGATTTTCTTTATCATCTTTGCCGCCTCGCTTTTAGTTTCCTTAGTAGCAAGGATAATCATAACATACTTTGAAAACTTTCTTATTTACCTTCTATCCTTCCTTCTTCCTTTTTTCTGGCTTAGCTGGCTAGGAGTTATAGCCCTGATAGCATATCTCATTTCTAAAAATCCAGAAAAAACTCTGAAAGTAATCGCTTCGGTAATTATCATACTCTTTGTCTACGCGATTTTTCCAGTTATTTCCATGGAACCTCACTCAGCTCTTAAAATAACCCACGTTGGTTTAATCTTCTTCATATTCTTGGTTCTTTTCATTCTTTCAGCAATTTTTCCTGATATCGGTGTATTCGAGGCACCGGCTTTTGTTTACTTCTTAATCCTGATGTTCTCGTTAACCTTGAATCTTGGTTCCATCCTCAAAGGCCAGCTAAAATACACCTTAGTATCATCTCTTTTATATCAGCAATCGCACTGGCGATGCTTGCCTACAGGAGCAGAGTATCCCGGCCGAAGACCGCTCCAAAACTGATTGTTTCAACTTCAATCCTCCTAATCTATTACAATATCCTTGGCTTGATAGTCTATGCAATGAGCCCGAAAATGTTGATTGTTGGAGGTGTTTTTCTCCTTTCATCTTCGTGTTTGCTCCTCTTAAACTCCATAGGCCGTATAAAAATCCGGAAAAAGTTGTTTCATTACATCTTCTACTTCCTTCTAATTTCCTTCTACATTATAGGAAGTTTTACGCTTGTGTACTATCTGTTCAACGAAGCCGGGTTTTGGCTGGGCTTGGTTGTAGCAGAGTTGTTAGTACTTCTCGGTATTTTTCTCAGCCCGATAGGCTATGTAAGAACAGTTTTTAATCTCGTAGGATCAGTGATCGGCCTTACACTTGTTTTTGCGATCGTCTCGCTTTACCCAGAACATGCTCTTTTAATAGTTTTCTCATTTACCGCAATAACCTTCCTGCCGTCCGCAATCTTCAGGAGAAAAGTTGTGATTGCAGAAATCTTGGCTGTTGTTTTTGGTGTTGCGAGCCTTCAAATTCTTTCTTTTTCCTATCCTCATTATTCTTGGCTACTCGTTGCACTCGGGCCGATTGATACACCTTATTTACCTTCCCTGATTTTGTCTGCAATTTATCTGGGCCTTAGTATTGGTTTGTGGATCTACTCGACCAACCTCGAATTTCCAATATACGCTCCAAAAGTCCTTTTTGTTCTTTCTGCTTTGGAAGGAGAAGAAATTCTAGTTTCGAATGTTTGCAGGCTGGGCTTACTGGAACATAGCCTTATCACGTTTGTGGCAATCTTCTTAGCTTACCTATCAGTAAAAAATTGGGTGCATTCCCACAAAAACGGCTCCCGAGGTTAAAAATTTAGGGCTGAAGGTGAAACGAGATGTTCATACTGAATCTTTCCAAAGTGGATCCAGCAATAAAGGAATTTTTCAGGCCTACTTTGGGAAAGGTAATCCTATCATACGGAACTTTTCTTTGCTTTTTTATTTTTCCCGCTGTTTTTGTATGTTTGTTTCAGCATTGCTCCTTTCTTTATCCTTGGTGGTATGAAATTATGCTTACCTTGCTTCTATCTTTTCCATTTTCCATCATATTCTATCCATTTGCCTGTTCTCTGGTTTTTCTGTGGAAATATAGGGCTAATAAAGAAGATAGGGGAGAATTAAGACTGAAAATTCTCTTTTTGGTTTTGTTTAGCTTGCTTTTCTTCAATCCTTTAGGCATTAGATTTTTGATTTTAGGAATTCTAAAATTACTGATGATTCTGTCGATCTAATATGGCTGATGTTTTTGGAGAATAAATAGAAATCAAAGTACGAAAACATAAATCAAAAGTCAAACACTTACTACCTTCTCTCCCCTCTGCATCGCAACCATGCCTGTTCTTGCTAGCTCTCTAATCCCGAACTGCCTCATCAGGTTTATAAACGCCTTAATCTTGTCCTCATCTCCTGTAATTTCAATAATTACACTATCCTTTGAAACGTCAACGACTCTGCCTCTAAAAATGTTCGCAAGTTCAACGATCTCTCCCCTCGTCTCGGATGTGGCCTTCACCTTCACGAGCACGAGCTCCCTTTCAACGCTTTTTTCTGTAACGTCACTCACCTTTATGACATCAATGAGCTTGTTTAGCTGTTTCATAACCTGTTCCACAACTCTCAGATCTCCGTTGACGACGATCGTCATTCTGGAGATGTCGTCTCTGTCTGTAGTGCCTACTGTTAAACTCTCGATATTGAAATTTCTTCGCCTGAAGAGGGAAGCAACCCTCGCAAGCACCCCTGGCTTATTCGCCACGAGGACGGAGATTGTGTATCTCGAGTTGGAATTGCTATTGTTTGCCTTCGCCTTGTTTGCCATATTTGCCATGGTATCACCCATCTATAATCTGGTTCAAACCCGCTCCTGCCGGAACCATCGGGAAGACGTTCTCCAACCTCTCAACCCTGAAATCAATCACAACTGGCACATCTCTGATCTCAAAAGCCTCTCTTAGCGTTTCTTCAACTTCTGTTGGCCTCTCAACAACCATTCCGACTCCACCAAAGCCCTCTGCGATCTTGTCGAATCTCAACTCCTTGCATCTCAGGCATGTCGCTGAATATCTCTCCTTATAGAAAAGCTCCTGCCACTGCCTAACCATCCCCAAAAACTGGTTGTTCATTATCGCAATCTTAACGGGAATGTTGAAATCAACACAGGTGGCGAGCTCCTGGATGTTCATCAGGAAACTTCCATCTCCAGCAATATCGACGACATTCTTCTCAGGAAACGCCGTCTGAGCCCCTATAGCAGCTGGGAAACCGAATCCCATAGTTCCAAGACCACCGCTCGATATGAACTGCCTCGGATACTTCGTTTTGAAGTACTGAGCCGCCCACATCTGATTCTGGCCAACTTCAGTAGTGACTATGGATTCCGGCTCGATCTCGAAAATCTTCTCTATAACGTATTGGGGCTTTAACTTTCCATCGTTTTGATATCGCAACGGGTACTTCCTCCTCCAGTTGTTCACTTTTTCCTCCCATTCCTTCCTTTTCTTATAATTTATGAGCTTCAGAATCTCTTTCAGAACTTCTTTTGCATCTCCAACGATGGGGACATCAACTCTAACGTTCTTCCCAATCTCGGCCGGATCTATGTCGATGTGGATTATCTTTGCATAGGGTGCGAAGCTATCAACATTGCCAGTAGTTCTATCGCTGAATCTAGTTCCAATTGCTATAACCAAATCGCATTCTGTTAGAGCATAGTTTGCATACTTTGAGCCATGCATGCCAACAAAACCCAAGCAGAGTGGATGGTTTTCGGGAAACGTGCCCTTACCCATTAATGTAGTCACTACAAAGGCTGGAATTGTTTCTGCCAGCTTGACAAGCTCAGCAGAGGCATTTGAGAGGATTATTCCACCACCGGCAAGAATCACCGGCCTTTCAGCTTCCATTATCAGTTCCGCGGCTCTCCTTATCTGTTTCGGATGACCCTTTCGCTTAGGCTTGTATCCGGGCAGGCTGACCCGGGAGGGATAGTTGTATTCTATCTCGGCAGCAGTAATGTCTTTGGGAAGGTCTATCAGCACTGGCCCCGGCCTGCCTGTTGGAGCGATGTAGAATGCCTCTTTTATTGTCGGTAAAAGCTCTGTCGGATCGGTTACGATGTAGTTGTGCTTGGTTACCGGCATGGTTATACCGGTTATATCTGCCTCCTGAAAAGCATCATTTCCTATAAGGCTTCTGGGCACCTGTCCTGTCATCACAACTATTGGCGATGAATCCATGTAGGCTGTGGCTATTCCTGTTACGGTATTCGTTGCCCCCGGGCCGGATGTGGCGAAGGCAACCCCAACCTTGCCAGAGGCTCTCGCGTACCCATCTGCTGCATGGACTGCTGCCTGCTCGTGTCTCGTCAGGATATGGGTTATCGTTGAATCATATAGGGCATCGTAGACCTCTATTATCGCTCCTCCGGGTATGCCGAAAATGTGTTTAACACCCTCCTCCTCAAAGGCCTTGACAATCGCATTAGCAGCTCGCATAAAACCACCTTTGCCCAAAAAAGGGCTTTACAAAAGTACTACCCTCAAAATCGAAATCCGAATGCTTTTTGGGGAGAGGGTAGCGGCCATTATCCCCAGCTTAATAATGGGTTTTAAATATTTTTTGGTGGAAGTTGTGGAAATAGAAATAAGTGAAAGTTTCAGCCATGAAACTTTCATGGTAGCATCAAACTAGATCAGCATGTTCAACCCTTCCAGCATAGCCTCAACGGAAGCCATGATTATATCGGTCCTCGCTCCCCTTGCGGTGACTATTTTGTCTCCCCTCGAAACTTGGACTATGACATCAACCAAAGCATCGGTTCCGCCTGTGATGGCATCAACATGATAGCTGACCAGCTTGATATCCCCGAATTCTGACACGGCCTTTTTTATGGCGTTAATCGCCGCATCAACGGGGCCCAGTCCAGTGGCAGCCTCGATTATCTCGTTCCCGTTAATCTTCAGCTTCACGCTGGCCGTTGGCATTACGTTCATACCACTAACAACCGATACATCTTCCAGCCTAACCTTTTTCTCCATTTTTATTTGCAGAACCGTTTCTATTATCGTCTTTACATCTGCATCTGTGACAACCTTCCCTTTGTCTCCAATATCCTTAACTCTTGCCAGTATCTCCTTCATCTGTTCGTTGTTCGCCTTGTATCCAAGCCTCTTCATTATCTCTTTTATGCTAGCCCTCCCCGCATGTTTGCCTAAAACGAGCTGTCTCGTTCTTCCCACCATCTCAGGTGTTATCGGCTCGTAGGTGGAGCTATCCTTCATTATCGCAGAGGTGTGGATCCCGCTTTCATGCGTGAAAGCATATTCGCCAACTATTGGTTTGTTCTTCGGGATCACTATTCTTGTTAGCTTCTCCACAAGCTTCGAGGTGTCGTATATCCGCTGCTTTTCAATTCCGGTTTTAAAGCCGTAGTGGAACTCGAGGGCCATAACGATCTCTTCCAAAGCTGCATTTCCTGCCCTCTCGCCAATACCATTTATAGTGGCGTGAAACTCACCTGCACCGCCTTTTACTGCATATATCGTGTTTGCTGTAGCAAGCCCGAAATCGTCGTGGCAGTGGATCGCTATTGGCACCTTAAATTTTGATGAAAGCTCCCTCATGATCTCTTCAGCCCTTTCGGGGATAAGAACACCTACTGTGTCTGCGAAGGTAAGGCGATCTGCCTTTGCCTCTTCTGCAGCCTTAAAAAGCTCGATTATAAAGTTGAAATCTGCCCTTGAAGCATCTTCAGCTCCGAACTCAACTATCAACCCTCTAGCTTTGGCGTATTCCACCGCATCCACTGCCATCTCAACGATCTCATTCTTCTTTTTACCCGGGAATTTGCTGTTGATGTGGATATCCGAGGAAGGAGCAACCATGAATATGGAATCCGCTCCAGCATCCGCGGCGGCATCGATATCTTCCTTTTTAATCCTCCCGAAACTGCATATTTCAGCTTTCAAACCCTCTTTTGAAATTGCCTTAATTGAATTGAAGTCCCCGTCGGAAGCGATAGCAGTTCCTGCCTCGATTATGTCTACGCCCAACTTATCAAGGGCCGAAGCTATCATTATCTTCTGCTCAACGGTCAAGGAAACTCCCGGTGTTTGTTCTCCATCTCTCAGCGTTGTATCGAAAACCTTTACCTTCCTTCTTCTCTTTAACCCCTTCCCCGCCATTGTATCAGACCTACGGAAAGGAAATAAGGAGTGTTTTTAAATTTTATTGAGAATTTTACCGATTTGACTTATCTTTTAAACCCAAAATTTATATAGTTATTAAATAAAATGAGAATATGATCTATACAACCCATATCCTCTTTGCCCTTCTAATGATGCTAAGCCTATCATTCTATCTGCATTTTCCCTTTTCAGCTGAAAGTTTACTCGTAGTAATTCTTGGCTCCCTTGCTCCCGATCTGGATCATCCATCATCCTATATCAATAAAAAGGGCTGGAGGTTGTTCTCCCTCTCTGCATTAACAACTCACAGAGGGTGGACCCACAGCCTTATCGGGGCTGGAGCTCTTACCTTTGCATTCTTCCTGATTGCGAGAAGCTCACCCTTTGCCCCTTTTTATTCTCTCTTCTTTTTCGGGTACGTCTCCCATCTCCTTATCGATTCACTAAATCCATCTGGAGTTGCATGGCTCTGGCCAAAGAAGAAGCGATATTCGCTTAATTTTGTAAAAACAGGATCCTTGGGTGAGATACTTTTTCAGTTAGTGTTAGTTGGCTTAATTTTGATATTTGCATGTCATTATTATCATTTTGATTATTATAATCTTTTAGAATAAAAAAACTTATAAATTTTAAACTTAGAAAAAGGCAACATCATGAGAAAAGGGTTGTTCGCCGCATTGATAGTCATCCTTGGATTTCTAATCTCATCTCCGTATATAAATACGAGTTATATAATTCCAGATCAAGGTAATCAACCGACTGACATTACAACCCCAACTCCAGTTCCAACCTCCTCACCAACTTCCTCAGACCAAGATTCAACCTCCTCGGACCAAGACTCAGATCAAACCACCTCAGATCCTGATCAAGATTCTACAAGCTCAAACCCCGATCAAGGTTCAGCAGATCAGGATTCATCAGACCAAAGTTCAGATCCTGCAACAACTTCGTACCCAGGCCCAACCACTTCCTCATCAACCTCCTCATCAACCTCAAATCCCGGATCAGATACTACATCATCAACCTCTGGAGACCAAGACTCAACCGCCTTAGATCCCAATCCAAACCAAGACTCATCAACCCCCTCATCAACCTCTGGAGACCAAGACTCAACCTCCTCAGACCAGGAGTCATCAACATCCTCATCAACCTCAGACCCAGGCTCAGATCAAACCTCCTCAAACCCCGATCAAGGTTCAGCAGATCAAGAGTCATCAACCACATCAGACCAAGATTCAACCACCTCAGATCCAGATCAAGATTCTACAAGCTCAGACCCCAATCCAGACTCAGGCTCAGATCCTACAACAATTCCGGAATTTTCAAATCTGCTGGTTCCTGTAGGTATAGTGTTTTTGATCTTTCTTTTCAGGAGAAAAGCTTAGCGAATCTGTAATCAAACTATAAAAAGCTCGGCAGTTCAACTAAAACCGAAATCTTGAGTTCTGGCCACTCATACGCTAAATGCCGCATTAAATAATTTTTAAATCGAAAAGTAGCCCCGGGGGGATTCGAACCCCCGTCGCCGGCTCCAAAGGCCGGTATGATCGACCGCTACACCACGGGGCTTTTTGGAATATTGGAATATGGATGTCATGTAAATGTTAACCTTGAATTTTAAAAGTTTTAGGTAAGTTTAGGCAGAATCTCCCCCAAACTGAAGAAAAAGTTATCTATCTAACGAGTCAACTTTTCTTGCCAATGATGACTGATGGGCGAACTGAGAAGTGATGAAAAGGGAGAGTCTGAGGCTTATACTTGCTGCTTTTTCGAGAGCTCAATTTTCAATGTTCAATAAATTGGAGCGGAAGAATAAGGAAAAAATAAGAAAATACATAAACCTCCCCGATCAGTTTCCTGCGTGGTAGAAAGGGAAAAAGTTTTTGGCATGATTGAGAATATCTCGATCTCAACCTATGCGATCATATCCTTTTTCGTCTCTTTCTTGGTGTTTTACTACATTTTCCACTCCTATCAGCTTCCACTGATCATTTCCATCTTAATTTCAGTTCTAACCCTGATTTATTTCAGGAAAAGAGGTGTGTTGCTCGAAAAGGGCAACAAAGGGCACCGAAAGTAAATGGAAATAAAACACAGATTGACGAGACACAGATCAACCAAAAAGTGATTTCGAGTCAGTGATCTCAACATTCAGAATCTTCTCCATGTGGTAGATAGCGTAATCGTACTCGTACTCTGTAAGGGCAAATGTACAGTCTTTGAACAGTTTAACCTTATATCCTCGTGAAACTGCATCGGCTGCCGTGTGGAGTACGCAGATGTTCGTAAGAACTCCCGAAAGTATGAGCGTATCAACGTTCAGTTCCCTAAGAACGAGCTCCAAATCCGTGCCATAGAAAGCGGAATACCTTCTCTTTTTTATGTAGTAGTCTTCCTCCTTAGCTTCTAGCTCATCTATTATCTCAGCTCCCTCGGCGTTCATCACGCAATGGGGAGGCCAGATTTTGAATTCGTTGTCATCTTTCCTGTGCCAGTCTTGGGTGAATATGATCGGAAACCTCCCCCTTGCTTTTTTGATCACAGCTTTCAGCGGTGGGAATATCTCCTTAACCCCCTCTCCAGCATAGAGAGCTCCATCTGGATAGCAGAAATCCTTCTGCATATCAACAACGATGATAGCTTCCATGAGGTATTGTTTGTATTCAAGGATTTATCCTTTTCCCAGCGCATCTTCTTCTAGCACATCGAACTTGAAGATCAAAAGAGATTTATCAAACCCAGCAGACTAGATTTCATGAGATTGGAAGAAGTGGTCTCATTTCTGGATGATTATTTGGACATTAAGAGCTTCAAAGATTCAAGTAGCAACGGTTTACAGATTGAAGGAAGAAGAGAGGTCGGGAAAGTTGGTTTTGCTGTTGATGCATGCATCGAATCTTTCGAGAAGGCGAAAGAACTGGATTTGGATCTCCTAATTGTTCATCACGGCTTGATTTGGGGAGGCTTTAGAAATGTCAGAGGCCTTTTCTATCGAAGGTTAAAATTTCTGATTACCAGCGGAATCTCGCTTTACGTTGCCCATCTCCCCCTTGATGCTCATCCAGAGGTGGGAAACAATGTTCAAATTCTAAAAAAGCTCGGAGCAGACTTTGAATCCTTTTTTGCGGAGTATGAAGGAAAAGAAATCGGTGCTTTGGGCAGTTTACAAATAGGGATGGATATGCTTGAAAAAGAGGTTGGGGAAAAGCTTAATACGAAAGTTCGATCCCTCAGATTCGGAAAAGAGGAATTGCAAAAGATATCTGTTGTGTCTGGAAGTGGTGCTTTTGCAATTGAAGAAGCTTCTGAAATCTCTGACTGCTTAATAACGGGAGAATACAAGCATGAAGCCTATCACGCGGCAAAAGAGCTAGGTTTTAACGTGATTTTTGCGGGACATTACGCAACCGAAACCCTGGGGTTAAAAGCACTGATGCATAGCGTGGAAAACATGGGGCTGGAAACCTTTTTTATCGAAATACCCAATCCAGATTTTCCGGATTATTAGTTTGATTTGCTATGTTGCTAATCTTTCTGCTATTCTTTTTTGGCCCCTAAATCTCCTAATTCATCTTCACTCAATCCGGTGAGCTCCATCACCGTAATCCCCGACTTAAGCTGAGCTGCCTCGTTCTCTGACATCTTTTCGATGAAAACATCATCAGAGATTATAGCGCTATTGCCGAAGGGATCTTCAAGAATGAGTGTAAGCTCTGATTCGCCTTTAAGTGTTTTATCAATCCTTTCAAGGATCAGATTGCATCGTTCAACCTTCTCTTCATCATCGGAGTTCCAGTCACGTGCTATCTTAACAATATCCTCAATTCTGCTGAGGATACCTTCGAGGTTCGTAATGAATGCCTGCGAAGCTGGGCCGGGCTCGATATCGACTCCAATTTCAGGAATCCTAATTGTTCCTGAGCTGGATCTTATGACCTTCGTGAAAAGATTTTGACCATCTATTTTAATCGTGTACCTTCTAGGCTCTTTTATTTCGGTTATTATCGAATCTGAATGCTTATACCCACACTCGCAGCTTATAGTGGTGAGCAAGATCTTTCCAAAATAGGGCACTTCATAAATCGAACTAAGAATCTTAATCTCTCTTCCGCATGCTGGACAATACATAATTCAAAAATTTCTAGCTTACTTCTTGATTCCTCTAATCTTGTTCCTGTCCACTCTGATACCCGTAGGCGTTACAACAACATAATCCTCTCCAAGTCCAACTATATCGCCGTTCACATCCTCTGCAAGCTGTCTGAGATCCTTAAGAATTCTATCGAGCGTGAGTTTGTCGTGTCTAAGGAAGGCAATATCCGCTATCACTATATTTCCTTCGTAAATCTGTCTTCTAATTTCTGGAACCTCGTTCAAGCCTGTAACTTCTGCAACCTTAATCAGGATTTCCGCCTCTTCGACTATCTCCGCTTCATACTCGCCAAGATCAAGCTCCTCATACTCTTCAACTGATAGCCTTTCTGATTTGCCCAGAAGCTTATCCATGATTCCCATAACCTTCACCATCTGATATTCAATCATTCTGGTATTTAAATTATTGCACATCGTTATTGCTTTTGAATCCTCATTTTTTGAAAGTGAATAAGTAGTAAGTTGGAAAACTTGGGCAAAACACAAGGGAATTAAAATCTAAACAATTATAGTTCAGATCAGAGTATATTTTACTTAAATGGATAATACTAGAATATATAACTCACGAAATTTTTAAATATTAATAAATACAAATAAGTTTCGGTGATTTTATGGAAGAAGTTAAGGAAAACCCGCTAGAAGCGATGGGTCATCGAATTTCTGCGAGTGTCGAGAGATGGATGCCCGATCCATTTCTCTTTGCCGTAATATTGACCTTCATAGCCTATCTAATGGGTATTTTCATTGCTGGAAGCGGTCCGATGGACATGATAAAGTACTGGTACAAGGGATTCTGGGGTCTGCTAACATTCGCCATGCAGATGGTCTTGATTCTTGTCACCGGCTACACTTTAGCCTACCACCCGCAGGTAAATAAGATCTTGGTTTGGCTTGCCAGAAAGCCAAGTAACGGTAAGCAAGCAGCAGCTCTTGTCGCATTCGTGGCAATGGTATTCTCTTGGATCAATTGGGGTTTGGGACTTATAATCGGAGCGTTGCTTGCTAGAGAAACAGGAAGACAGGCCTACTTCAGGAATATCCCCGTGCATTACCCGGTGATTGTTACCTCTGGTTACACGGGTTTGGGAATAATATGGCATTGGGGTCTGTCTGCTTCAGCGCCCTTGCTTTCTGCTACGAAGGGCCACTTCTTCGAAGAACTTTACGGCATAATCTCGACAAGCGCTACGATTTTCTCAGGCTACGCTTTAACCCTCAGCGTCCTGTCGATTGTATTTGTTGTGGCTGTTATGTACATACTTTCTCCCACCGATCCATCTAGATGTAGAGGTATAGAGCACTATGCCCCGCAACTCATAGAAGAAAGGGAGGAAAAGGAGGAAGAGGTTAAAGCTCCAACTGTTGCAGATAGGATTGAACAGAGCAGAGTGATAGGTGGAATTCTTGCAATAATGGGTATAGTATGGTTAATCTACTACTTTGGGATTCAAAGGGGAGATCTCAACCTGAACATAGTGAACTACTTCTTCCTCTTCGTCGGACTTTTGCTCTACCTCAGGCCGATAAACTATCTGAGAGCATTCTATAAAGCAATTCCCGCTTCTGCCGGAATCGTTCTGCAGTTCCCATTCTACGCTGGAATAATGGGGATGATCAAGTTCTCTGGACTTGGAAAGATAATGGCTGGGTGGCTTGTAGGCATATCAACTCCTGCAACCTTCCCAGTCATCGCATGGCTTACTGCCGGCTTCGTTAACCTCTTTGTACCCTCAGGCGGAGGAGAGTGGGCAGTGATAGGCGAGACAATTTCGAGAGCTGCGATGGATCTCGGCGTCCCAATGGGTAAAGCCATCATAGCCTATGCAGCGGGAGATGCGTGGACAAATCTGTTCCAGCCATTCTGGGCAATTCCTTTGCTTGGAATCTGTGCAGTTAGAGCAAGAGACGTCTTTGGATACTGCATAACTCTGCTGATACTCTCTGCCTTCTTCTTTGCAATCGGGCTGACAGTTGTGCCGTATTAAACTTAAAAGATAAGTTTTTATTTTTATTTTTTAGCTGTGTTATCTAAAAAATCGATTCCAGATTTTATCTTTGATGTGATGAATGTTCTTTATCGCTTTGCCCTTGTCTCCCACCATCTCTTCACCATCAACCAAGGCTATCCCTACTGCTAGAGGTGTGTCTTTCTCTTCAACTGTTACGTATACAAAATCTCCTTTTTTTATCCCTTTATCAGCCCATACTATACCGGGCTTCATCACATCTGCCCCGTTCATAACAAAAGGCATGGCGCCCTTATCAACAACAACTTTCCCCCTTTCGGGCTTAAACTTGATTATTGAAAGAACGGTTGGATACCATTCTCCCTCGTACTCTAGGAGGAGCGGTTCATCACCAATTAGAATTACCTTCTGATCGTTAATTTTTACCAAGTCCATCTCAGTCGCTAGGTTAATTCCAAACCTTTCTCCGATGCTTTTTGCGATTTTCTTTGCCTCCTTTTTCCTCAACCTCTGCCTCATGTTATCCTCTGACTGCTTTATAACTCCGATATTTTTAAATACTCCGCAACCTACGCAATTTAAAAGCCTTTTTAACTGGAGGAAGAAAGATGGCAAACAGACCGCTTGACGTGCTGAACAAATCCCTTCAAACACCGGTAATCGTGAGGCTAAAGGGGGGAAGAGAGTTTAGGGGAATACTTGACGGATACGACATCCACATGAATCTCGTATTGCACGAGGCAGAGGAAATTCAAGGTGGAGAGATCGTTAGGAAGCTTGGTAGCGTGGTTGTAAGGGGAGATACCGTAGTATTTGTTTCCCCATCGAAGTATGAAAGGTAAGTAAGAGGTAGGAGGTACAACATGAGCAAGGGAACTCCATCGATGGGCAAAAAAGGCAGGAAGATCGTTCATATAAAGTGTAGAAGATGTGGTAGGGTTTCTTTCCATAGAAGGAAAGGTTACTGTGCTGCATGCGGTTTTGGTAGGACAAAGAGGTTAAGAAGATATTCGTGGGTTAACAAAAAGAAGTCTAGAAATTGAAACCAGCTTTAAAAACTTTTTGAAGATTAATTTTGGAAAACATTAAAAGCAGGTAAAGTAAAATTTAGCTATGTGTGGAATCGTTGGAGTTTATTGCGATGACGATTCTTTCACCTCACGTATTGCGTACTATGCTCTTTTCTCCCTTCAGCATCGCGGACAGGAGTCTGCTGGGATCTCCATCTCGGGGGAAGATTTCAAGGTTTATAAGGGGATGGGGCTTGTAAATGAAGTGTTCGATGACAAAACCCTTTCTAGGCTGAGAGGAAATTCTGCCATAGGTCATGTGAGGTATTCTACAACCGGTGAATCGAAGCTCGAAAATGCTCAGCCCCTCTTCGTGAAATCCAAGTCTGGCTCGATAAGCGTCGCCCATAACGGCAACCTTGTTAATTATAGGGAACTCAGAAGAGAGCTTGAAAGTGATGGAAGGGTTTTCCTCACGGATTCAGATACGGAGGTCATAGCACACCTTCTTTCGTCTTATCTTCTGAAAAACGAGATCGAAGAGGCTTTGGCGTTGCTTACAGAGAAACTTTGCGGCTCTTTTACCTTGGCACTGTTGCTTAACCACATGGTTGTAGGCTATAGAGATCCTATGGGTTTCAAGCCTTTATGTGTTGGAAAGTTGGAAAACGGATATATTCTTGCTTCGGAGTCTTGTGCCATAGATTCGGTTGGAGGAGAGCTCGTAAGGGATGTTAAGCCCGGAGAAGCTGTGATAATCGAAGACGGTGAGCTGAGATTCGAAAGGATAGCTGAATCAAATCAAAAAGCCATATGCGTTTTCGAATACATTTACTTCGCCAGGCCGGACTCGATTATAGATGGGAGGAGTGTTTACAGCGTCAGATTTGACATAGGAAGAACACTTGCAAAAGAAAATCCGGTTGAGGTTGACATTATCTCTCCCGTTCCGGACAGTGGCACAACATCTTCAATCGGTTATGCTTATGAATCAGGAATTCCGTATATCGAGGCTTTGATAAAGAACAGATACGTTGGGAGAACTTTCATAATGCCGGGCCAGAGATCCAGAGAGCTCTCCGTTCAGTTGAAAATGAATGCGTTGAAGGAGAATGTGAGGGGAAGAAAGGTTTTGTTGATCGATGATAGCATCGTCAGGGGAACAACATCCAGAAGAATAGTGGATCTCGTGAGGAAGGCTGGAGCGAAGGAAGTGCACTTCAGGGTTGGAAGCCCACCCATAATTTCTCCATGTTACTTCGGAATCGACATGTCGACGAGGGAAGAGCTGATTGCATCATCGAAAACGGTTGAGGATATTAGAAAGGCTATAAATGCCGATTCCCTCGCCTACCTGAGTTTGAAAGGTCTGATAAAATCCGTCAGAATAGATGAAGAAGACCTTTGCTTGGCGTGTCTTACCTCAGACTATCCGGTTGAGGTTCCGGGAGAAATATGCCTTAGGTGCTCTGCGAGAGCTTAAATTATGATTAATGTTAATTAGGTTGATAATCGTCCACAATCAACCACCAGCAACCTCCAGACTGTTCTTGTACATCTCATAGTAAGTTTCGGGATCAACTTCTCTGATTGAGAGGTCATCAACGTTTAAAATGTAAATGGAGTGAATCCTTGCATTCCTTATCTCTTCTATGGAGACGGGAGGGCTTGTATAATAGATATCGCAGAGCTCCTTTACCTTCTCCAAATCGGCTTTTCTCCTTTTCCTTGGAGGGAGGAGGAAGATCTTCTCCAAGGGCATGAGGTAGTGCTGGGGGATGCTGAGAATGAATTTGGAGCAGAAGTTGCTGTATCTTGCTATCTTGCTTGCTATCCTTGCTCTCAAATATCTCTGCGGATCCAAAGCATGATATGGTGGAACATAGCCGGTCTCGATTTCAACCGTTATGTTTCCCATCCCTTTCTCACCATAGACGTCGCAGCTTATCGAGTTCAGGGTGAATTCGACATCGATCTTGTACCCTTTTTTAAGCAGGTGTTTCCCGACGATTAGTTCCATAACCGAGTGGGCGATATTTACCATTCTCCTTTCTTTAAGCTCGATTAGCTTTTCTCTAAGCCTTAGAAGTTCTGAAAACTCTTTTTCCGATAGCCCCTCTGACAGCCTGCTTAAAAGGAAATCGATATCTTTGATAAAGTTCTCCATGCCGCTTTTCTGCGTTTGGAGCTGGTTTTTAATCCTCATCTTCTTTCCTTCTCAATTTTTCTCGGTTTTTTTGCTATTTCGTGACTATTAGCGTTAAAGTTGATCTCAAACCTGATTTTTTCCTGATCTTCTCAACTATACTCCTCAAACCATCGGTATCCTCCGCCTGAAGCTTTGCAACAATATCGTAAACTCCATAAACGATGTGTGCCTCTATAACTCCATCCGTTTCTCTCAAAGCTTCATAAACCTTTTCTTCATCACCTATTTCGGTGTTTATCAGGATGTAGGCTAATAGCATGGTGATATTATAACTTCATACTAAATAATTTTTTCTGTTCTTCCAAATGAGGATCGGTTTTTCCACAGCAATTCCACAGGAAAAATAGCCTTGATGGATTTTCCATAGAAAGTCTAAAAATTTTCTGGAGGGGTACGAATGGAATAGGCCTGGAAAAGAAAAATTTAAAGTTTAAGAAAGGGAGGGGTAGAACATGAAACCAAATCCCAAAGTTGATTCAGCACTCCACGTTCTGAAAGGAGCGGTTCAGAAGGTTCTTGGGGCTTGGCTTACAACGAGTGTTTTTGCTGAGGGAAACAAGGGGAGATTAACTGTTGAGTATGATGGAAAACCCACTCGGGAGCAGATGGAAGAAATTGAAAGATTAGCAAATCAAAAGATTGCAGAGAATGTACCGATCGAAATGTTCGAGATGGATAGAAGCGAAGCAGAGAAGAAATTCGGGAGAATAATTTACGATAAATTTCCCGTCCCACCCCATGTTAAAAAGCTAACTATAACCAGAATCAAAGACTGGAACATAAACTGCTGTTTGGGACCGCATGTGAAGACAACCGGAGAGATAGGCAAGATAAAAATTCTGAAGTGGAGAGCAAGGCGAAGCAGAAAGGAGCTGGAAATCTCTTTTGTGGTGGAATAGTTGGTGGATTGATAGGCGATTGGTAGTCCATAGGGTTGCCCTGTTGCCTTAAATAAAGATATTAAATAAAGATCAATAAAGATCAGGTAAAATTGAAATTTGAAAAAGGATTGGGTAAATCAGAAACACTTCACCACGCATTCACGCGTGTTCGCTTCAATACAACCAGATTCGACTCACCACGGCTCCAGAAAAACATGAGGTTGGGAACTACAGCCATTAAGGAAATCGTAAAGTTTTCAGCAATACATATCTCAGGCTATCCTGTTTCTTATCCCATGCTTCTTACATAATCTCTCGGATATCTCTGCTAACCTTGCCTGATAATGCTTTGGAGGGGCAAACGAGTTTCTGAATAGGCTTTTGTACTTTGGCACGAGCTCTGGAAAATATTCCTCTAGAAATTTATAGTAAAGGGTTTTACAATCGTTGGTTTTATCGCCGAACAACGTCAGGCTGCCAACCAGAACGTAATCTGCCCCATAATCTTTCGCCGTTTTTATCATCTCATCGAGATTCTCTTCTGAGTCTGATAGAAATGGTAAAACTGGAATATAATTTACCCCAACCAATAATCCTTCTTGCTTGCATTTCATCATTGTTTCCAGCCTATCCTTTGGTGAGGGAGCCCCCGGCTCGAGGATTTTCGCGAGCCCCTTGTCCAAAGTCGAGATGGAGAATGAAATAATCACACCTCTTCCCAATCTTTGCAAATCGGCAGGCAGAATCGCAGCGCCATCGATTTTTTCGAGTACATCCAGATCTCTCAAAACCAGCTTTGATTTTGTTGCAATCTCGACAGGAAATCTGTATTTCAGAATTTTTTGTAGAATCATTCTTGTCAGCTCAAACTTTCTCTCGACATGCATGTAAGGCTCTGTTGAAGATGAGAGAGCGATAATTCCATACTCCTTTTTCTTAGCTCTATGCCTGAGCTGCCTGTCCAGAATTTCTGGAGCGTTTATTTTCGCAGCTAGTTCAGCGCTTCCGTATTTACTCCCTTTGATGTAACAGTAAATGCAGTTGAATGAGCAGCCATAGTACGGATTCACGGAATAATCATCGAGAAACCAATCGTCTCGCTTCTTATGCTTGTTCAGGATCGATTTTACCTTTACCTCCTTTACCATGCTTCGTCCTTCCCGTCCTTTTCATCCCCTTTATTACCAACCCCGTAACAAAACCCTCATTTACCTCTTTTTCCTTCTCTTCGAGCCATTTTTCGTATCCAATTTCCTTTATCCTTCTGATGTTTTTAACATTCCAGTTTCTGTACCTTTCAGAGATCCATTTGAGAAATTTCTTATCACATGGGAATTCATCACACTCAGCACAGCTGACAAATCCCTTTTTCCTACAGCATTTTCTTATTGAACAGAAGGGATTCCCCCCTCCGGCTTGGCACCCCTCACATTTCGCCCTCGCAAGAAAATTCAGCCACTTTTTGAACTCTCTATATTCGCCTACCCACTCAAATGGGACAGCGATCTTGTTGAATTTTTCTGCATTTAAAGCATCCTTCAGCATCTTTGCCAAATCAGGGATTTTACTTCTGTAAAATGGACATGCACCGCAGTAGATTCCGCAGCAACCTATCAGCGTGCTTTTCAATTCATTTTTCAGATTTTCTGACATCTCAACCCCTCAATCTTTCAAACCCTTGACCCTTCAAATTCCTCCCTCAAACTCCTGTCCGATATATTTTTTAGCTTCATCGTACGATTTAGCGCTGAACTTTTCGTATCGCTTGTGAACTTCCAGTATCTCCTTTATCGCGGTTTTTACCAATTCTCTGTTCTCCCATTCCTTCAAAGCGTAAACAACCTTTTCCAGACATCCTTCTTTGTAGCTGATCTGCCCGATCACGTGAACGATCATCTTTCGAACTTCTTTACTCGGATCGCTCTGTAATTCCGAAAGGAGGGGTAAAATATCCTCAGGATGGGTTCTTCCCCTGAGTTCGATTCCATGAACGATCATCTTCCGAATTTTCGGATCAGGATGGTGCAAAAACTTCCTTGCAAATTCTATAGCTGCATGGGGATTTTTCTCGCCTATCTGTTTCAGAGCCCCGACAATGGCATTTCTTACCGAGTGATGCTTGTCGTTCAATGCGATCTCGAGTAACTCAACCTTATTGCCTTCGATTTTTCCGATCTCACCAAAAGCGTAAACAACTGTCTGCCTGATTCTCCCATTCTCGTCCTTATACAGATTCATCAGAATCTCAAGGATTCTCTCCTTGCAATCTTGCTCGCGGTACAGCTTTCCTATTGCTTTGTAAACTGCTTTTCTTATGTAAGTATCTTTATCGGACGCGTACTTCCTTATATTCCCATCTTCATCTCGAATTATGTCTTGTTTTATTTCCGTCTCTATCTTTTTAACAAGTTTTCTTCTTTTTTCCTTTGGCAGATCGTAAAATGCCATTTTTTCCACCTAGGCGCTAGATTCAGCTGCTGGGTTTGATGGTGGATTTAATGTTAGATTTTCAATTGCAGGTTTCAGCAACCAGGCAGCAATAAGCCCGAAAAGGAAGTTTGAGGAAAGTATCTCAACGAAATGAGCAATTCTTATCTGATCGGGCATGTACGGGTTTGGAAGCAGAAGCAGGGATGCCGGAAGTACTGAGAAAACTAATGCAACGGCTAAAGCCCTCTCTCGCCAACTGCCAACCATCATGGTTAGCACAATAAAAGCAAGAGAAGCCCATATTAGACCTCTTACTATTTGAAAGGGAAGGATCCATGGTGGTAGCTGTAGTCCAGCATAATATTCTTGAAACGCCTCTCCTCCAAGTGGCATCGCAACGAACATCCCGAATAGGATGTAAATTATCACATAGATGATGGCAACGGCAAACATTCGAGCTAAAAATTTCGAAGTAAAGGATCTTAACACGTTATTTCTTCTTATATCGGTCTCTACACTTCCTTTCATTTTTTCATAAATAACCACAGCTGAAATTGAGAACAGCACGGCGATTGCGAAGCCTTGGGCGAAAAACTTTGGAACCTCCTCAGCCGGAACAACGTTTACGAGATACCCTAGAAAAACGATCGTCTCGATTTGCGTTAGAAAAGTTACTACTCCAAAAAAGATGAGAAAGATTGCCAAGATGAGCTTCCATCCGTTCCATTTGGAGTAGATGATGGGGTAGCTCATAACAGCGGTTTGGAGAAAGCATACGATTGGGAGGATTACTACTGCACCTACTGCATTCTGCGAAGAAAAACCAATTGCCACTGATACAGCTGAATAGTAAACGAACAGGAGAAAAGATAGTAATACCAGTTTTAGTAGCCCCACAAATCTTCTCATTATAACTCTCCTTTACTATTGATTGAATTCCCATTTATTTCGACTTTTAAAAGTCATTCGGTGTAGGATATTGTTGTTTGCTTAGTTATTTGTTTGTGATTAAAGCCAAGTCTCGCACGATCTAGATCCTAGATCTAATATTTCAGATCTATTTCAGCAGTCAAATCGATCAATAATCAGATTGGCCAATCAGGCCAATCAGGCCAACCAGATGAATCAAAAAGAAAATAAAAATAAATCAAATGTCATATTTTCGTTAAGATTTAAATGGACACCAAAAAAGACGATTATGGGTATAGAGATCTCCGGAGTAAAGCTTTTAAACTCATAATTCTAATGGGAATTGTCAGTTTTTTTGGAGATGTGACTTATGAAGGCGCGAGAAGCATAACGGCTCCCTATCTTGCTACTTTTGGCGTTAGTGCTTTGGTTGTTGGGCTTGTTTCGGGAGCCGGAGAGTTTCTCGGATACGCCTTAAGGCTCGTCTCAGGCTTCTTGGTTGATAAAACAAGGAGATACTGGCTGATAACTTTCGTGGGCTATGGGCTGATTCTTTCAATTCCGCTAATAGCCTTCGCCGGCGAATGGGAGATCGTTGCTTTTCTTATAGTCTTGGAGAGGATGGGAAAGGCTGTTAGGTCGCCAGCAAAAGATTCAATAATCTCCTTCGCAACCAAGAAGGTCGGAAGAGGATGGGGATTTGGAATCCACGAGGCAATCGATCAGTTTGGAGCTGTTTTAGGTCCTCTGATATTGTTCTACGTCTTATATTCTGGTTGGAATTTTCAAGGCGGTTTTTCGTTACTTTTTCTCCCTGCAATACTCTGCATTCTTTTCCTTGCCCTTGCGAGATTCGAATTTCCAAAGCCAGAGGTCTTTGAGGAAGCATCGGAGGAGAAACTCTCAAGAACCTTTTGGGTTTACACCCTTTTCGTTTTCCTTACCATGGCGGGATTCGTTAACTTCCAAATCATCTCCTACCATTTCAAAGTGCAAGAGGTGTTGTCGGATGCTTTTATCCCCGCTGTTTACGCTTTAGCAATGGGTGTGGATGCCTTAGCAGCCCTCCTGATCGGTAAAGCGTATGACAAAATAGGCCTAAAAGCTCTATCCCTTCTTCCTGTCCTGATAATCCCAATACCTCTTTTCTCGTTCAGTCCAAATCTGATGCTGGTTGTGCTGGGTATAATCCTTTGGGGAGTTGTAATGGGGATGCAGGAAACGGTAATGCGTGCTGCAATTGCTGATTTAACCTCTTTAAGCAAGAGAGGGACTGGTTATGGAATATTTAACACGGTCTTTGGTTTAGGATGGTTTTTTGGAGGTTTAATGGCAGGTTTTCTCTATGATGTCTCCCTGAGGTATCTTCTATTCTATGTCATTGTCCTTGAAATCATCGCATTCCTTCCGCTTGTTTTACTTTTCAGAATTTCAAAAATTTAGGGGCAAGTTAAAAATGACTCATAACCTCATCTATGAGCTGGTAGGATGATTTAACTTTTGTGACATCCCCAAAATACGTTAGATTCCAGAGGACGAAGTGCTCAACTCCTTCATTTGCAAATCCGTCAAATGTCTGAACCACTTCTTCCGGCGTTCCGCTTATAAAAGCGAGCTTGACAGCCTTAAGGGGCAGATTCTTGAGAATCTCCATAATTTTTTCCTTGGAAAAATTCGTTGGAACGTAGTCAAGCAAACCATAGAAGTCTCCGAGGGGATGCTTCAGTCCAAGCTTTTCGAAGTATTCCGGCGGCATAAGGAGGGAATGGATCTTCAGAAGGGGTGTGTTGAGGATTCTGTCAACCTCCTCCCTCTTTTCATCGATGATGAGGCTCACGAATAAGGCTCTTTCGATCTCACCGCCATCCCTTCCATATTCCTTACAAAAACTTTCCAGCTTTTTGACTTTCTCGGAATAAAGCTCGAGTGGCATTGAACTCGGAAGCCACCCATCAGCATGCTTTGCGGTAAGCCTTAGCATCCTCTCCCCATGGGCTCCTAACCATATAGGAATTTTCTTTAAAGGCTTGAGGTCGAAAACCGCTTTTCTAAATTTGAAAAACCTTCCATCGAAGTTGATTTCCTCGCCGTAATCTGCTTCAAGCATAAGCTTCATAAGTTCTAATGCCTCCTCCAACCTCGAAACAGGCTTGTCTAAGCTAATTCCGTATGGAAGCGTGTTTTCTCCTTCTCCTGCTCCTACTCCGAGAATGAATCTACCTTTGCTTGCATGATTCGCTGTAACAGCTTGTTGGAGAAGGACTGCCGGATGCCTCCGCAAAACGTCGGTAACTCCCGTTCCAAGCATTATTTTCTCGGTGGAGCATGAAGCATAACAAATGGCTGAAAAAGCATCGAAGAAAATGTGGCATGAGGGAAAGATCTTCCCAAAAACGCTTTCCTTCCATAACTCGTGCGGATACCATCCCATTAGGTGATCGGGAAACCAAAGCGAGTGGTATCCTTTCTCTTCGAGCCTTTTTGCAGTTCTCGGTATTTCATCGATTGGGGGAAAAGTTGGGGCAACTGTTCCAAACTTCATAGCTTTTCCTGAAAGGGGAGTAAATAAAATGTTTTGGAATATATTCGATAGGATTGTTGATATGTGTCGATATGGATTGTCGATATTGAAGGTATTGAAGGCATCAAAAGTATCGATGGATCGATGAGGTTAGCATTCAAGCTGTTTTTTGGGGCTTTAATGGGTTTTAACCACTAAATTAATCTTTAACTCGAGGTTTGACACCAACTTTAACGCCAACTTTAGCGTCCCTACTGTCTACTCTGGCAATTGCACTGGCGGACTGCATTCTTCGCATATGTTCTTTTCCACTCAGGAAAAAGAGGATTACAAGAAGTCCGAGTAAGGGCAGGAAAGTTGCAGTCAGAAATACCCTGTGCAGACTCTCGATAAACGCATCAACAACGTAGAAGATCGAAGGATTACCATGACTTGCGAGCAGCTTGAGCATCATCATTCTGCCAGGATCGGGAAGTTGGTTTCCATAGCCAGGGATAAGATCGTTCATGCTGTATGTTACGAGAACACCACCCACGGCAACCCCCATCGCTTGAGCTAAGGAATTCATCGTCCTCATAACTCCATTCGCAACTCCAGCTTTCTGAGGCGGAACGGAAGACATCACAACGTTCATTGCCGGAGACATAACCATTCCCATGCCGATTCCGAGCAACGAAAGCCCGGGAACCATTTCCCAGTAGGTGATTGTGGCCTTCATCTTGCTCAGATAAAGCAACCCTGCAACAAAGAAAAGTGGCCCTATACACATCGTATACTTCGGATTCGTTTTATCACTCAATCTCCCGGCTATTGGGGCAATGAAGGTATTTGTGATCGGAATTGCGAGAATCCAGTAACCTGCCTCCTCAGCAGATAGCCCTTTTATCCCTTGAAGGAAGAAAGGAAGCAAAAATAGGGAGAGTGAAAGTCCAAGAAAGATCAGCACCACTCCAAGGATTCCAGCAGAGAAATTCCTGATCCGGAAGAGGTTAAGATCGAGCAGGGGATAGGGGCATGTTAGCTCCCTTACGACAAAAGCGAGGATATATGGTATTGCTATTATAAAGCAGGCAAGTGTTTTGTCCGATCTCCAGCCCCAGTCCTGACCGTTTATTATCCCGAGAGTGAGCGATCCCAAACCAATTGCAAGCAAGATAAGCCCAGCAAAATCTACCGGTTCTCTAACCTTTGGAGCCATTGGGGGTAAAAGGGTTAAACCCAAAGAAACCCCGACAATTCCGATTGGAACGTTTATGTAGAAAACCCAGTGCCAGCCGAGATGCGTGGTAAGCCACCCTCCAAGTATCGGACCAACGCTGAAGGCTGAAGCTATCATTATCGCATTTAAACCCATAACTGTCCCTCTCTGTCCGGGGGGAAAGAGTTCGACCATTATTGCAAGGGTGTTGCTGCTTATTATCGCCCCTCCTATCGCCTGAATGGCCCTGAAAGCGATGAGTGACTGGGTACTCCACGATTCGGCACAAAGATAGCTGCTTATCGTGAAAAGAGCCATTCCTAAAGCAAAGTACTTGTGCCTTTCTACCATGTCGCCTATTTTTCCCGCGAGAACGAGCAGAACGACTAGGGTTATAGTGTACGCATTTAAAATCCACTGCACGTCCGATGCTTTCGCGTTGAACTCCTCTGAAATTGAGGGCAGAGCTATGTTGAGTATGGAAACGTCAACTAACACCATAAAAAGTCCTATTGAAAGGGGGATAACCCCAAACCAAGGACTCCTCGGATTTCTACCCACTCTGTAAACTTTGAAGCCGGTTTTTTAAATTTTTTGAGTTGCTGGCAAAGAACTTGAAAATTAGATTGAAAAATTTTAAAAAACTTTAATAATTCATAATGTAAATTCAAATTATGGCGTCAAAATACCGTTGGGTAGTTTTGTTCGCGTACTTTTTAACCGGGGTTCTTTCCCAGATCGTATGGATAACTTTCTCTCCGATTTTGCCCATCGTAGAAAGCTTTTATGGGGTTGGTGAGTCAGAAGTTGGGCTTTTATCGGCTGTGTTTCCCATCACATTCATCTTTCTCGCTTTGCCTGTTGGATACCTCGTGGATTCGAAAGGTTTCAGAAGTGCTGTTTTGATAGGAACTTCTTTCCTTTCCGTATTCGGATTTCTTAGAGCATTTGCAACAACGTTTTTAGTTCTCCTCCTGTTTCAGATTTTGGCCTCTATAGGCCAACCGTTCATCTTTAACAGTATCTCCAAGCTCGTTAAGGGTTGGTTCCCTCCAAATGAGGTTGGTGTGGCGACAGGCATTGGAACGCTCTCGATTTACTTGGGCATCATAATTGGATTGGGCATTACTCCATTTCTTACCCTTAGCTTTGGTCTCAACGCCATGCTCATCGTATACGGCATCCTCGGTTTGGTTATTTTAGCTATCTTCTATCTCTTCGGAAAAGAAGCAGATCATGAAGTTGAGAGGGAGTATCTCCCGGTTGGAGAATTTCTCTCCACGCTTAAGAACAGGAACGTAATCTTGGTATCAGCTCTCTCCTTTTTAGGCGTTGGGATCTTCACAGCTTACACAACTTGGGTGGAGCCAATTCTGGAAGCGCATGGCTTGGGAGTTGAACTTGCCGGAGCTATAGGGGGTTTAATTATCGTTGGAGGGATATTTGGTTCTGTGATAATCCCCGGTTTATCGGATAAGTTTGGGATAAGAAGACCCTTCATGGTTGTTTGCCTCCTCCTCGCTGCAGTACTTTTCTACACTCACACTCTGCTATACGGAACTTACGGTTTGGCAGCAAATCTGTTCATTCTTGGATTCTTCTTCATGGCTGTTTTACCTCTAGGATTGGATGTTGCAGCCTCATCTGTGGAGAAAAAGTACATAGGAACGTCTAATGCTGCCGTATGGCTTTTCTCTCAAATAGGCTCTCTGATATTAATCTTCGCATTCATAGCTATCTCAGAGATGGGATGGGATTCAACGCTACTTCTGTCTGCTGGACTGCTCTTTCTAGCTGCTGTCTTGGCAGTGCTCATTGTCGAATCCCCTCGTTTGATATTGAGTCCTTGAGTCATTGACTCATTGCCAATCATTGTCCCTTGATCCGTGCAAAGGTTAAATAATTGAATGGAGAATTTCATCCATGTACGAAAAACTCATGCAAAGTCTTGGCTTTCCGGATTCTGAATATCTGAGGAGGATTTTAGAATATCTGATGGATGAGGAGGAAGCAAGGATTGCAGCCTCTCTACCGGGAAGCATTGAAGAGGTTGCAGAAAAGCTTGGGATAGATAAAGAGAAGGTGAAAGAAATCCTCGAAAGACTTTTTGACAAAGGAGTTGCTTTTCCTAAAGATTTCAAGCATAGGAATTACTTCAGATTTGCAAGAGATATCATCCAGCTCCATGATGCTACAATGGCTTCCAAGAAGATGAAAGATTCGGAATTTGCAAGGCTATGGAAAGAATTTGGCGAAAAGGAGTGCAACGAAAGAATTGGGCAATTTCTTGCTGCTACTGGAATGAAGGTATGGAGGGTGATCCCGGCTTATAAATCAATAGCTGGAAAGGAGATTCTACCCTACGAGAATATTCGGCACATGATTCAATCTCAGGAGAAAATCGCTGTCGTTCCATGTTCTTGCAGAAACGTATCTCTTTTAGCAGGAGATGGTTGTAATTACACGAACGAAGCTGAAACTTGGCACTGCATACAGCTTGGCAGAGGAGCGGAATACGTAATCGAAAGAGGATCGGGCAAGGAAATATCGGTCGAAGAGGCGTTAGAACTCATTGATCGGATAGAAGAGGAAGGACTCATTCATACTTGGCCAAATACCTCCAGAATCTCTGGAAAGGGGATAACCGTCAACTGCAACTGCTGCAGCGATTGCTGTGAGTTCTTTTTGTCTGCAAGAGCAGCGAACATTCCGATCGAAAAACTTTTGGAGAAAAGCAGATGGGTTGCAAGGGTTAGTGAGGATCTCTGCATCGCATGCGAGACTTGCTTGGAGAGATGCCATTTCGGAGCCATAGAAATTAATGAGGTTGCAAAGATTGCAGAAGAGAAATGCTTTGGCTGCGGTTTGTGTGTGGTTGGATGTGAACAGGAAGCAATAAAAATGGAGCCCATCAGGCCCCCTGAGCACATACCGTCTTAGTCAGAAGGCTAAAAAGTATTAAACCGGTTCTTCTCTAATTTTTTTAGGCTTCTTGGCCCTTCTGACCATCATCACAGGAAAGATATTTACAACACCGAGCAAATCTCCCTTTTTTATCATCCCCTTTTCCAAAGCTCTAAACAGGACATAATTCAGCTCTCTTTCCGCTTCAACCGGCTGCGGCTTTCCGCTCTTGCCCAGCGAGACTATGTAGCCTAGACCATGTCTTGTTACGGGACATCTTAACATGATTGACTCTCTGGGGAGAATCGTCCTCCGAATTCTAACCGGCTTCGTCTCTCCGGGCTCAAATTCCACATCTTCATCTGCGATTAGCATTTTCCAGCTTCCTCGAGTAGCAATCGTAAATTCGTAATCTTCCGTATCAACAATTTCCGACTTCAACTTCCCGCTCTCATCTCGGTAAACAATCCTTATCTCAACCATAAACTCACCTCACAACTCCAGTTTTGGAGAGTAATGTTTCGAAATCAAAACTCCACAACTCCCGCAAAAGACCATTACCCAATCACCATGTTTCTCAACTTGAAGACAACTTTTTGAGAAATCAGCACCGCAGGCCTCGCATTTCTTGAATTTCTCGGTTACAATCTCTTCAAACCTCTCTTTGTGTTCCTTGAGCCAGTCTAACACCATCTTGAACCTTTCGTAGTATTTTTTGTTTGAAGAGTACTCATCCAGCTCCTCAAAGTACTCGACCCAGTCTATGATCTCGTCTAAATATTTCAGGATCACATCGTAGGTAACTTCATCAAATTCCCCCTCAGAACACTTCTTTGCTACCATTTCGAGATACTTTGCCACGATGTCATCGATAATGTCACCGCAAACCGGGCATATTCCATATTTCTCGTAAGGCCCACCGACTATCTCTTCCTTACAGATCTCGCAGACCTTAAGTTCCATTAAGAAAACACCCCAATCATTCCTTATTAATTATGTTTATTAAGTGTTTATTAACTATCTCTTGAATCACCTTTAAATAATTTTCCAAATTGATATAAACCAATTTAATAAAGAACCATCAATCCGCCTGTTATTGCTTATGATCACAAAATAAAAGACTACCCCCATCTAATTTATAATTATGGTGGATAAAAATTTAAGTGGCTGAATTAAAGTTATTAATCGTTTACGATTGGGAAAACGGCCAACCAAAAGCGTATAAACGTAAGATTTATTAATTATTTATCTTTAGCTTAGAACCATGGCTCTGGAAGTTTATACTCTCATCGTCCTCTCAGCTCTTGCAGTCATATTCGCGATAGGAAGTCTGCTCTCGAAAGACAACTTCTATTCAGCCCTTTATATGTCCTTAACGCTTGTAGCAGTCTCAGGAATCTATGCACTTGTGAACCTTCAAGAAATTTTCATCCTCATAACATTCATCTTTGTCGGAGCAATTGGAATTGTTACGGTTTCTTTGGCGGCAGTTTATAGATTTAAACCCTCTCTCCAGCTGTCGAAGCTGTGGATAATTCCTTCTGCGATAACGGTTGTGGTTTTGTCTTACGTGTACTTTACAAAAGTCCCGGTTGTCGTATCGGCTGGAAAACTCAGCTTCCATCTCGATTTTGGTTATGTCCTCCTTTTTTCGGCCCTTACATCTTTGGTGGTTCTACTGATGTTATCTGTTCTATCAATCTCAAGGGGTGGTTCAGGTGATTGATCAGATGATAGATCCGGTGATTGATGTCGCGACTATCCTGATAACCTCGGTGTCGATTCTCATGATCGCATATTTAATGGCGATTTCAAGTAAGGATCTAATCAGATTGCTTATATCCTTGGAACTCATGTTTGCATCCGTCTTCCTTGCTTTGCTCCCGCTCTTCTCCATTGAAAGCCTAATCAATGAAAGTCTAGGAATTGCTGTTATTACAGTATTCACAAGCAGCAGTGAGCTTCTCGTGCTAATTGCAACAATAGTAAAGCTTGATAAGCTAAAAGAGGACATAACAACATCATCCATCTTTGCGGGAGGTGAAGGTCTATGATTCTGGTTTACCTCCTAACTCTCCCCTTCATCGCCTCCCTGCTTGCCCCATTTCTAAACCCGAAAAAAGCAACTCATTTACTCTCACTCTCATTCCTGATTCCTTTTGTCGGTGCCTTAGCAAGTTTAGCAATGCTTAGCACGCAGGAAATAAATTTAGTCTCCTTCTCACCGCCGGTAGGCGACTTTTACATCCTCATCGATCCGATCTCCAACGCATTCGGCCTCACGGTTTGCATAGTTTCGGCCATGGTGGCTTACTACTCCCTTCCCTACATGCAGCACAGGTTCGAGGAAATGGGGCTTGGGAGCGATGAATATAGAAAATACATAATCATTTTTGGATTCTACGCCGCCTCCATGCTCTGGCTAGTATACAGCGGGAATTTAGTTCTGCTTTACATTTTCCTCGAGATCTCGCTCATAACCTCCTTCCTTCTGATCTACCTCTATGGATACGGCAATAGAAGGTGGGTCGGGATTCTGTACTTCATATGGACAAATGTAGCAGGAGTTTTAATGCTGATAGGCTTTATCGTGGTAGCGCTGGATAATTCAAGCCTTGCTATAAGGGATATATCAGCTATAAGCATGGTGGCGTGGCTTCTCATCTTCGTTGGAATGGTGATTAAGCTTCCCGGCCTTGGGCCACATATCTGGCTCCCATGGGCCCATGCTGAGGCTCCAACTCCAGTTAGCGCCTTGCTAAGCCCCCTCACCGTTGGGCTTGCTGGCTACATTCTACTAAGAGCATACCTTATCGATCCTTCTTTCATCATCGCATACAGAAACCCGATTCTTGTTTACGCAATCATCTCGAGCATCTATGCTGGGTTTGCAGTTTTCAGGCAGACTGATTACAAAAGATTGCTTGCATACTCGACTGTTTCCCAGATGGGTTACATTCTCATTGGATTGTGTCTCGGAACCTTTGGTCTGATTGGAGTTGTTATCCAGTACATGTCCCACGCTTTCGGGAAATCAATTCTTTTCATGACCGCAGGCGGCTTGATTGCAAGCTACCATGGATTGCGAGACATAAGAAAAATGGGAGGACTGCACGAGTACGTTCCATCCTTATCTAACGCTGCTTTGCTAGGCTTCATGAATCTAGGTGGGATTCTTGCCATAGGTATGTTCGGGGAGTTCTTTATCCTTCGTGGTGTAGTAGATGTGTTCAGCCTGGCAAACGTTGGATTAATTCTTGCTATAGTTTTCATCTTCATTCTTTCAGGATGGTACAGCTTCTACACCTTAAAGAAGATCTTTTACGGAACGCCAAAGGCAATGGAGAGACCTAAGATCAGCCGGTATCTTGATGTGCCGTTGTACCTTATCGGCATACTCTCGATAATCTTCATCTTCCCTCCTCTGATCACGATGCTTTTAAACGGACTTAAAGCGGTGATAGGAGGTGGAGTATGAACTGGAGTATGAACGAGATCCTACAGCTCAGCCTCATGTTTCTCGTTCCTGTAATCTCAAGCCTTCCTATCGCTATTGCTTGGATTTACAGACCTGGCGAAGAATGGGCGAGAAAGCTTCCCTATCTCTCGGTTTTTGGCCTCTTCATCTCGCTTCTGATTTCCCTCAACATCCTCTTCAACGTTGAGGATGGATTCTATTCGTATCCATGGATTCCCAGCCTGAACATAAATTTCGTCTTCGTTGTTGATTATCTAAGCCGATACATGGGAGTTCTTACAGCCCTAATTGCTTTCTTGATTGGAGTCTATGGTCTGGAATACATGAAAGACGATTATCGCTTGGGATGGTACTGGTTCTTTTTCAACACCTTCACCGCTTCCATGCTCCTCGTCGTTTACAGCGACAATCTTTTAACACTCCTCATAGGCTGGGAAGGGCTCGGTTTGGCGTCTTGGGGACTAATCGGCCACTGGTTCAGGGACGATGACGAAATAACATTCGTCGGGGAGAAAGGCAGAAAGGTTGGCCCGCTGGAGCTCAGCTGGAGTCCGAGCTTCGGTGGATGGAGGGCCATCTCCACGATAAGATTCGGTGACATGCCGATGTTCTTTGCTATAGCTACCATTTTCGCTTTGGTCGGAACGCTCGACATCCACAGCATTCCTTGGCATGAACTTTTCGAGAGAATAGGGTTTTTCGGAAGCGTATTCCTGCTTTTCCTTTTTCTCATGGGGCCTTTCACAAAGTCGGCCCAGCTTCCTTTCAGCGAGTGGCTCATGACTGCTATGACAGGCCCAACGACTGTTAGTGCGTTGCTTCACAGTGCAACGATGGTCGCTGCTGGGACTTATCTATTCATGCGACTTTCGTGGTATATCCAGCCTTGGAACGCAGAAACTCCTGCTTTGGCTGTAGTTTACTCGGTCGTCCTCTTTCTCGGATTGATCTCCGCGTTCTATGGTGCGATAGTTGCTTTAGGTTTAAGAGAGAGGAAGGTTTTGCTCGCCGCCTCAACAATGTCGAGCCTTGGCTTGATGTTCGCCTCTTCGGCTGCATCATTCTGGATCGGGCAGATAGCGATAATAGTTGCGTTCTGGTATTTGATGGTTCATGCATTCGCGAAGGCATCGCTCTTCCTTGTCGCAGGACATCTAATCCATGCAACCCACGACAGGTTCTGTTCTGGAGACAGAGTCTTTTCAAGGAAGATGAAAGCAGCATTCGCTGTAACGATAGTAGCAACTTTATTCCTCTCCGGCATCCCGCCCTTCACCGCCTACTGGGTTAAGTCGGCGATGGATGGGGTGATGGAGCATCTGGCTGAAGAAGGAGTGATACTTCCTTTTTACCTGCTGGTTTTGGTATCTGTCATTTATTCTGCATTTTTAGCAAAATTCCTGAGCCTGAACTTTATGAGGGGAGAAAAGCCGAAACACGAGCATGTTGAGAATGCAAATCTTATGAAGCTTGCCTATTCGATCATGGTTTCAATGCTCTTCATCTTGCTTTACGCAGTATCCCACGAGCATCATTTCGTTGAGGAAGGACATCTAGTGACCTCTTTTGCTGTGGGAGTCCTCGTTACTGTCTCCTATCTCATTGCATTATACAAACCCAGTGTTAAAGCCTTCTCGAGAGTCGGAGTTTTCCTGACTGACAGGATGTATCTGCCCTTCTTGAATGATTTTATAATTCCAAAAATCGGGTGGTTCATTGCTGCTGTGGTGGATTACGCTAACAGAGGAATCGATTACTTCTTCCATCAGGCGATTCCGTCTTTCTTTGACTGGATTTCAAGGCTAATAAGGGCTGTTCAGAAAGGATATCTTCCCAGTTACCTCAGAATCGTGGCAGCCTGGATAATGATCTTCATAGTTGCGATCGCGATTGCGGGGTGGTACGGATGGCCTTAATGGCTTTAGAGTTGGGGTTAACAAACTCCTTGCTGCTAATTTCGATCATAATTCTAACCTTGGGGGCAGCTTTTTCAATTAAAGACAGAAGAATAGGCTTTATTGCATCGATAATAGCTATCGTAGTAAGTGTGGCATCCTTGACAGCTGAAACGTACTTCTACGGCGTTTTCGTGGCGGCAATCGGCCTTTTAAACATTTTCTGCTTGTACATCTCTCAAAATCAGATCAAGGGTATTGACTACGCTTTAGTGGCGTTGATGGTTCTCGCCACGGTTTGGGTGATTCTGAGCAACAACTTTGCGGTAATTCTTGCTACTTTCGTTCTTGTTTCTGTTCCAACCTACGTGCTCGTTCTGACGGGAGAGAAGGATCTGAAGCTGGAGGTTGGGATTAAGTACATAACCTTCATGGTTTTCGCAACGGTGCTCTTCCTTATCGGCTCGCTGCTTTTGGTCTTCTCTTCGCAGGTTTTCTCTGCCCAAGCGAGTCCGATCCTTTACATAATCGGTTACGTTTTCCTAATCCTTGGCTTAAGCCTTGAAGTTGGAGTTGCCCCGCTTCACGAATGGGTTCCGGATGTTTTCGCAGCAGCCGATGCAATTCCAATCTCGATCGTGGCATCCCTCGCGAAAATCGTTCCCTTTATCGTTGCTTTTAAGATTTTAATAGCAACCTCAACCCCACTCACGGAAAGCATCACTCTCTTCACAGCCTTTCTTGCAGTAGTTTCAATGTTTGTCGGGAACATAGGCGCGTTGACAAGCAGGGAACATGGGAGGGTATTAGGATATTCAACTGTCGCGAACATGGGTTACGTTCTGGCAACTCTCGTCGCAATCGTGAGGCTTGAGTTCGTATATCTTGCAATTGCAGGGGCATTGCTCCAGCTCTTCGCTAATTCTGCGGGAAAAATAGGGTTCTTTACTGCAATAAAGAAAGAAGGAATGGGTTCCCCTTTCACTTACGCTTTAGCTCTCTCTTTCATAGGAATGCCACCGCTAATGGGATTCTGGAGCAAGCTCTTTATAACCCTCTCTCTTGTCAACTCTGGCTACCTCTGGCTTGCCGTATTGCTCGTGTTGAATTCTGCAATCTCAGTTCCCTACTATCTCAGATTGGCAAGAGAGCTTGGAAAAGGGAGAGGAACGGGAATTGTGAATCTTATAGGTTTGCTTGTAACTCTGCTGGTAATCGTCACACTCTATCCCCCGGACTGGTTCCTTCAGGGGGTTAAAGGAGTGGTAGTCATGTTTGGTATATCTGGTATATCCGGTATATCCTAAGGAGGTTCTTAAGGTGGTAAAGATTAAGGAGGTAAGAAAATGATAGGAGATAACATCATAATCATCGGAGCTCTGATCGTAGTAAGTTTAGTCATAGATGGAGCCATCCTTGTTCTATCCAAGATTCTTCCGAGATATAAGAAGTCGGAGATAAAGATTTTGAGGTATGAGGCTGGAAACATTCCAATCAGAAATCCAAAGAAAAGAATACCGATGCAGTACTTCGGCTACATGTACATGTTCATGGCCGTCGAGCCTGTTATAATTCTCCTTTTGGTATTGGCAGTTTTTGCGGGGCTGAGTTTTTTCATTCTGCTTGCAGTTGCAGCAATAGCCTTCATCCCGGCAATTTACTTCGGATACATGCTTACACTTGAGATGGCTTACAGGAGGGTTGCTTATGAGTGACGATAGCGTGGATTTCCTTCATTCCGGGCCTCTGGCACCTTTGAAAAAGTGGGGTACGAAGTGGAGTCTATGGCCGGTCCATCTCGTTACGGCATGCTGCGGGGTTGAGTTAGCTCACGCCTATGCAAGCGGATACGATGGTGAAAGGCTTGGCTCTTTAAATTATGGGATCGCAAGGCAAACAAATCTGATCATTGTTGAGGGAGCGATAACGAGGAAGATGGCGAGAGTGCTGAAAATAACCTACGAGCAGATGCCCGAGCCGAAATTCGTTATAGTAATGGGAGCTTGTGGGCTTAAAGGCGGTTTGTTCTGGAATGGCTACCACATGGTAAGGCCTTCTGACGTCGTTCCGGTTGATTTCTTCATACCTGGCTGCCCCCCAACTCCTGAAGCTCTGCTTAGGGCGATAAGGAGTTTGCAGGAGAAAATAGTGAGCGGAGAAGCAAGAAACACAATCGAATTCGAGAAATACGACCTCTCGAAAATCAACGTGAGGGGTGAACAGCCTTTAAAGCCTCCTTCTCCAAAGCATTACTCTCCAACACCCCCGATAAAGGTTGATGTTCCAAAAGAAGTTGATTGGAGCTTTGGAAAGAAGCTGATCGCAGAATTGAAGTCGGATCTTGAAGGCTTATACAAATCAATAACGATCACAGACAAAAACAGAATAGCGATTCAGGCGGAGAAAGATGATGTTGTAGCGTTAGCCAGCAAGCTGAGCAAAAGGTTCGATCATGTGAAGAATGTAAACGTGATCGACATTCCACATGAGTATAGTTTCATCGTTGAGTATCAGATCTCAAGCTACAGCGTAAAAGAACTGATGCCGGTAGTTGTAAACCTCTTCGCAAGGATTCCGAGAAACAATCCGAGATTTCCTAGCCTGGCAGTTTTCTGGCCATCGGCAGACTACCTCGAGCGGGAGATGTATGACCTCTTCGGAGTCTGGTTTGAAGGAAATTCAGCGATGGGAGAAAGATTTCTCCTCGCTCCTGATACGCCGGAATTCCCCCTTAGAAAAGACAGGAAGCTTAGGGAAGAGATTTACTCGGAGGTGGAGTGAATGGAGGAAATCGTACTTGACGTTCCAGTTCAGCCTCCGACGGAACTCTTTCTTCCAGTTCCGAAGAAGTTTTTGGAAGACGCATACAAGGGAGATGACTACCTCGTTTTGGTAGGCCCTCAGCACCCTGGAAGCGGGCACATGAGGATAATCCTTCGCATTAAAGGTGATGTGATAGTCGAAGCCATTCCGGATCCTGGCTACGTCCATCGATCGATGGAGAAACTGGCTGAGACGAGGCTGTACATCCAAAACATCCCGCTCTTCGAGAGGCCGGCGATAATGGACACCGGAAACGTTACTCTCGGCTATGTGAGAGCGATGGAGAAAGCTCTGGATGTTGAGGTGCCAGAAAGGGCGAAGTACATAAGGGTGATTCTGGCCGAGTTGAGCAGAATAGGAACCCACTTATACGATGCCGGAATTCTGGCTGTCTTCCTCGGCCACACAACCGGTTTCATGTGGCCCTTTGCTTTGAGAGAGCCCATTGTTGAAGCTATAACGAGAATAAGCGGAGCGAGAATCACATCTTCCTTCATAATTCCGGGCGGTATAAGAAGGGATGTCCCTTGGAACGTTCTCGAATTTGTCAGGAAGACAACGTTCGTTCTCGAAAGAAGGCTAAAAAGCTTCGAGAAGATTTTCATTAAAAACCCGACAGTAATAGAAAGGCTCAAAGAGGTGGGGGTTCTAAGCAGGGAGGAAGCGATAAGATTCGGACTGGTCGGGCCTTTCCTGAGGGCAAGCGGAGTTGAATACGATCTTAGAGCCGTTGAGCCGTATGAAGTCTATGACTCATTAAACTGGGAAATTCCAGTCTCCGATGAGGGAGACTCCTATTCGAGATTTCTGGTTAGAGTTGAGGAGATCTCTCAAAGCATCTCGATAATAAGGCAGGCCGTGAACGAGTTGAGAAGGATTCCGGAAGGAAAAGTAATAAGTGAGGACATCTTGCAGGAGTATGCTGAGGTGGCTTCTGCCGACATAAGGGGGTTCTTTTTCAGAGTTTTCGGAGAGCTAACCCTGCCTTTGGGAGAATTCACTTCACTAACTGAAGCTTCGAGGGGGACGCTGCTCTACTCGATCATTAGTGATGGAGAATCGAACGTTCCTTACAGAGCGAGGGTAATCACGCCGGGCTGGTACTACTTGAAGGGATTCATGGAAGCTTTGAGGGGAGAAAGGCTGGCTGACTTGCAAGCCATCTACGGAAGTTTCGGTTACTTCCCGCCGGAGGCTGATAGGTGATGAATGTAAACGGGTTAAGCGGGTTAAACGAACTGTTAAACGAATTGCTAAGCTTGCTTTCGATGCAACATTTCCTACAAAATCAGGTCTCTATACCTCTAATTCAGCCGATAATAGATTTATTGCTCAGCATGCCTTTCGTTGGCTATTTAGTAGCTTTGATTCTTTGGAAGCCGATGTTCGCCTTACTGATTTTCCCTGGACTGGGAACCTTGATGGCGGTTCTGCTTTTCATAATATGGTTCGAGCGAAAGCTTACAGCAAGAATCCAGTGGAGGAAGGGGCCAGTTGAAATCTTAAGGCAGGCAGGAGGAGTAATTCAGGCTTTGGCCGACGGCATGAGGTACTTCTTCCAAGAGGTGATCGTTCATCGCGATGCCCACAAGCCATACTTCCTCCAGTTTCCCATCCTAATTTTCATCCCAGTTCTCTTGCCCTTGCTTTTCATTCCTGCAGGAAGCATAGTCGGGATAGAGAGCCCCTATTCGTTGGCGATAGCTGTTGCGCTTATCTCCCTCATACCGGTGTTCATAGTTGCCATTGGATGGGCATCGAATAGCAGGTATGCTTATATCGGAACGATCAGGGAGGCTTTCATGTACTTCGCATACGAAATTCCCTTCATTCTCGCTGTGATTTCGATGATCCTCCTCTACGGAACCGCCGATATGGTTGAAATCGTTGAAAAGCAGAACATCCCCGGCATCTTTTTGAATCCGGTGGCCGCTTTCATCTTTTTCCTGACAACGGTTATGGCAACCTCGAGGCTGCCTTTTGAAATTCCCGAGGCAGATCAGGAAATTGCCTTCGGGCCCTTCGTCGAGTACAGCGGAATCATGTTCGGCTTGGTCATGACGATCACATACGAGAAGATGTACATTCTTGCCCTGCTCATGTCGGTACTCTTTCTCGGTGGTGGAAATGGCCCTGATATCCCGTTGCTCGGCAATCTTTCGGGAGTGTTATGGTTGTTCGTTAAAGCGATGGCGATCATGGTTCTCCTCTCCTTCCTAAGATCGATTTATGCAAGGCTAAGGCTTGATCAGGCTTTGAGGCTTAGCTGGAATACCCTCATGAAGATCTCGTTGCTCTCGCTCGCTATTGGAATAGTTGCCAACATAGCCTTTGGACTGGGGTGGTAAGATAGTGAGTAAGGTGGGAGATGGGTAAGGTGGGTAAGATGAGTAAAATGAGTGAGATTAGTAAGTTGCAAATTCAGAAACAAGGGGGAAGATAAAATGATCAAAATCAAAACCCCAAAGCTGAAAACCCTTGAAAGCATTAAGCTCCATCTCGACGCTTTGTTTACTGGAGCAAAGGAAGCTATCAAACCGGGAACGATTACGATAGAGTATCCGAGGGAAAGGAGGAAGCTTCCGGACAACTTCAGGGGCTACATTCTCTTTTCGCCAGAAAGATGTAAGAGCTGCTGGCAGTGTTCCTTCGTCTGCCCGGCTAACGCGATAAAAATGGAGCTCGCGAGTAACAATCGGTATTATCCATCCATTGATTATGCGAAATGCATCTTCTGCCACTTTTGCATTGACACCTGTCCTGTTACAGCTTTGAAACCAACGAAGATTCATGACGTTGTTTACAAAGATCTGGAGGAGATGTACACACCAACAGAGCTGATGGTTAAACCACCAAAAATCGTTAGAGAGGAAGAGGTAACGGTTGAATATGTGATGGATGGAGATATTATTCTTAAAAAATCAAAAGAGCTTGACGAGCTGTTTCCTGAAATCGAGCCGCATGTTGAGATTAAGGAGCACAGCGTTTGCATAGATCCTGAGAGCTGCATTGCATGCGGCATTTGCGAGCATTCCTGCCCAGTTGAAGCTATCACGAGGGAAACCATTGGCCAAGAAAGGCATTTAAGAATTGACATAGAAAAATGCTATGGATGCGGAATCTGCGTGCGATCCTGCCCGATGCACGTGTTGAAGTTGGTTAGGATACGGGAGGAGAAGGCATGAGCAATACAAGTAGCGATACGGCGGCTGTTGAAACGCTGGAATGGAAAGTAAGGATTCCAAAAAAGAGAATAAAAGACAAAGCATGGATGGATCTAAAGAAAAGGGTCATAGATACTGGGTTATGCAGTCACTGCTCTGCATGTGCTTTTGTCTGCCCCGTTCAAGGCATAATTTCACTGCCAGACAGGGGAATAGACTTTCCTGATTGGGAGGAGAGATGCATAGATTGCGAAGGTTGCCTTCGGGTATGTCATCGCTGGGAATATACTCCCCTCTCTGATTTGGGCGAGTACATCGAGCTTATCGCCGCGAAATCGAAGAGATTCAAGGGGCAGGATGGAGCTATGGTTACGGAGTTCATGGCATCAGCTCTTGAAATGGGAATCATAGACAGAGCGATTTTCGTTGGCAGGGATGAGGAATGGAGGCCAAAGATCTATCACATAAGGAGTGTTGAGCAATTAAGGGATACTAGGATTAGTGGAACGAAGTATTCGTATGCGAGTGTCCTTCCAGAGCTGAAAGAGGCGATAAGGGTAACTAAGAAAGGTATCGGAGTTGTTGGTACTCCATGCATCGTAACGGGATTGAGAAAAATCCAGAAGGAGTTTAAGATTTTCAAGGATAAAGTAAAACTTGTTGTGGGGCTATTCTGTATGGAAAATTTCTACTACGATCAGCTTCGCGCTTACCTTGAGAAAAAGGGCGTGGACATGAGGAAGCTCGTTAAAATGGATATTACCAGAGGAAAATTCATTGCAACCATGCCCGATTCTGAAATAAGCTTCCCAGTTAAAGAGATGGATGAAATCGTTCCTCATGGCTGTGAGAGATGTACAGACTTCACAGATGTGTTAGCGGATGTTAGTGTGGGCAGCGTTGGGAGCAAAGTCGGCTATTCGACTGTAGTCGTTAGAACGGAGATTGGAAAAGAAATTCTTGATTATATAAGGGAAAAAAGATATGCGGAATTTTCAAATGTAATCCCGGATGTCATCGATAAGTTGATAAAGCTGAAAAAGAAGAGGATAAAGAACATTCCCGGGGAATATCTCACTGTGGCTTACAAGAAAGACACCGAGAAGTAGTCTTTTCAAATTTTCTTTTTCAAATTTCAAGTCCAACGTTCTTTTTTATTATCTCAATGGCCTCCCTTTCCCTTTCCCCACCGCATTTCTCTGCTATTCCGATGTAATACTCAACTTTCTCCAGCATCTCCGGCTTTTTTAGAGAAACATATCTTGTTGCATGAACCAAAGCCTCTATAACTGCGTTAAATCCTCTGTTTACAGCTTTAACTTCTCTCTGCAGAACTTCTCCATCTTTAAGTTGCAGCAGAGCGAAAGCTCCCTTGACTTCTCCCTCCATTCTACACCATGCAAGCGAATTTTTCAGAATTGGTGGCTTTAGGCTTGAAAACCATTCAGCATCGAGATCCTCGAAGGATGCAAGTGCAAAGACAATCGGATCATGAACAATGTTAACCCATAGAACGCCTTCCCTCTCCAAATTCTTCCTAGTATGATTGGAGTAGAGTCTGATTTTCGCTTTGTCAGCCTCAGCATCTTCAACGATCAAGCCGAGGGGGGCGGTGTTTATCCATTCTCCCTGCGTTATTCCTATAACCTCGTTTATACCGTTCTGGAACCCAAAATCTGCGAGTCTCAATTTATGGTTTTGAATTTCCACAGCAATCACCTCAATAATCACCTCAGAACCTTAGCCCTTCAAGGAGGGCGAGATATATGGAAGAGATGGTTAGATCAGCTACGGAGCCGGGATTTATTCCTTTCCTTACCAGATTTTCATCGAATTTCCTGAGAATGTGGATATCTTTATCGGGATCTTGAGTTAATTCCTTTAAGATTTGAACCGTTCTTTCACGAACCCCCTCAGCAACTGCATCTCCGAACTTAGAAATTATGAGGGGATCTTTAACTTTAGAGAGCAGAAAATGATAGCTTACCACGACCGAATAGTTTATGTTCCCGCTTTTCTCAAAATTCTCGAGAATCCTCTTAGAATTCCACACGCTAAGCTCATATCCCGACGTTAGCTCTTTCGCTATAACATTTTCCTGAGGTGCAAGCTCCATCCACTCGTACAAGTTTATTCTTTCATCTTTAATCTGCTTCTCTGTTTCCTCAGAATGAAGATTAAGCGCTTTAGCGTCCATCACTCTTGCTTGAGAAATCCTGAAAGCTTTTAGGAGGTTCAGTGAGTCTTCGAAACTTGTTTTCTTGAGTGCCATAGTAGCTTTTTTACCCGCCTCCTCAGCATCGCTTGCATCCCAAGCTTTTAGGAGTGGAATTAGAAGAAGAAATGCGCCAAAGTGGACATTCTGTGCCCTATGCCATCTCATCGAGTTTTTTACTGCTTTTAAAATAAGCTCACCCACCGCTCCATGCTGCGTTGCATCCAAAAAAGTCGGAAAGGCTGAGGAAGCGGAAGCGAGAAAATGCTCGTATTTTAAATCGGTAAAATCATGCTCTCTATCAACATTTCCTGCCTTTGGTGTCCCTGATACTTCAAGAAGCATTGAGAGTAAGGCTGCTACAGCAGCATCTTCTTTGCTCTCAAACATGAAACTTGTTGGTAGGGGAGAGATTTAAGATTTAGGGATTTAGAATTTAGAATTTAGGATTTGGAATAAAGGATTTAAGATTCAGAATTAAAGTTAAGTATTCGGATAATTTGGCAATCTGATTTGGATTAAAAGCGAAAAGGTTAATTCCAATCCGCCGAATCAGGAGGGATGAGCTGGATTAGAAAATTTAAAGATTATCTGGACTTCATAAAAATAGAACATACTCTCTTTGCCCTTCCTTTTGCCTATGCTGGGGCTTTTCTTGCATCAAACGGTTGGTTTGGGATAAAATTTCTCATTCTCATAACTCTCGCTTTTACCGGTCTTAGAACGGCTGCCATGAGCCTTAACAGGATCATCGATAGGGAGATAGATGCCTTAAATCCAAGAACGGCGGATAGACACATTCCGTCGGGCAAGATCTCGGTGAAAGAAGGCTACTGGATAGCGATTGTTGGATTTGCAGTTTACTTCCTTTCAGCCTACTTCATAAACTTCACGGCTTTCTTTCTCTCTCCAATTCCTGCACTAACCGCATGGATCTATCCGTATCTAAAAAGATACACCTGCTTATCTCACTACGTTCTCGGATTGAATTTGGCGTTCGCTCCGTTGGGAGGATGGATTGCGATAACGAATTCGATAGATCCGTTGGAGGCAGAACTTGTACCATCTCTTATCGGCTTGGCTCTCGTATTCTGGGTGGCGGGCTTCGACATGATTTACGCTCTCCAAGATGTTGATTTTGACAGGAAAATGGGTCTGCATTCGATAGGAGCGCATTTTGGAGAAAGAACCGCTAGATTGATGGCTGCCCTAAATCACGTCGTTTTTTTTATAATCTTGGCCTTTGTTTTCCTCTTTAGAATTAAAGGTGAGTCTCTCATCCTTGGAATACTTCTGATTGGATTTTTACTTTTTTATGAACACGCCATTGTCAGAAAAAGATACGATGAAAAAAGAATACAGCTCGCATTCTTTTACTCAAATGCAGCTATTAGTTCAATCTTTTTCGCCTCAATACTTTTGAAAGTTTTAGTAAATTAGACATGCTTCACGAGATTATCTCCACAATTCTGTTCTTTATTCTCTCAAATGCCTCGATCTCGCAGTTGAGCTTGTAAGGGGGGATGTTTTCGAGGTCGGCTTCGATGAAACACTGGTTGTAGGGGATCTTTCCTAGAATTTCGGCATCCCTTTCTATTTCTTCGATGAGCTTTTTTGCCCCCTCTGAATCGATGTACTTGTTGATTACAACGGCGATTCTCTCAATACCTATGTCAGCAGCTAGTTTCTCTATCCTCCTTAACGTCTCCACAGATCTCATCCCTGGCTCTATCACAGCAATCAGCAAATCAACTCCTCTTGCAGTCCCCCTGCCGAGATGCTCAATCCCCGCTTCCATGTCAAGAAGCAGGACATCCTTCTTCTTGAATATGGCATGCCTCAAAATCGCCCTCAGAAAGGCGTTCTGCGGGCAGAAGCATCCCTCTCCTCCCTTTTCGATCGTGCCCAAAGCGAGAACTCTCACACCAAACTCATTCTTTTCAGAGTATTCTTCGAATATGTCATCAACTTTCGGATTGTATCTGAAGGTTCCGAGGGGTCCCTTTACCCTTTCCTCGATTATTTCCTCGAGCTCGGACATCGGCTTGATGTTCTCCACCCCTAGCACTGTTGGGAGATTTATTGAGGAATCGCAGTCTATTGCTGTTACGGTATAACCATCTTTTGCAAACAGGTAAGCGAGCATCGCTGCAAGGGTTGTTTTTCCGACCCCTCCTTTTCCTGAGATCGCGATTTTAACCATAGGCCATCACCAAGCAATGAATATTAAATGGTTACTGTTTGGTGGCAAGATCAGATTGGAATAAATTGAAATAAGTAATCCAGGGGTGCCAGATAATAGCTATTATTACGGTGACGGCGGGAATAGCTGTTACTGCAGGCGGCACCCCAATAATTTAAAGTTCAATGTTCTAAATAAGTGTTACGGTAAAAATCCAGATAATCTGAATTATAATAACAATGAACAATGGATAACAATGAATTACACGAAAATTCACTCGTTTCGATTTTCTGGGACTTATTGGGGCAAAGTTTATATTCTCCGAATCTTATGATGAGGCATGCGCTCATTCTCACACGAAGTCGTCCGGATCGGTTCGATTTTTCTCCTACTCATCCTTATCTCCTCTACGGCTCAAAGCCTCGATTTAGACATCAAAGATGTTTTTGTAAGTGTTGAGAATGAGAGCGTAGTAATAAAAATAATGTATGAGGTAGATGCTCTTCAAAAGCTTCAACTTTTCCTTTTCGGTGCGATGCCCGTAAAGGATGAGCTGTTAAAGCTCTCAAATCTCTCATCCGACACAGAATTCATTAAAGTTGGAATGGATGAGGCTGTTTTCAGGGTTTATTTTGAGAACGATAACGGGACAAAGTACTTTGGAGGACTTGAGTTGGGGAAAGAGGTTGAGGTTTGTATAAATGTGAGCGGAACAACATTTATTTTCGAGAACACAACAAGGATACCGGCCTTTTACTACTCTTGATATAAACCCTGATATAATCAAACTTCAAGCACTTCGATAAACTCCGGAGGAATCTCTTCTGAAAGAACTATGAATTCATTCGCCTTTATGAATCTTATTCCATTCTCTCTAGCTTTCTTTGCATCTATGGCGAGGATTATGGGATCGTCGGTTCTAAGCATGGCCACCTCTATCCCCTTTTCTATGGTTGTTGAGAGGTGCACGTACCTCTGATTCACTGGCTTAATTCCAATTTCAAGCAATCTGTGTGCCTCCTCCTCGCTTGTACCATAGTAAAGGATGTCGTTATCGGCTAGCTCGTAATCGTTGAGTTTCACATCAACACTATGGCCGTATCTTGCCCTTATCTTGTTATCGGAAAGCTCATATCTCCCCTTCTTGTCTGAGTAAACCATCGCCTTTATCAACCACTTGTTAGCCCATCTATACTTTCTTGAGACTACTCTTGAGAGCTCCTCGAAGTCAACCCAACCATTCTCGTCCATCTCCAGATTGAATTTTTGTGGAAAATGTCTGAGCACTCCTGAAACAAATCTCCCTAGCTTCTCAACCCTCTCCTTATCCAGAATAATTTCTCCTTTGAAGTTGCAAATTTCGCATTTGACACCTCTATAGTATCCATGCTCGGGACAGAACCTTATATCTTCCATTGGATCACCTGTTAGCTTTTTAACCAGTAAGCCGTTGCCGCTATAACCCCAATCGCACTACACGTTTCGAGGCTGACACCCTTCCATGTCACATCCAGTTGATGCCTCGCTTTTTTGACCATCTCCCTTGGCAGCCCCCTTCTACCAAGGCCTATAAGGAAGGTTACCGACCCCTCTTTTAAAAGTTTTCTCAATTCTTCGAGCGAAATTCCCTTTCCTTCAGGCTTTGATGTTGTAGCGATAATCTCACCAAAGTAAGCTGGAATCTTTTCCACCAGATGAATCTTCCCCTCTTCCAGCAGAATTCTTGCGAACTTCCCACCTTCGCCGATTGTGGTATAATCGACAATCTGAGAAACCATTTCTTCCTCACTATCCCAAAAAGGAAAGTCGAGGAGGGCAAGGTGAAAACCATAAGCGTAGCATATAGGCGAGGCTCTAGCAATGCTCCGCAGGTGAATCTCATGAAGCATCAGCTTGTCATAGGTATTCACGAGGCATAGGCATATCATCAAAAATCAAATCCCCCGAGAGAATAAAAAATAGACGCTTAGCTAATTAGCTTATCGCTCAGAGTTATCATCATCCCCAAAAGCGAAAAATAGATATTTATTGAACAGAAATCTCATCAGAGTGAAAGAAGAATTGCTGGAAGCCTTAAAAAAGTTAATTTCTTTGGTCCTCATTCTAGTAGCTCTCTCCTTTCTCCTTAACTTTACTTCATCCCTAGATTTCAGCAATACTGGCCTTAGTGGTTTCATAGGGATAGGAGCAGAAGAAATCTCTCCTTCTGAAACCATACCACCGGATATTCAGGAAATAGAGCCATACAAGGAAATCAAAGTATCGGTAACGGAATCTATAGCAAATCTCCATGAGGGATTTGATCCACCCCAAGTACCCATTTTCTTTGTGGAAGGCTTAAACAAATACACGAACAAACTCCGACTCTTTACAGCAGCTGAATACAGAGATGGAAAATGGTTTGAGGAAGAAGGAAACTACGGCGACACTCCGGCAATAAATCCAACCGGACACGTTACGAAATATCACATCACTCCCGTGAGTGAATTCTCAAAACACATTCCCGTTGCGAAAGATACCGCATACGTTACAGTTCAGGCAAAGTTCAACAGGCAAACCGGAACATACCTCATAGAGTCTAACCTCAGCAAGCCCTATGATGCGGCTTCGACCGCATGGAAGACAGAGGCTGAATTCGTGGAAGACGATCCCAGATATACCCAACTTTCTTTCAGCGAAAATGATTTGGAGAGAATAAGATCTTTGGCTGAGGAAATAACGATGGATGCTGCAACAGATTACGAGAAGGTTCTTGCAATAAAGGAGTACCTGGAGAAAAACTATGAATACGATCCGAACTACACACCTCCGCCTGAAAATGTCGAACCAGTTACGTATTTCCTTTTTGAGAACAAGAAGGGAATTTGTAAGGAGTTCGCAACTTCTTTTGTAGCTCTGGCAAGGAGCATTGGTATCCCAGCTAGAGCCGTTTTTGGCTACAACGCAAGGCCGATTCCGGACAATCAAACCGTTTTGGCAGCGCAGGCTCACGTTTGGGCGGAGGTCAAGTTTACTACTGGGTGGGTGGAAATCGATCCCACACCAGCCCCAGAGAACATGCAGCCTACTATTACAGAGATAACCTATGCCGATCCAACTGCAACGAAAGGTAGCAATTTTACCGTCAGAGGAATCGTTACGACAAAGGATGGTTTGCCTGTGTATGGAGGTTACGTTGAGATAAGCATCAAGAGGAACAAGAATGAATCTGGACTTTTGCTTGGACTACTGAAGCTCGACAGGGGGAAGTTTGAAGGCAAGGTGAAGGTTCCGGACGTTTCGGGCAAGTATCATGTCGTAGCCCACTACGTTGGCAGTTTGAGGTTTAAGGAATCATGGAGTGATCCGATAATAACGATCTACAGCCCGCCAGAGATCAGGGTGAACATTCCAGATAAGCTTGCTGCTGGAATTCCTTACAGACTTGGGGGGAGGATAGTTGATTACAATGGAAGTGCGCTTGCTAATGCTGAACTCTCGCTTAGAATCGATGGCAAGGTTGTTGAGAGAGCTGTAAGCGATGCGGATGGATTTTTCTACTTCACTCTGAAGATCGATGAAGAAGGCAGACACCACGTTTCCGTTGAGTATCAAGGATCTAAATTCATAATGCCACTGTCAGAGAGTAAATTTGTTGAAGTCGGAAGGATAGAACTTTTAATCAGCAATAAAAGTGCTGTAAAAGGGAAGGAATGGGTTTCCTCAGGCAAAATTTTCTTCAAAGGCGAGCCGTTCGATGAAGCGATCATAACCTTCTCAAAGGATGATTTCACGACTCAGGCTGTTGCTGATGCTTCAGGAAACTTCGTCGTTAAGGGAAAAATTCCAGAAAACTTCGAGCTGGGTAAGGTTCCCATTAATTTCACCATCGAAGGAGTTGGTTTCCAGAGTTCGATTGATTTAACTGTTAAGGCTGAAACTGAAATGGATGTATCGGTTAAGCATGAGAATGACAAAACTTACATTTACGTTTTGCTAAGGGAGAAGGGTAAGAAAATTCCCGCTTTTGGGACAATTAGGATAGGAGATAGAACTGCTGAAACGAACAATGCCGGTTTGGCGGTTTTTGTTTACGATAGAGAGCCATCTGCTACCAAGGCTGTTTTTGATGGAAATGAAAAGTACTTACCATCAGAAAAGGAATTTAAAACATCCACTTTTCCGTTCTTAGTCTTCTCAATCCTTATCCCTTTAGTTGCGTATATATTGATCAAGAAATACAGAAAGCTTACCGCAAGCTACATAGTATTCGAAATTGAGCGGGAAGAAGAAGATTTACCGCTTATCTGGGATGTGAACGAGGAAATTAAGTTAAGGGTCAAGAACTTGGGAGAAGGAATACTCAGGGTTTTTATTGATGGGCATGCCGTTGGTAGTCATGAAAAGGGACTAGAAATAACAATAGCCTTTGAAGAGCCTGGCTTGCACAGAATTCTTGCGGAAAGGGTTGGAGAAAAGGGAGTTCTGGAAAAGGAAGAAATTGAGATCAGGATAATGAGCTACAGAGAGGCGATAATCTCAATCTTCTCTGAACTTGTAAAAAGCTTGGAAAAGACGGGAAGTGTTGATTTGAGCGACTATACAGCCCGTGAAATTCTGAGAACGTTTAACATTCTGAATGGGAAAGAGAAACCCGAGGGAAGAAAGCTTTTAAGACTCTTCGAGCTATCGAAGTATGGCTTGAGGGAAGCTGGCAGGCAGGAATTCATCGAAGCTTACAGATCCTTCAAAGTTGTAAGAGGTGATGTGATTGAGGGGTGAAGTGACAAAAATAGTTGCTCTGACCTTCTTTTTCGGAATTCTTTATGTCTTCACGAGTTTCCAGAGTTCAATAGCAGGAAGGGTGCTTATAGTCATCCAGCCAGATATGCTGATAGCGATCTATTCTTTCCTTCTCGCTTATATTCTTTTCAACCTCCACAAGTACACGATTCCTCTGAAGCCTTTTGCTTTGTCTGTTGCGCTCTATCTTATTCTGAAGGTTATAGCCTACTCTATATCCAGGTTTGCTACCTTTGCCTTAGTCTATCCTTTCGTTTATTCAATGGACAAGTACTTTCTACTATTCTTTTTAGGATTCGCAGTTGCGAGAGTAGAGATTCCATTCAAGGTTCACAGATTTGTCCAGCCTGCTATCTCAGCTGCTGGGCTGATAGTGATGGGCGTTTTTGGCTACTTGATTATCTCAAATCTCCCCCTCGATCCAGAAAGGACGCAGAAAATAGGTTTGGGCTTTCTAATCTTTCTTTTGATTTTGGCTGGAACCTCGCTTGCAAACATCTCTGAAAGTGGAGCTGCCAGATGGCTCAGAAATTCCAGAGCTTTTCTTCTATCATTTTTGGTTCTTGCGATCGTATATTACATCGCAATCCGCCCCAGGATAATCGAGCGAAGCGGGCTTGTTAATTTCATGGAATGGGTGTTGGTTGGAATATTTTTGCTTAAATTTTCAAATGACTTTAGAAAGTCCCTTTCTGTAGAGGAGGTCGAGGCGGTTGAGGTTCACAGACAGAGATTGTCTTACAAAAAGGACGAGATGATCGAGAGGTTGGATAGTGCAAGAGAGCTATTCTTGAAAGAGGGAGTCAAGTCCCCACTAATCGCCTCCATTTCGAGGATTTTGGTTGACGCAGGATGGAGTGAGGATAGAATAGCCGCGCTAATATCTCCTCTTATCTCATATGAGGATGAGAAGGTACCAAAATTTGCTTTTGGATGGGAGAAAAGTATGATTGAGAATAAAAATAAAAAGAAGAGGAATAAAATTTTGGAAATGATTGAAGAAAAAATGAGTAAGGAGGGTGTTAGAATTGGATCTTAGAGGATTTAGTAGAAAGAGTTGGGATATAATTGACACGGTATGCAGCGTTTACGTCGGAAGTTCTGACATAGTGGAAAAGATGCTCGCGGCCTGCCTGACGAATGGAAACGTCCTGTTTGAAGATTATCCCGGGCTAGGAAAGACTTTGCTCGCGAAGGTTTTCGCCAGGGTTATAGGATCATACTACAGCAGAATCCAGTTCACGCCAGATTTACTTCCAGCTGATATAACTGGAACGAAGGTGTGGAGACAGAGCACGGGAGAGTTCGTTCTTGTTAGGGGGCCGATATTCACGAACGTTTTGCTGGCAGACGAGATAAATCGAAGTCCCCCTAAAACTCAGGCGGCTTTGCTTGAAGCCATGGAAGAAAAACAGGTAACTATTGAAGGCGAGACTTATCCGCTCGACCCACCTTTTTACGTAATCGCAACTCAGAACCCTATAGAGCAGGAAGGAACCTATCCCTTGCCAGAAGCGCAGATGGACAGGTTTCTAATAAAGATGTCTCCCGGCTATCCGGAGGATGTTGAGGCGGAAATGGAAATTCTTAGGAGGAGGATTGACTGGAAGGTTGATGATCCCACATCCCACATCCAGCCGGTTGTTAGCTTGGAAGAGTTCAGAAGAATGCAGGAGATCGTCGAGAATATTTACGTTGACGAAAGCATTCTGAGGTATATCACCGAGCTAGTAAGGGCTACCAGAGAGCACGAACTCGTTGAAATAGGCTCAAGTCCAAGGGGTGGGCTTGCTTTGCTGAAAATATCGAGGGCATTAGCTGCAATCGATGGCAGAGATTTCGTAATTCCTGATGATGTGAAGAGAGTCGCTTTCGAGACACTTTCGCACAGAATCATTCTGAACGTGGAGTATCTAATCGAGGGCGTGAAACCGGAAAGCATCATTGAAGATGTTTTGAAAAGCGTAGAGGTGCCGAAGAAGGAGGAGGCTAGACCTTAGATAGATTAAATTAGACTGAATTAGATTTAAATCTTTGAATTTAAAAGCCATGAAAATCAGAAAAGGAACATATGTTCTCGTAAAGACCTCGATGTTCTTGTTGGTGTTAGGCATCCTTCTCACATCATATGAACTGGTAGCCCTCTCGGTATTTCCTATTCTGTTCCTTCTAGCCCCTACTTTTCCTGTGAGAGTTAAAGTCCTTACTCATCAGCTCGAAGGCGGAACATACGTGGGAGATGGGTTTAAAGTCTCGATTTCAATGACAGCTAAGGGTTTCGGGGTTGTTAAAGTTATGCACAAAATTCCGGAACACTTTGAACTTTCTGAAGGAAGCAATGCTGTGGCTAGATTTGTAATAGGGTCTGCAAACCTGAAAATAGATTATCAAGCCATTCCCACAAAAAGGGGGAAGTATTTGCTTGACAAAGTGGTTGTTCAGGTCGAAAATCCTTTCCTTACTGGAAAACTTTTCGTGAGAGAGCTGGAGGTGCCTTTGGAGATTGAGGTTAAGCAGAAGGTTCCCAAGCTTATTAGGATAGGTGTACACAGGGGAATTGCGAGATCTCCAACTCCTGATGTTGATGTATCCAAGATAGGCGTACCAGGAACCGATTTTAGGGAGATAAGAGAGTACATTTCGGGGGATCCTGTTAAGTTCATCAACTGGAAGGCAAGTGCTAGGAAGAATGAGGTGATGGTGAACCAGTACGAGGTTGAGGGTAAAAAGTCAGTCTGGATTTTTTTGGATGCAAACCCATACATGAGACACGGAGAGCTGATAAGGAACTATTTTGAGGCTGCAGTGGAGGCAACTAATGCTTTGTCTTACTACTTCACCCAGCGCGGATACAGGGTTGGATTGTACATCGTTGGACACCGAAGATACCTCTATCCTGACACGGGGAGGAGACAGTTCAGAAGGATAGTGGATGAACTGATAAAGGTTGAACCCTCAGAGGCCTATGAGTCAATGGAGGAAGCGTTTGAGAACTCGAAAACCCTTTTGGTCACCTACAAACCTTTAATATACTTCATAACCCGAATTGAGTACTCTAAGCCTATAAAAGCGGTTTTAAAAGCATCGAAAGTATCAAAAAGGGGGAGAAGAGCTCCGGTTGAAGTAATTGCTCTGGCGGTAAGCGGAGGAGACGGCTTTTCGGAGAAAGCGGTTGGAATGCTAAGGACTTCAATGGAGGCAAGGATTAGATCTGCTGGAGTTAAATTAACGCTCTGGGAAATGGAGAAGCCGCTGTCTCAGATTCTTTTGAAGGAGGTCCTCTACGCATGAGATTCAAACTTGGATTTGGCAGAAAGGAAGCGGGAGCAAAAGTAAAAACAAAAGTGAGGGGAAGCTATCTAGTTCTTGCACCAATTATAAATCTCCTTCTCGCCGAAATAGCTGGACACTTCTCCTTGCTAGCTTTCTTTAAATCCCCAGCAATAGTCATACTTTCGAAGTATTTTGCAATCCATCTTCTGTATCCGGTCATCCTATCGATTCCAATAATTTTGCTTATTCTCAGGAAGAATCCCTTCTCTTTCGCCTTTTTTTACTTTCTGATACTCCTTAGCACAGGAAATCTTCTGTCTAGAAGTGAGCTGTTTTACGCAAGCCTCGATGCCCTTTACCTGAAGTATCCGGATCTTGCATCCTATCTCAACTCCGTTTTCTCCTCAGCCAAGCACGTAAGCGTTCTTGGCGTATTACTCAACATAGTTTGGCTTTTCGTGCTATCTCAGCTTGTATGGATATCTGCAGAAAAGGGGAGGGAAATGGAAGCGAGGGGAATGAGTTCGAAAAATCTTGTGGTTTTTCAGTGGGGCTTTGCGTTCGTTTCCACTTATCTGATATTTCTGCTTTATCCCTTTGTTTTCACCTTTAGCCTTCCAGTCCAAGCACCCCTGATTCTTATTGGGATAATTGGTGCGGGATTGTTTATAGCAGCAGCGTTCCTTCTCTCCCGATAAATTTAGTTAACTTAGACAAAATTAAACTCAGGCGAAACCTAAAATCAACAAAACTTTTAATATTTAGGTTGAAGCTAGTGTATGGAATACATCAATACATACCTCGATAAAATCAGGATGCTCCTTGAAAAGGGGGGAGACGAGGGGCTTTTTAAGGAGCTTACCGACGAAGCCAGCATTGAGGCCATGTTCATAGGTGATGTAAAGAAAGTTTACGAGAAGTTTAAAGCTGGAGAAATTCCTGAAGAGGATGCGAGAAAGAACTTGCAATTGCTCAAGTTGTACGTGATCTCCCAGCTTCCTAAGCAGAGGAAAAAGATTCTCGACCTCTTTAGGGATGTTAAGGATCTCCCTGAGGATCTACCTGAGTTGGATGCGGAGATGGTGAAGAGGGTAGTTGAATTCATTGAAGATGCAGAGTGGCAGCTTTAGCACTTTTGGTAAATCTAACGGTAAACTTTTGTGGAGGACTTGTTAATCCAAGAATCTAATCCAAGACCCCCAAAGCTTCCAAAAACTACAAATCTAGGAACTTCTCCTTAATTTTTTCGGCCCTTTCTATTATTTTCTCCTCGTTGAGAGTTAAAGGCTGACCGTCCTCAACCAGTAACCTTCCGTCCACTATCGTATGGCTCACCTCGCAGCCAAAGGATGAATAGACTATGCTGTAAAGTGGGTTGTAAAGGGGAATGTAGTTGAAGCTTTTTCTAAGCAAAATAAGGTCTGCAAGCTTGCCTTTTTCAATTTTACCGCCGTCTATTTGATAAGCCTTGTATCCGTTTGCGGTTGCCATCTCAATGACATCTCTAGCATGCAAAGCGTCGGCTCTTCCAGTATGAACCTTCTGCAAAAGAGAGGTAAGCTTGATCTCTTCAAAAAGATTGTAGGTGTTGTTCGAAGCAGCTCCATCGGTGCCTAGGCAGATATTTATTCCAAATTTCATCATTTCGACAATTCTGGCTATTCCGGAAGCGAGCTTTAGATTGCTAACTGGATTGTGAGCAACGCTAACTTTCCTTTTAGCAAGGATCTCCATTTCCTTTTCATCAACCCAAATGGCATGGGCAATAACCGTTTTAGGCGATAAAAATCCGATCTCCTCTAGCTTCTCGATTGGTCTTGAGCGATACTTTTGCAGAAATTCCTTTACCTCTTCTCTCGTTTCGGAAACGTGAATGTGGATGCCCACTCCGAGCTGATCAGCCTTTTCCTTAACTTCCTTTAAGAATTCCAGGGAGCATGTGTAAGGGGCGTGCGGCCCGAAAATTGCTTTGATTCTCCCTCCATTCCACTTTCTTATAAACTCTTCACCGATTTCTAGTTCTTCTTTTGCCCTCTCTGGATCTCCGCGATCTGCCATTCCATAGCAGAGAACTGCTCTAATTCCAGACTCAATACAAGCCTTCGCAACCTCGTCCATGTGGATATAGAGATCAGAGAAACATGTCGTGCCCGTTTTGAGCATTTCAACAATCCCAAGCATCGAGCCCCAGTAGACGTCTTTCGCAGTTAGCTTTCTTTCTGCTCTCCATATCTTCGTTTTAAGCCAATCCATGAGGGGCATGTCTTCGGCGAAACCTCTAAAGAGGGTCATTGCAAGATGGGTGTGAGCGTTAAAAAGACCGGGAAGAACGAGTCTCTCTTTAGCATTAACACTTAGCTCCCCTTTGATTTCTTCTTTCCCCACATAGGTTATTCTATTCCCATCGATTCCGATGTTAGCATGAACAAATTCTCCCTCTATGTAGCATAGGCCATTCTTTATTGCGAGATCGTGCATGGTCTTTTTTAAATGTTAGCCGATAAAAGGGTTTTGAATTTCGGAGTTTACTTTCAGCAGATTTTAATATCTCTCCATTAACTTTCGAAAGAGGGATAGATTGAAGAGACTTCCACCTTCTCTGAGGCACAGAAAAAGATATATTGCATTTAGGCTTATTGGACTTAGCAATCCAGTGGAGCGGAAGGAAATCGCTCTTAAGCTAATGGACAGCATGTTATCGCTGTTTGGTGAGGTAGGAAGCTCTCACGCTGGAATATGGATTGAATACTTCGATGGAGAATACGGAATAGTGAGGTGCTATAACGAAGCTTTGGAGAAAGTAAAAATCGCGCTAACCCTAATAAATGAAATCCAAGGGGAAAGGGTCTTACCCCTCATCCTTGGAGTGAGCGGAACGATAAGAAAATGCAAAACAAAATATATGGAGGTGTTTAAGGATGCAAATACCACAGATGGGTTATGATAGAGCAATTACGGTTTTCAGCCCAGATGGAAGGCTCTTTCAGGTTGAATATGCACGAGAGGCTGTGAAAAGAGGTGCAACGGCCATAGGAATAAAAACTAAAGAGGGTGTGGTTATTTTAGCAGACAGAAGAGTTGCGAGCAAGCTGCTTGAAGCTGATACGATTGAGAAGGTTTACAAGATCGATGAGCACATATGCATTGCAACTTCTGGTTTGGTAGCAGATGCTAGGGTTCTGGTTGATAGGGCGAGAATTGAAGCTCAGATAAGCAGGCTAACCTATGATGAGCCGATTAGCGTTAAAGATCTGGCGAAAAAGATTTGCGATTTCAAGCAGCAATTTACCCAGTTTGGAGGGGTCAGACCGTTCGGAGTTTCGTTGCTGATTGCAGGCGTTGACGATGATGCAAAACTTTACGAAACCGATCCGAGTGGTGCTTTGCTCGAGTACAAAGCAACGGCAATTGGAGCGGGAAGAAATGCAGTTATGGAGTATTTCGAGAAGGAGTATTCCGAGGACATGAGTCTTGAGGATGCTATCGTGAAGGGCTTGATAGCTATGGGAAAGGCAATTGAGTCGGAAGTTAAGGCTAATGCTATCGATATGGGGATAGTGGAAGTTAAAGACAAGAAATTCAAGCAGTTTACAGAGAAAGAGCTCGAACCCTACGTTGAGAAGGCAAACGAAGTCCTCAGGCAAGAACTCTCCAAAGGGTGATTGGGTTTAAAGGAGTAAAGGGATAGAATGGTATCCCTAGAGAAAGCTGTGATTGCAAGACTAAAAAAGGGTGGAGAGACTTTTGAGGTTTTGGTCGATCCGTATTTAGCAAGAGATCTTAAAGAAGGCAGGGAAGTAAACTTTGAAGATCTAATAGCGAGTGAAGAGATCTTCAGGGATGCGAAAAAGGGAGAGAGAGTTGCTATGGAGGAGCTTTCAAAGTATTTCGGAACGAACAGTATTGAAGAAATCATCAAAACGATAATTATCGAAGGCGATGTTCAGATCACCGCCGAGCAAAGAAGGGAGATGCTCGAGCAGAAGAAGAAGCAGATAGTTGAATTTATAAGGAAAAACACCGTTGATCCGAGAACCGGAACTCCTCACCCCCCTTCGAGGATTGAAAGGGCGATGGAGGAAGCGAAGATCCATGTTGACATATTCAAAACTGTTGAGGCTCAGGTTAAGGACATAATCAAAGCTTTAAAGCCAATAATTCCGATAAGAATTGAAGAAGTGGAAATAGCAGTAAAAATCCCCCCTGCTTACACGGGAAAGGCAATGGGAGCAATATATTCATTTGGGACCGTAATCAAAGAGGAATGGCAGAAGGACGGAAGCTGGATCTGTGTTCTCAGAATTCCGGCCGGAATGCAGGGGGATCTGCTTGAGATGCTGGGAAGGCTTACTCAAGGAGAAGCTCTAACAAAGGTTTTAAGGAGGATTCACGGATGAACGCAAGAAAGCTTGTTCTTCCAGGAGATTTAGTGAGCACAAATCCAAGGACAGCCGGATATGGAACTTTCGTTGAAAACGGAAAGGTTTACGCGAAGATAATGGGTTTGATGGACAAAACGGACAATATGGTCAGGATTATCCCGCTAAAGGGCAGATACATCCCTTCTCCAGGAGATGTTGTGATTGGCATCGTTAGAGAGGTTGTCTCAAACGGCTGGAATGTTGACATAAACTCTCCCTATCAGGCTTTTCTTCCCACTTCTGAGAAACCTGAAGTCAGGGGGAGGAAGATGAACGACATTCTAGACATGGATGATGCGATAATAGCCAAGGTAATCGCGATAGATCCGAAGATGAAGGTTACATTGACAATGAAAGACAAGGTTTGCAGGCCGATAAGGTTTGGGAGGATAGTCGCTATAAATCCTACCCGCGTGCCGAGAGTTATAGGCAAGAAAGGGAGTATGATCAAACTCTTAAAGAATGAATTGGGAGTTCAGATTGTAGTCGGCCAGAACGGGCTGATCTGGCTTAGTGGGGATAGAAGAAAGGTTGATATTGTAGAGGAGGCAATTTACAAAATTGAGAAGGAGGCCCATACGGAAGGCCTAACTGACAGGATAACCGAGTTCATAAAAAGGAGGAAAGAGGGATTACAGAATGAAAGGAGATGAATTTGAGGTTGACAAACCTGAGGAGGAAAAGTTAAGAAAGGATGAAATCCAGCTGATTATCGATGGAAAAAGGCTGGATGGAAGGGATTTTAATGAGCTGAGACCAATAAAGATCGAGGCTGGAGTTTTGAAGAGGGCAGATGGTTCATGCTATCTTGAGATGGGAAGGAATAAAGTAGTTGCAGCCGTTTACGGGCCGAGGGAGGTACATCCAAGGCATCTGCAGGAGCCGAGCAAAGCGGTAATAAGATACCGCTACAACATGGCACCATTCAGTGTGGAAGAGAGAAAGAGGCCGGGCCCGGATAGGAGGAGTGTGGAGATTTCAAAGGTTAGCAGAGAAGCTTACGAGCCAGTTATCATGAAAGAACTTTTTCCGAGATCCGGAATCGACATCTTCGTTGAGGTTTTGCAAGCCGATGCTGGAACGAGGACAGCCTGCCTTAACGCAGCAACCGTAGCTTTGGTCGATGCTGGAATTCCAATGAGGGGTTTAATAACTTCAGTCGCTGTAGCAAAGGTTGATGGCGTGCTTGTTTTGGATCCAATGAAAGAGGAAGACAACTACGGCGAGGCTGACGTTCCATTTGCTTTCGTAATTCGGAATGGGAAAATAGAGTCCATAGCCCTCGTGCAAATGGATGGAAAAATGACGGTTGAGGAGATGAAGAAAGCTCTGGAAATGGCAAAAGAAGGAGCGATGAAGATCTACAACCTCCAGAGAGAGGCGATAATGAAGAAATACGAGGCCATCGAAATAGAGGAGGAATGAGCCAGGAGGAATAAGCAGAGTTAGCGAGGAGGAGTTAGCATGGGAGAAGAGATTCTGATGGACATAAAAAAGGATTATGTCCTCTCAAAGCTTAGGGATGGAGAGAGGATAGACGGAAGAAAGCTTGATGAGATAAGGTCGATCGAGATTGAAACGAACATAATATCCAAAGCCGAAGGCTCGGCTTTGGTTAAGCTGGGCGACACCCAGGTTCTAGTTGGAATAAAAATGCAGCCAGGGGAGCCTTTTCCGGATGTTCCCGACAGAGGGGTTATAATAACGAATGCGGAACTCGTCCCACTGGCTTCACCAACCTTTGAAGCTGGGCCACCAGATGAAACCTCTATCGAGCTCGCGAGGGTTGTTGATAGGGGGATAAGGGAGAGTGAGGCAGTGGATTTAACAAAGCTTTGCGTTGAGGAAGGAGAGAAGGTGTGGATGATCTTTATCGACATTCACGCTCTCGACGATGATGGGAATTTGGTGGATGCCTCAGCCTTAGCTGCGATTTCAGCCTTGCTTAACACAACGGTTCCGGCCGAGAGATTCGAGCTGGGAGATGACTTTCCGTTGCCAGTTAGGAATCTGCCCGTTGCCATAACTTCATTGGTTGTTGGCGACAAGTTTTTGGTAGACCCAACTAGAGATGAGATGAGCGTCGGGCAAAGACTGATCACAATAACCTCAGACAAGGATGATAACATCGTTGCTATGCAGAAGAGTGGAAGCTATCTGCTCAGCGAACAAAAATTTTATGAACTCATCGATGTCAGTGTGGAGAAGGCTAGGGAAGTCAGAGAGCTTCTGAAGGATATCTGAAAGAAGGTATCCAGATGGTATCGAAACAAAAGACGAAACAAAAGAATGGTTAACTAAGGGGGAATCCAGATGCCAAGAACGAAAAAAGTAAAGGCCGCCGGAAAGTTCGGCGCAAGATATGGAGTAAAAGTGAGGAAGAGTATAGTAAAAATCGAGAGTGTTCAGAGGCAGAAGTACGTCTGTAAGAAATGCGGGAAGAGGAGTGTGAAGAGGGTAGGAACCGGAATCTGGGAATGCAAGAGTTGTGGCCATAAATTTGCTGGTGGAACTTACGCTCCCTCAACCCCAAGTTCGAAGATGTATGATAAAATTGCCAAGGCAGGTGGCATGGTATGAGCTACATCTGCCTAGTTTGTCAGGCAGAGGTGGATGTCGATCTGGAGAGGAATCTAATTCAATGCACGAGATGTGGAAATAGAGTTCTGCTCAAACCAAGACCTCCCGCCCTCAAAAAGAGGGTAAAGGCAATTTAGGTCAGCAATTTAGATTGATCAAGATAATTTAATCAATTTTAGTGAAATCCGTTTTTCTTTTTTTGCCGAAAGTAAACTTTATTTAAAACCTTCAAGATGGCTTTATCGGGGAAAGTCATGGAATCGAAACCTGGGTGGAGAGGTTGGAGACACATAACGAAGCTCGATCCTGACAGAGAAAATCCAGATGAAATCATCAAGGCTGTTGCTGAAAGTGGAACCGATGCTGTAATGGTTTCAGGCACGGAAGGTGTTACCTTCGAGAAAGCAATGGACTTGCTCGAAAAAATAAAAGAACATGGTCTCCCAACAGTTGTTGAGCCCTCAGATCCCTCAAACGTTGTTTATGCTGGAGATTATCTTTTCGTTCCAACAGTCCTCAATTCAAGGGATGGAGAGTGGATAACAGGAAAGCATGCGAAATGGATAGCCATGCACTACAGCAGGCTAAACGAGTTTGCGAAAATGCTTGAAAAGGTGGTAATGGAAGGCTACGTAGTTCTAAATCCAAATTCTGCGGTCGCTAGAGTCACGAATGCCATTTGCAATCTTTCAGCAGAAGAAGCGGCAAGTTATGCCTTGGTTGGGGAGAGGATATACAGTCTGCCAATAATTTACATCGAATATAGCGGAACCTATGGAGATCCAGGAGTTGTTAGAGAGGTTTCGAGTGTTCTTGAGAAATCTACCCTTGTTTACGGAGGGGGAATAGATAGCAGGGAGAAAGCGATGGAGATGCTTGAGTTTGCGGACATTATTATCGTTGGAAACGTAATCTACGAGAAGGGAATTGAGAAATATCTGGAAACAATTCCGAAGGACTGATTGGATGAAAATTAAAGCCTTATGGGAGCTTACTCGCCTTGAACACGGCTTGATGTATGGTATTGGTGTTGTGATAGGTGTAGTCGTTTCTTCAGGAATTGCAATTGAACCTCAAAAGCTTTTGTTTGGGATTCTTACTGCAATTTTTTTGCAAGCAGCTGCTTTCTCGCTAAACGACTACTGTGATTACGAGGTTGATTTGAGAAACAAAAGAATGGACAGGCCTTTGGTTAGAGGTGACCTTTCCAGAAGCCACGCTTTGGCAGTTGCTATTTTGCTAACCCCACTTGGCTTTATTGCCTCGGTTTTAATTAGCCTTGAAGCGTTTCTGCTTGCTTTCCTGATTACGATGGCTGGCTTTATCTACGATTTAAAGTTGAAGGAGTTTGGCATCGCCGGAAATGTCTATATAGCATTTTCAATGGCGGCCCCCTTCATCTTCGGAAGTGTTGTGGCTTTGAATTCCGTCACACCAGCGGTGGCCGTGCTGGCGGGCATAGCGTTTCTGTCAGGATTTGCAAGAGAGATAATGAAAGGGATCGAGGATGTTGAGGGGGATGCATTGAGGGATGTTAAGACGATCGCCAGAACGAAAGGAACAAGAATAGCCGCAAAGTATTCGGCCGTGATCTTCATTCTTAGCGTTGTTTTAAGCCCGATACCTTTTCTCTTCCTAGATAAATTTATTTTCGATTTTAAGTACTTGATTCCCGTTCTGATAACCGATTTTATTCTACTCAAGATCTCGTTCGAGCTGCTTTCCGGAAAATTTGGGATCCGAGAGATAAAAAAGTACCGGAAGGAGAGTCTGGTTGCGATGCTTTTCGGGCTAATAGGATTTCTGGCAGGAGCGTTTTAGTTCGGCAAGACGAAATGATTAAATCCTTTCCTGCCGTAATTTTACCATGATTCTAAATGAAAAAAATATAAGAGATGAAATAATAAAGCAAGCAGCTTATCAGCTTCTTATCACAGCAAGAACGGCTCCGAAGGCTAAGGGCGAGGATAGCCTTGAGATTCTTTTGATAGATGGTGTCGAGAAGGAAAAGCTTGCCAAGGCAATGAAGGAGATGGAATCAAGGCATAAAGACTTCGTTAGGGATGCAAAGGGGGTTGAGGCTGCCGAAGCCGTTGTGATCATCGGAGTCTTCGGAGATAAGACCCTCGGCCTGAATTGCGGTGCATGCGGTTTTGAGACGTGCGATCAGCTTAAGAAAGCTGGAAGGGTTAGCGGCCAGGACTTTTCCGGCCCGAATTGCGCTTACAAGCTGATAGATTTGGGAATCGCCCTCGGCTCGGCTGCAAAGCTTGCTGCAGTGATCGGAATAGACAACAGAATCATGTACCGCATAGGGGTTGCGGCAAAAAAACTTGGATACGCCAAGTCAGATGTCGTGCTGGGGATTCCTTTGACTTCCGCCTCTAAAAATCCCTTCTTCGACAGGCAGAGCTGATGAATCCCGGGAAATCTGAGGTCTTGGACTTCCCCTCCACCAATTTTTCAAAAAAGGTTAGTGAGGAATTTGGCTATGACGAATTCATAGTTAGAAGGTGGGAGAGGTTTTTCGGGAGAGAGCAAACGCTCAAGCTGATTGAAGCGATGGAAAGCGTTCCCAAATACCTGAGGGTGAACACCCTGAAGGTAAAAGAAAAGGATCTCATAAAAAGAATGGAAAAGAGGGGTTTCAGACTCGAGAAAACAGAGGTAGATTTTTGCTACGAAATTTTGGAAGAAAGATACTCTGCCGGGGCGACGCCCGAATACCTTATGGGCTACTACTATCTGATGGATAAGAGCTCGTGCATCCCCCCGCTCGTCCTCGATCCAAAAGGAAAGGATGTTGTCATCGACTTCGCAGCCTCTCCGGGAGGAAAGACAACGATGTTGGCCCAGCTCATGGAGAATAGGGGAGTAATACTCGCGCTGGAGGTAAATAGAGAAAGAATTCGGGCTTTAAGGGATAACATCCAGCGGATGGGAGTAATCAACACCGCAATTCTCAAGATGGATGCGAGCGTGTTTCACCGAACGGGGATAAAAGCTGACAAGATCCTGCTTGACGCTCCGTGCACCGGTGAGGGAATAATACACAAGGATCCGTCGAGGAAGGTGAGCAGAGGTGAGAAGGACATCCAGTTCTGCTCTGGTTTGCAGAAAAAGATGATTTTTTCAGCAATTGAGAGTTTGAAGGAAAACGGGGTCTTGGTATATTCCACATGCTCCCTAACGCCTGAAGAAAACGAGTTCGTGATAAACGATCTCTTAGATTACTGTGAGGAAAAAGGGATAGGGGTTGAAATGGAGGAAATCCCCTTTGGTGAGGAAGCCCTTATGCTGCCCGGCATAAAAGAGGAGGTTAAACTTGCCAGAAGATTTTATCCGCACATTCATAGATGTTCCGGATTCTTTGTTGCCAAGCTGAGGAGAGTTTAGAAGTTAAGAGTTTTAAGACAACAATCAAGGATGATAATCCAGCTCCAGAAATTTTTTCATGAAAATCAGATCTTCAAGCATCCTATTGTATTTCTTCGTTATTCTGTGCCTTAGAACCCTCATGTAAACTTTCCAGTCTTTTCCTTCAGTCTTCCATTTGTTGACAAAATCCACAAGTGATATCTTGCCCTCTGTGTAATCCAGCCAATCCTGAATGAACTCCCTTTCCCTCTTTGAGAGGCACATTAGAGTATGTCTGCAACCGTTATATTTAATTGTAACGCAAAAGATAACTATGATGGAGTTCAAGCTTTAGTATGTTGGAAGGTATTCATTTTCTTCTGACATACACATGCAATTTTGAATGCGACCACTGCTTTGTATATTCCAGCCCTGCTGCCAAGGGAACTTTTTCTTTGTGGCAAATCAAAGCTGTTTTGCAAGAGGCGAAGAAAATTGGAGTGGAATGGATATATTTTGAAGGGGGCGAGCCGTTTTTGTTCTATCCCCTAATGGTGGAGGGTATAAGGATCGCAAGCGGTATGGGTTTCAAAGTGGGCGTGGTTACGAACGCTTACTGGGCGATAAACACTGAGGATGCAAAGCTCTGGCTCACTTCATTGCGAGAGTTAGGAGTTTCCGATATTAGCATCAGTGATGACACCTTTCATTATCCAGAAGAAGGAGGAAAAAGTGGAAATGAAAATCTAGCCAAAAATGCGTATGCTGCTGCTAGAACTTTAAATATGCCTGTATCCTCGATCTGTATAGATAAGCCCGATGCTCAGAGTCTAGCAAAGGGAGAAACCTCGCTCAGGTTTAGAGGGAGGGCAGCGGATAAGTTGGCAGATTTGGCAGATTTTCCGAGAAAAAATTGGAAAGAATTTAGAGAATGTCCATATGAGAATCTCGAAAAGCCTGAAAGGGTGCACGTCGATCCATTTGGAAACGTTCACATCTGCCAGGGTTTGCTGATGGGCAACTTGGATAAGACCCCTCTTTCCGAACTCGTCAAGAATTACGATTTTAACAAACATCCAATCTGTGAGCCATTGGTTGAAGGTGGGCCGGCATTGCTTGCCGAAAGGTATGAGGTTAGCGAGATTGAGCATGAAGCAGGTTTTATAGATGCATGTCACCTTTGTTTTTCTGTGAGGCGATCGCTTATCGATAGATTTCCGGAGTATCTTGGACCAAGACAGATTTATGGTTTACATGATTGATTGAACTGTTGATTGTAGTATTGATAGTGCTAACTGCTAAATGTCACCTGGTGCTGTTGAATTTTATACTTGGCTTTTTATGCTTTAGCTACTCCTCAGGGCATTCGCCATGGGATAGGTGGGTGTTCCGGTATTCTATGTATATGCAGCAACTTCCACCGCAGTGGGTATCACTTCCGGTAAATTTATTACACACCTTCTCTGGTGTCCAACCCTCCTTGTAGTCTTCCATATCAAATTGAAAACACTTTTTCTCCCAAGAAGACCAGCCTTTTCCACCACAGCCGGTTGAACGCTCCTCATACATGCAATGGTAGATGCTATCTTCTTCGCATCCGGCAATAAAAGATGCGAGGAAAATTGCTCCAAAGCAAATCAGAATGAAGAAAATTTTCCCCATTCAAACCGCCATAAAGGGTTTGGCAACTCATCTTTAAAAATATTCTGTTGTTCAGGAGTTACTGTGGTTCATGTTCTAAAATTCTGCTTCCTATGCTAACCGAGAAAAATATTAGTAATAATCCCAAGCCTTCTTTTCTATGAAAGTCGTCGCAATAAATTCGAGTCCAAGGGCTGAGAAAAGCAATACATCTCTAATCCTCAACCCCTTCATTGAGGGAATGGAGGAAGCTGGAGCAGAGGTGGAGCTTTTTTACACAAAAAAACTCGAGATAAACCCATGTCGTGGATGCTTTTACTGCTGGGTCAAGCATCCGGGCGAATGCTATCACAAGGACGACATGGCTATGCTTAACTCCAAGTTGAGAGATGCGGAGATATGGGTCTTCGCAACTCCAGTTTACACAGACGGTGTGACAGGATTGATGAAGAATCTGATGGACAGGATGATCCCTCTTGCCAAACCCTTCATCGAATTGAGAGACGATCACTGTAGGTATCCGATTAGGGAGGGAACTAAAGGGGGCAAACTCGTGCTTATTTCAAACTGCGGTTTTTGGGAGATGGACAACTTCGAGCCTCTTTTGGTTCACATGAAAGCCTTCTGCAAGAACATTAACAGAGAGTTCGCAGGTGCTTTGCTGAGACCACACGGTGAGGCTTTAAGACCAATGATGGAGATGGGTATAGCCATAGACGACATATTCGAGGCAGCGAGAGAAGCTGGCAAAGAATTAATCGAGGCAGGAAGTATATCGGAAGATACGCAGAATCGGGTGAGCAGACCTCTGGTGCCAAGAGATGCCTACATTCAGTTCGCGAATCAAGCATTCGGCAAGTGGATGGATTACTGGAAGGAAAAATTAGCTGGGCGGAAAGCGTAATCGGAAAGTGCAATCGCAATGTAATCCCTATCGAATTGCAAAGATGAACGACAAGAACATCAAATTAGTTTGGGGAACAGTATTGATCTGGTTTTTGTTCTCCTGCATCATTTTGTTCATTGCAGGAGAGTGGAGGGTTGTTGCTTTTGCCGTTACGTACGGCATCGGTTATGGTGGAATCCTGTTTAGATATAGGGAGACTATCCGGCGGTTTTTCCTTAATAAAGGTATAAGAAACTATCGCAGCTTTCTTCTTCTAGCGATTGCAGTTACGATGGTTGAAGAAACATACTGCTATATTCTGGGAAACAGGACAGCACATCCCGTACTCTGGATTGATTTAATTCTCGTCTCGGTGATGTGGACGGTTTGGTTTTCAACGTGGTTTCTACTCCTCTCGAGAAAGTACCTTTTTTCAGAGGATGAAGCTTTGTTAATAGCCAGCTTCACGGGTGTGTTTTACGAATTTATTGGGAAGAACTTAAATCCGGTTGATATTCTGATTGCTTTTCCCTTGGTGGTGGTTGTCTACGCGGCGGTTTTTCTTTTACCAATGCAGCTCATAAACTTCACAGGAACACAGAATAAAAGAGAAAAGTATGTGATTGGAGCCTTGCTTCCTTTCCTTCTGACGTTACCTGTAGCTATAGTTTTGTTTACCGTATTATCTTTTGTGGGTATTCTAGTTTAGTGTTCCTAGCGTAAAACTTATATAGAACAACAAACCCATAAAAATTTGCTCATTAAATTGGAGGTGATATGAATGGCAACGTTACAGGGACAACCTGTTTTGATATTGAAGGAAGGAACGGAGAGAACGAGGGGAAGAGATGCCCAGAGGCTGAATATTATGGCTGCAAGGGTCATAGCTGAATCTGTGAGAAGCACCCTTGGGCCAAGAGGAATGGACAAGATGCTTGTAGACAGCCTTGGAGATGTTGTAATAACGAACGATGGTGTTACGATTCTGAAAGAAATAGATGTTGAGCATCCTGCTGCTAAAATGGTTATTGAGGTTGCAAAAACCCAGGACAACGAAGTGGGAGATGGAACAACTACAGCAGTCGTTCTTGCAGGAGAATTTCTTAAGAGGGCTGAAGAGCTGCTAGAGCAGGAAATTCATCCAGCCATAGTCTCAAACGGTTATAGGCTTGCAGCTGACAAGGCAATTGAGATCCTCAACGAGCTCGCAATCCCGATAAGCCCAGATGATGAGGACATTCTCAAGAAAATAGCAATGACGGCCATGACAGGCAAAGGTGCAGAGGTTGCAATTGATAGACTCGCCGAGATCGCTGTAAAGGCGGTGAAAAGCGTAGCTGAAGAGGTTAATGGAAAGATAGAGGTCGATTCAGAATACGTTAAAATCGAGAAGAGACAGGGCGGAAGTATCGATGAGACCGAACTGATTGACGGTGTGGTTCTTGACAAAGAGGTTGTACATCCATCAATGCCCAAGAAAGTCAAGGATGCAAAAATCCTGCTGCTTGACAGTGCTCTTGAAGTCAAAGAAACTGAGACCGATGCAAAGATAAGGATCACAGATCCAGAAATGCTTCAGAAGTTTGTCGAGCAGGAAGAGAAGATGCTGAAGGAGATGGTTGACAAGATTCTAAACGCTGGGGCAAATGTTGTGATATGCCAGAAAGGAATCGATGATCTCGCGCAATATTACCTCGCAAAGGCTGGAGTGCTGGCTGTGAGGAGAGTGAAGAAGAGCGACATCGAAAAGCTGTCGAAGGCAACGGGAGCAAAAGTGCATACCGAGCTCAGAGAGGTGAAGCCCGAGGACCTTGGCTATGCTGCCCTCGTTGAGGAGAGAAAGATCGGCGATGAGAAGATGGTGTTCATCACGGGCTGCAAGAATCCGAAGGCTGTAACAGTGCTGATTAGAGGCGGAACCGAGCATGTCGTCGATGAGGTTGCAAGAGGCGTTGAGGATGCGATAAGGGTTGTTGAATGCGCTCTAGAGGATGGTAAGGTTGTGGCTGGTGGAGGAGCTCCGGAAATCGAGATATCACTGAAGCTTAGAGAATGGGCTCCAACCCTCGGCGGAAGAGAGCAGCTAGCTGTGGAGGCTTTCGCAACCGCTCTCGAGATCATACCGAGAACTCTCGCAGAAAACGCTGGAATCGATCCGATCGATGTGCTTGTAGAGCTCAAGAGCGCCCATGAGAAGGGAGAGAAGGATGCCGGCGTTGATGTTGAGACAGGCAAAATAATTGACATGAAGGAAGCGGGCGTCATCGAACCCCTCAGGGTGAAAACTCAGGCAATAGCCTCAGCAACAGAAGTTGCGGTGATGATCCTGAGAATAGACGACGTCATTGCTGCCAAAGGTCTGAGCAAGGAAGAGGAGAAAGGCGGCGGCGAAGAAGGCATGGGCGGAATGGGCGGAATGGGCGGAATGGGAGGTATGTACTAACCTAAGGCAACCTCCCTAGCCTTTTATTTTATTTTTTCTGAAGTCCATTTTGGAAGCTCTGTTTTTAAAATTCAGTTGACTCAACTCAGATCTCGTATTTCCCAGATCCTGCATGCCTCTTCGTATCCCTTCTCGATTACGTCGTCTATAAACCTCACGTGCTTTTTTATTAGATCCATCAGCTCTGCGTCTTTTCTTATATTCTCATTTAACTCCTCCCTAATAAGAGAATAGATTTTGTCTATTGGTCTGTTGAAGCTGTAAAGCTGGACCCTCTTAACATTAAAGTTAAAATCTGTAAGAGCTTTCTCTATCTCATCATTGAGGTTTATGCATACGTTCTTTCTTCCAGCCCTTTCCACGATATAGTTGGCCTCATATTCAGCAAACTCAAATGAATCCTCGATATCTGTGAGTATCGTTTTCCTCCACTCATCGAGATCAATTTTGCCCAATCTAGCCTTTAAAACAAGAGTCAGTATTTCAAAAGAAGTAGAGTTCTCTGAAATTGAATGGAGACTGTCCTTGTAGCAGTAGATTTCTACCTCCTCATCCATTGCAAAATTAACCAAAGGCGATAGAGAGTTTAATTGTTGGCTGAGCTTTGCATCAAGCTTCTCCTTCAATGCTTCAAGTCTGCTTCTTTTCCTGAAAAAAGATTCAAAGTCCCGTGGAAGATCCAGAAAGATCGCATTTATTGTATCTGCCCAATCCCCAATCCAGTCTAAAACCTTTCTGCTGCACCATGTAGTGTTAACAACCCAGAAATTGAGAATTTCACCCCTCATTCCCCAAGCCCAATCTAAGAAGCTGTTTCACCTTCCAAACATCAACCTCCGTATTCACGCAGCCTGTTTTGAGCAAGGGGACTGCAAGGGTGTGAAATCCAACGGTTGAAAGCCTCTCAATTGCCTCACTCAACTCCGGATAGCATGCAACGCCGAGAGCAGCTTTAATACCACTATTGTTCTTCAGAATCTTGATAACCATGCTCCCTCCGGGAACGATATAGATGTGTTTGTACCCGAGGCGTTCTGCATCTTCGATTATCTCTGAAATTGAGCAGCTTCCACATCTCTCGCAGATGTAGCCGATTTCAGTAAGCTTGGCCTTACAATTTTCAGGATCTCTCAAGCATTGGGGGAGGAAGAGAGCCCTTTCAGCAACGGGGGTCCTTGCGAAGTCTGATTTTAAAGCATTATTCTTTATCGAGACGTATATTTGATCAACGAGCTCATCAGCATCCTCTCCAATAAAAGCTAACGCTTTTTTAATGGCTGTTTTTGAGCTTAAATCCGCTCCTAGGGCCATCAGTCTGGCAATGAGTTCAAGCATCTTGAGGCCATATATCTCACTGAAAATAAATGTTCTGGTGTTTTGGGATCTCGCTTTTTTCCGTTTTATTTCGTTTTAGTTTCATTTAGATTCTGTTGGATCATGTTCCTATGTACTTACCAAAATTTTAGGGGGAGGGATTAAATGCTTTGGTGTCCTAAGCAATCCAATGATTCAACTGGAGGTAACGACTGCCTGCAATCTTAACTGCAGCTACTGCTTTAGGAATGGGAATGCCATAAGGCCTATGAACATCAGCGAGGAAGTGGTGGAGAAGCTTGCCGGATGCGATAGGAAATACGTTCTCTATGGCTACGGAGAGCCTTTGCTCAATAAAAATTTGAGAAGGATTGCCGAGAAGCTTGGGGGGAGAGTGGTTCTCAGCACTAACGGCATAAACGATGTAAGCGGGATTGCTGAGGTAGCGGACAGAATAGGATTCTCGCTGGATTCAATCGATCAAAATTATCTTTCGAAAGTCAGAAGGGGCTCGAATGCCGAAAAAATAGTTAATAATCTCAAAAAAGTTGGTGAGAAAGCGTTCATAGAGGCTGTTGTTACGGAAGATAGTCTTGGAACCTTGGAGAACTTGTTAAACTTGGCAGCAGATTTTGGCATTGATCTGAAGCTTACAAACGTTGTTGCCCCGAAAAAAGAAGTTTACGAGAAAACAGTCTATTTTGAGGCGAGTAAAAAGCTTCTTGAACTTGCCGAGGTTGATGAGGATTTTATAGTTAAGGTGATTCACGATTACTCCAAAGGAAAAGGCAAGTTTCTTGAGAAGTATAAAGAAATCCATAGGAGAGCTGAAAGAGAAGGCTATCTCATCAACCTTCTGTATATCCTCGAATCGGCTAAGAGAGTTCAGAAAGCTATGGCAGCGGAAAAGAAAGTCGAGAAACTGAAAGAGATGGGAAAAGAAAGGGGTGTTAAGGTTGACGCTCCAAACTTTTTTGGGGATGCTAAGCAAAGGACTTGCCCTTACGAGGATTCAATTTTTGTAAGAGCGGATGGAAAGGTCTCCAGCTGCATGCCTTTCTCTCGAACCCATTTTGAATTCGTTAATGGGCATTACAGAAAAGTAGGGGAATTCATTGTGGGAGATCTGAATCGCCAGGATTACGATGAAGTTGTCTCAGCATTGGCTGAGTTTGAGAGAAGAAGAAAGGATATGTCAACTTTCCCCTGGTGTGCGGATTGCCCTCATGTGAATGGGTGTTGGTATGTAGAGAACAACCAAGATTGCTATGTGAATTCTCCTTCGTGTGGAGAATGCCTATACAGTAGTGGGATAGCCAAATGTGCTTTTGATTAATTTTTGATTATTTTGATTGATTTTCTTATTGATCCAGAAAATTTTACGGGCCGAGATACCATTTAATTCCGATAAAAATCAAAGATTCAGTTTAATCCCTCTCGATTTCAGTTTTGCAAGACAAAGTTCACAGTACTTCCAGCTTTTTCTGTCCGTGTCCAGAATGGAATTCGAAAAGTACATCACGCAACTGGGATTTCTGCAATGCATCAGACCGAAAACGTGACCTAGTTCATGCATTGCCTCTTTAATAGCTCTTTCTCTGAAAAGCTCTCCATCTTTCATCCCATAAAACTCTGGCCTCAAGCGATAAAGGGATATTATCGCTCTCTTTCCTCCAAGCTCAGCCTCTCCAAAAACGAAGTTGAGTCGATCTGCGAATAAATCGTGCTCGGTAACGAACAGAGTTATCTCGGCCACTGGATAGCTTTTTAAAAGGCATGTGGAAATGTATTTCTTTCTAAGAGAGTCAAAACAGAATCTGTTTATCTCAACCGGCCTTAGAATTTCTGAATCTCCGAAAAAATGCCTAAGCTTCTCTTTTAGGAATTCGAGTATCTTTCTGTTTACATACCCAATCGGCTGGATGTTAATGGTTATATTAGTTATGTTCTTGGTATTCTTGGTATTTTTGATATCTATACTTTTGCCAGATTCCATCAGACTTCGTTGGCTTTGAGAATTTTAAAATCTTTGATCTTGGATTTATCGTTTAGATCAAGAACGTTTAATCGATCATAACCAGATGGGGCGGCGGAGATTTGAACTCCGGTCGCCGGCTTTTCTGGCCTTGGCTCCCAAAGCCGGAAGGATAACCAGGCTACCCTACCGCCCCGATGAAGGAAATTCGAATGGGGGTTTAAAAAATCTTTCTCATGAGCAATCAACTCAAGCGGCTAAAATTAGGATAGTTAAAAATAATAAAAAAGAGATTATTTTGGCATCTCTTTCACATGCACATCCATCTGCGGGAATGGAATTTCTATGTTCTCCTTTCTATATGCCTCGTAGATTCCTGTTGTCAGATCTCCCTTTACAGCCCAGTAGTTCTCGGTGTTTGTCCAGGCTCTGAGCTGAAGGTTTATTGCTGAGTCGCCCAACCCTGTGACAACAACTGCCGGAGCAGGGTCTTCCAAAATCAAGGAATGATTTCTCATAACATCCATCGCGATCTCAATGGCCTTTCCTAAATCCGTCCCATATGCAACGCCAACGTCAACATCAACCCTTCGTTGGGACATCCTTGTGTAGTTCACGACTGGACTTCCCCAAACGATCTTGTTGGGCAGGGTGATGAGCACGTTATCGGGGGTTAGAAGCTCCGTTACCATGATTCCGATTCCCTCAACCCTTCCGCTGTGCCCGCTCAGCTTCACAACTTCTCCCTTGTCAAAGGGCCTTAAAGCGGCAATCCATATTCCAGCGGCAAGGTTCGTTAGTGAATCCTGCAGACCGAAGCCTAAGATGAGGCCTATGACTGCCGAAAGCCCGATAACAACCGAGCCAGTAGAGATTCCAAGTGCGCTGACGGCAAGCAGGATTATCATCACGTAAAGAAGAATCGAAAACAATCGACTGAGCAATTCGATTACCAGCTCTGGAAGTTTTGTTTTCTTCAAACTCTTCCTGAAAACAGCCAAGACAATCTTTGCCAGAATCCAGCCCACCACAAGTATTACGATGGCTGTAATAACCTGTAGCAGAGTTACGGTCGTATAGGGTATTGTTTCGCCCAAATTCATATTTTTTCCTCTAAATATAAAATTTTTCAGAGTATATAAATTTAACCTGACTTTTATTCAGAAATTTTTATCTCAAGAGATAATTTTAAATTCAAGAAGCCTTATAAAGTTGGGGGAAGAAAATTGGTTGTGGAGATCTCAAGAACAATTCAAGACTCGGTTCACGGAGTAATCAAGCTTCCCGGCTGGGTTATAAACTTTATCGACACGCCCCAGTTTCAGAGGCTTAGGAGGGTGAAGCAGCTTGGTTTTGCAAACCTCGTTTATCCTGGAGCGAACCACACGCGATTTGAACACAGTCTGGGCACTTACTTTATAACATCGAAGCTAATTGACGGACTTGAGGCCGATGAAAGCGTAAAAATGGAGCTTCTCGCAGCATCCCTCCTTCATGACATCTGCCATTCACCCTTCTCCCACTCGAGCGACAGAATAGTTAGAGAATACCTTAAAACAAGCCATGAGGATATTGACAGGCATTTGAAAGGCTCTGAAATCGAGGAGAAAATCGATGAACTTGGGCTGAGCTTGAAAAAGATTGCGATGCATGTAAAGGGCAGAAGCAAATACAACCTCGTTAACGGAGAAATAGATGCCGACAGAATGGACTATCTTGTAAGAGATTCCTACTACACAGGCGTTGCCTACGGTGTTTTCGACATCTCTAGACTCATTGAAACTCTTAAATTTGAGGGAGAAACCCTTGTTATTGATGAAAAGGGTTTGAGGGCGGCGGAATCCCTCCTTATTTCGAGATTCATGATGTATCCGACAGTATACTTCCACCACGTCTGCAGAATAGCAAAAAAAATGTATGAAAAAGCTCTGGAGCATGCGATATCGGATGGTAAACTTAAGCCATCGGAATTGCTTAGAATGGATGATTGTGAAATATCGTGGTTTTTGAAGCATGTGGGAGGCTATCCTGCGGAAATAATGCAGAGGATAGAGGAAAGGCGATTGTTCAAACGGGCAATTTACGTTGGCAGGGACAGGATCGGAATCGAAATAGAGAGATTAACGGAAGAAAGAGCAGAGATTGAATTGGCAAGCATTTCTGGAGTGGATGAGGAAAACATAATCGTCGATATTCCACCACTAGAACCCCCAAAGGAAGTTTCTGCCGTGGTTGATTTCGGAGGTGAAAAGCTTAAACTGGAGGAATGCTCACCTCTTGTAAGAGCTTTAAAACAGACCGAGCGGGATTCGTGGATGATGGGAATTTACACGACAAAGGAAAACATCGAAGAAGTTGCCAAGGCAGCAATAAGGTTCTTTAAAATCCAGAGAAAACCCCTTCAAAGAAGGCTGGATGAAATATATTGAGGTGTACTGAAATCGATACTCAACTAAACTCAATTTACTAACTTAATGGAAAATTTCTTAAGAAAGGTAAAGTTAATTGAGTTATGTATCAGAAGGAAGCCTACACGCGAAACAGCGACAAAATTCTTTTGGCCTTGATAGAGAGGAAGATGGACTTCTCAACTTTGCTCGATAAGGTAAAGCTCTCTGCTCCAGCCCTCTCCAACCACCTCAAGGATCTAATCGAAAGAAAGCTCGTATCCTTTGAAGTTAAAGGTAAGAGGAAGATTTACTATCCTCTTGAAAACGCTTATCAGCAGCCTGGCGTTAAAAGCCATCTGATAGGAATAGTTGAAGCGTATCGAACCATAAAGGGTAGAAAGAAGTTCTGGAGCGAGGTGGGAAGGAGGGCTGTATCTCTCTTCTCTCAAAATCCAGATGCTGCTTTCTCCTTCCTTTCAGCGATCTCAAAATATCGATTGCATCTCGAGTCTCTGGAGTCTCAGAGCGAGATTTCGCTTGAATGGCTCTTCCTCAGAATGCATGAAGACTTCAACATGCTGAAAGAGATGAAGGAAACGATTAAAGACCTTGAGCTGAAAGGTGTGAATCCGAAAGAGTTAAAGAGAAAATTCCGGAGCAGAATGGAGGACCTGAAAAACCTCTACATAGCCCTCGGCCCTCCATTCAGCTATCGCTGGCTTGAAATGGTTGAAAAGCTCGAGGAGTGAAAGTTCGGATGCGTTACGTGGAAGGAATAGTTGGGATAGAGGAATACATAACAGAAACACCCGGAATTGGGGGAGTCCTAAAGGCGGAGCCGTCCTATTTCAGAGTAGAAGAGGTTGTTGAACTTCCAGAATTTCATGAGGATGGATCGTATCTGATTATCAGAGTGGATAAAACGAACTGGGACACGATAAATTTCGCAAGAATACTTTCGAACAAGCTTGGAATAAGCCAAAAAAGAATCGAATATTCGGGAACCAAGGACAAGAGGGCCAAAACTATTCAGCACTACTCGATAAAGAGAGCTGAGAATCTTACTGAGAAGCTTAGGGATATAAAGATCAAGGATGCTGAAATTGAAATCCTTGGAAAGGCGAGAAGGGGGCTAAGGCTCGGAGATCTCGTTGGAAATTTCTTCGAGATAAAGATAACAGAAGTAACGGAAGTAAATGAAAATTCCGATAAGATAAAGAAAAAAATAGAGAAGATAGTGGCTGAACTTGAGGAAAAGGGAATTCCTAACTTCTTCGGCCTGCAGCGATTTGGGAGTATAAGGTACATAACTCACGAAGTTGGGAGGTATTTGCTAAGAAGAGAATATGAAGAAGCATTCTGGACGTACGTGGCGAAGCCATTCGAGCTTGAAAGTGAAGAGGTAAGGAAGATTAGAGAAGAACTTTGGAACAGCAGGGATGCAAAGCTTGGGCTAAGAGAGCTACCGAAACACCTTAGATATGAAAGAAATCTACTTCAAAAGCTTCAGGAGGGATTGGATGAGGAGAAAGCTTTGCTTACCCTACCTAAGAATCTCAAGCTCATGTTCGTACATGCCTATCAATCTTACATTTTCAACCTCACCCTTTCGGCGAGAATAAAGGAGTTCGGGAGTTTAAGGGAACTAGAAAATACTGATTGGGTTGATTTCGTGTCTTACAAGGAGTTAAATTCTTTGAGAGTCCCCCTCCCTAAAGGTGATGTGGTAAAAGCGAATCTGAACGAGCGGAGGATAGCATTTCTCGCGGCAAAAAAGAGGTGTTTGCTCGCCCTCCCCTTGCCGGGATATGAAAGCACGCTGGATGAAAGCTGGGCGATGGAAAAGGAGCTAGAGTTTCTGGAGAGAGATGGAATCTCGCTGGAAGATTTCAAACATGAATATAAGGAGTTTTCCTCAGCGGGCAGCTTCAGAACAGCTGAAATTCCGTTTGAATTCTCGCACCTCAAGTACGACTTCGAGGAAGATAGCGTGAAATTCGATTTCTTCCTGCCGAAGGGCTGCTATGCCACTATTTTTTTGAGGGAGTTTATGAAGAGTCCATGAATTCATGAAGAGTTTATGAAAAGTTCATGGAAAATTGATTAGGGCTCAGAACTCAATACCCTCATCACCCTTCAGAGGGGTCCTTTCATCATTGCCCATCTATTCCTTGGTTTTGAGGTATTAATTCTTTGGGTTATGGATTTTACAGTAAGTTTGGCAATAGATGCAAGATAGATCTAAAAGTTAGATATCGCTCACCACAAATTTTTAATTCTTTCATGATTATTTGTGAAAGAGGTGATTTTTATGGGGTTAGGGTAAACCAGATGTCTGTAGGGGATATTATAAGAAGAAGTGCCAAGCTTTTTGGAGATGAAACCGCTGTGGTTTTTCAGGAAAAGGAAATAACTTACAACGAACTCTACGAGAACTCAAATCGAATTGCAAACTCGTTAATAAAGATGGGGATTGGCAGAGGTGATGTGGTTTCCGTAATTTCTCTGAACTCGCCTGAATATATAGAGCTGCTTTTCGCCGTAACCAAAATAGGTGCCGTCATAAATCTGATAAACGTCATGCTCTCTCCACAAGACATTGCCTACATCATCGGGCATGCCGATGCGAAAATCATCTTCGTAGAGGAATTTTTCGCTGATGCAGTAGCTAAGGTTGCTGGAAGCAAGCAGAGAGTTCTGATCGAAAAGGGATTGGGCAAAGATGCCGAAACCAAGTATTCGGATTTGCTCAAAGGATCAGCGGAAGATCCGGAAGTTGACATCTACCTTGACGACCCCTGCACGCTCATCTACACAAGTGGAACGGAAGCTTTACCGAAAGGGGTAATTGCTTCTCACAGAAACTGGTACGCAACGCTGATGAGCGGTTTTTATGATCTTGAGGTAACCAAAGATTCCAGAACCCTTTTAACCATACCGATGTTCCATGTAGCGGGAAGCTACCTCGTTCTTTGCGGTCTTATGGCAGGTGCAAAGCTTTTCGTGCAGCAAAGAGCCGATCTGGTTGAAGCGATGGAATATCTGGAAAAATACGATGTCAATTATCTCGTCTGGCCACCAACACTATATATGGCTCTTGTACAGATGACAAAGGGAGAGAAAACCTTCGAATCCGTGAATAAGCTTATCACCTTCGGTAACCCCTTCCCGAGTTATCAGGCTTTGCTCATGTCAGCAAAGATGTTTCCAAACGGTAAATGGATGAACTACTATGGACAGACGGAGAGCAATCCTCTAGGCCTGAGCTATGGCTTTGTCGAAATGAACGAAGAGATGGCAGAAAAATTCGTTAAAAACTGCCTTGGGAAACCCCATCTAAACGTGGAAGTTAGGATAGTTGATGATGAGGACAGAGAGGTTGCGGAAGGTGAAGTGGGTGAGCTGCTGATGAGAGGGCCGAGTGTTATGATGGAGTACTACAAGAACCCGGAAAAAACTGCGGAAACTCTTAAAAATGGATGGTTACACACGGGAGATCTTTTCAGACTTGGTGAGGATGGGTTGTATTACTTTGTAGACAGAAAAAAGGATATGATCAAAAGTGGAGGAGAGAACGTCCCATCTCTGGAAGTTGAGACAGCTATCGCTATGCATCCAAAGGTTGGAGCGTGTGCAGTCATAGGAGTTCCCCATCCCTACTGGGCAGAGGCTGTGGTGGCTGTCGTCGTTCCCAAACCGGGAGAAGAGCCAAGTGAAGAAGAGATAATTGGGTGGTGCAAGGAAAGGCTTGCAAAGTTCAAGGTGCCAAAGAAGGTAATCGTTACCGGCTACGAAAATATCCCGATCACACCCTCTGGAAAGATAATGAAACGGCAGTTGAAGGAGAAATTCAAAGACCTGTTTGCAGAAAAAGCCTGAATTTTTTACAATTTTTTACAATTCAATTACCAAAACTCAATCTTAAATTCGAATTGTTTTTAAACTCCTTTTCTCTACTTTTTTTATGACTCGAATAGGTGGGGCGGGAGAGCTTTTCGGCACCAATGGAGTTAGAGGAATTGCAAATGAGGAGCTAACCGCCGACATGGCCCTCAATCTTGGAAGAGTAATCGGGACGATGAGGAAGGGCAGGATAGCTGTTGCAACGGATGCGAGGATCTCTTCTCAGATGCTGAAGTGTGCCGTTCTCGCAGGAATTACATCCGTTGGAAGCGATGCCGTCGATCTTGGCGTAGCCCCCACTCCAGCTCTTCAGTATTACGTAAAGGAAACGAACGCCACGGGAGGAGTCATAGTTACGGCAAGCCACAATCCGAGGGAGTACAATGGAATAAAATTCGTCCATTCCGATGGAACGGAATTCACGAGGGAGATGGATGAGGAGAGTGAAAGGATCTACAAGAGCAAGGAGTTTAGGACTGCAAGATGGAACGAGGTTGGCCAGATTTTCAGCAGCGAATGCAACAGATTTTACATAGATGGTGTAAAGGAGAGGGTTGATGTCGATCTCATAGTCTCGCGAAAATTCAGGGTTGTTGTTGATTGCGGGAATGGGGCTGCATGCTTTACTTCCCCCCAACTCCTCAAAGAGCTTGGATGTGAGGTAATAAGCATAAATGCCCATCCAGATGGAAGCTTCCCCCAGCGAAATCCCGAGCCTGAGGAGAAAAACGTCGGCTTTCTTAAGGAGGTCGTGAAGCAGGTTTCGGCCGACTTAGGCATCGCCCATGACGGAGATGCTGATCGAGCAACCTTCGTTGATGAAAAGGGCAATTTCATTTCCGAAGATGTCATGCTCGCCCTGATGGCGAAGTACTACGTAACGATGAAGGGTGGGGGGAAAGTCGTAACCCCCGTTTCGAGCTCCAAGTGTGTTGAGGATGCTGTAAACGGGGCTGGAGGGGAAATCGTTTATACGGCTGTCGGCTCTCCGGTTGTAGTTAAGGTTATGAAAGAGGTGAATGCGGTTTTTGGTGGGGAAGGGAACGGCGGCTTGATTTTCCCAGAGTTCCAGCTGACGAGAGATGGAGCCATGAGCGCTGCAAAGGTTCTTGAGCTTATGGCGAGCGAGCAAAAGCCGATTTCTGAGCTTGTGAAGGACATTCCGAAGTACTATACCCTAAAAGAGAAGCTGCCCTGCAGGGATAAGCTCAAGCTTTTAACCGGCCTTAAAGAGGAATTCCCAAAGGCGAACTTCACCGATGGAGCTAGGCTTGATTATGATGACGGATGGATTCTTATAAGACCTTCAGGCACTGAGCCCATAGTGAGGGTTTTCGCTGAGGCTAAATCTCCCGATAAAGCTAAGGAATTACTTGAGAAAGGCATCCAGAGTGTAAAGAAAATTTTAGGATAGTTTTAAAGTTTTAGTTTTTAAACTCCCTTTTAAATATTAAATCCGAAGAATAGTAAATATGCAACAATTCCGGTTAGAAGAAGGTATGGCAGCGAGATTTTGTGAAAGTCGATGAGGATTCCCTTACTCTTTGATAATCGGAGAGCAATTAAGTTGGCGAAGGATGCGAGAACTACACCATTCCCTCCCAGATTTACTCCGTAACATATTGCTAACCAGTGGTGGGAGAACTTTGAGATGAATATTGCTGCAGGAACATTGCTCATGAGCTGAGATGTGAAAATCGAAAGAATGAAAACGTTTGCTGGAGTAAGGCTGAACGAATTCACAGCATCTTGAATCAGCTCCACCATCGATAGAAGGTGGAAGTCTATGAAAACGATCACGAAGATCAGCAGCAATAACCAGTCAACTTTTTTAAGAACTTTTCTGTAGAAAACCAGAAAAATGAGGATGATAAAGGGTAGCAGGTACTGTGATACCCTAACTTCCAGAGCAAGAACGTATATTACCATTAACCCAAAAGAAAGGCTAAAAAGCCTTCTATCAACTGGTTCTTGCAATCTGAAATCGCTTGCAAAAGCCAGATCATCTTTTTTGAAGGTCACTACGGCAAAGAAAATGAGAGAGAAGAAGAGCAATGCAGTAAGTGGTAGCATCTTCTCCACAAAAAACAGGAATGAAACATCCCAGCTATGCCACAGGAAGAGGTTTTGAGGGTTGCCGATCGGGGTTAGGGTTGAGCCAGCATTGGCTGCGATTACTTCTAGAACAATCAATCTACTCAGTTTACTGAGTTTCACATCTAAAAGTTCTTGAAGGCTTAACGTTAGCGGAATTGTGATAAAAAGCGCTATGTCATTGGTCAAAATTGGTGAGAGCAGAAATGTTAGTATAACGAGCGACAATCCAAGTCCTCTCTCGGAGCTAATCCTTCTTAGAGTCTTTTTTGCTAAGATTAGAAAATAAACACTCTCCCTTACGCCTGTAGTCAGTATGAGCAACCCTGTCAAAGCAAGAATCGTCCTCCAGTCCACAAATTTGGGATATTCCCGAATCTCTCCTGGAAAGAGGAGGGAAAGGATAGTCAAAATCAGCAGGAATGTTAGAAACATTGGATCTTTTATGAAGCTAAGGTCTGGCCTAAAGTTTGACCTGCCAAGATTTGACCTGCGGAGGTTCGACATGCTAAAAAGCTGCGGGGTTTTGGTAGAAATAACTTCTCTAATTGATTTTCAATTGATTCCCCAGACAACCTCAACCAATCCTCTCCGGCTTTCACACGGGTTTTCACCATCCATACAAATTCCGAAACCTTCAAAAATCAGAGGGACAACCTCTTTGCATGGACGAATTGGAGAAGATCAGACAGAAAAAAATGAAAGAAATGATGGAAAAAATGCTTGGAGAGAAGCCAAAGGTGGAATTTCCCGATCATCCCATAACTCTAAACTCCTCAAACTTTAATGAAGTTTTGAAGAAATACAAGTACGTGGTTGTTGATTTCTGGGCGGAGTGGTGTGCTCCGTGCAGATTAATTGCTCCAACGATCGAGGATCTCGCAAAGGAATATGCTGGAGATGTTGTTTTTGGCAAACTCAATACTTCAGAGGAACAGGGAATAGCGAATAGATATGCGATAACAGCAATTCCATCTTTAATTTTCTTCAGAAACGGAAAACCGGTTGACAAAATCGTTGGAGCAATACCCAAAGGGGACATCATTAGGTGGATAAGGAAGAATATGGTCTAATCTGTTTGTTTTTTGTTTTTAGCTTTAAATTTCAGTCTTTCGGCCTCATTTTCAGCCTCATTTTTACATCAAACTTGAGAGAATCGAAAGCAGAATTGGCGCGAGAGCTGAGATGAAAAATCCGTGGATGAAGGCAACTAATGCATTCTCGGAGCTTGAGAATCTGGCTATTAAAGGTAGGGTCGTGTCCATCGTTGTCGCACCGCCTATAGAGATTGCAGAAGTTTTATCTTTCATCTTTGGGTAAAAGATGAACGTTAGTACCTCTCTTAGAAAGTTAGATGTAAATCCGAGGGCTCCTGCAAAAGCTCCTGCTGTTTTTGCCAAAAACGGGCCTGTCAACGAATACCACCCCATCCCCGCTGCGACACTTGCGGCAAGCAAAAGGGGGATGCTTAAAAAGTAATGCAGAATGACTCCAGCAAAAAGCGAGCCTGTAACGGTTCCTGCTGCAATCAGACTACCGATTTTCCATGATTTCTTTATCTTCTCCATTCTTGACTCCATAAGTCCGAGATCCATACCAATTAGGAAGATGAAGAATATTAGAATCCAGTGGATGTACTCTCCAAAATCAAAGGCTAATGATTTTGATATCGATCCGATAGCTATGCCTGCCACAAGGATTAGTAGAACTAACGCGACGAACATCTAAACCCCCTCAGAAGGATTTTAGAGGCTGTGTAGCTGAAGACCATCGTCATAACAGCGAAAACTATTGACAACTTACCGACTTGAATCATCTCTGAAAGATCCAGCTTTCTTCCTATGTCCAAACCGAGGAAGAAAATCAGGAAGAAAAGACTTGCAGTCATGCCCTTCGAAAGAAATTCTTTCTCCCTCCCCACCCCTTTCAGTCTCTCAATCAAGAAACCGGCTGTGAAACCTAACACTAGGGAAAGTAAATACTCGATCATGGTTTCTACCTGAAAATCAGCCTGAAGTAACCAATGTATGGAATCCTGAATTTAGCAACTCCGATTATCCATTCTTTTTGAACAGGTTCAGAGACGTAGGGCTGGTCGGGAATGGGATTGTGGTCTCCTTGGGTTACATAACCGTCTTTGGATGCGATGTTCTTTGTGAGATAAACGGAGCTACCAACTCTTACCGGAATATAGTCACCTTTGTGCACATAAGCTAAAGCCCTATGGATTATTGGAGTACGCTTACCATCACCGTTCGGCTTATAAACAATAACGTCGCCGTAGTTTCCAAAACTTTTATATCCTTTCTGGACACCCTCAACATAGGTGATGATTCCAGCTCTGTCTGGACTAACTAGGAAAATAACGTCTCCTCGATGCATGTTTGGTTCCATGCTTCCCGATTCCACGGCCACCATGAAGGGCCAGGTTCCTGTGAGGAGAATTCCCAGCCCGACTATCACACCGACTATGATGAGCGTTGAAAGGATATCCTTGCCAAGATTGATCAGCGAGCTTCTATCCATGTAAATCAGGGAACAGGAGGAGTAATTTAAACGTATCGAAATAAGTCACTTTCACGATGGACAAAAGATATTTCGAGAGAAGTTTTGAAATGAATAGAGGAGGTTGGAGTGGTAAAGGTGGAAATCAAGAGTTCGAATGATGTAGGCTTGAGCTCACTGGATATAGTTTCAAAATTTGCAGAAAGAGGACTCAACATCCATCCAAAGGCTGTCAGGATGCTTGAAAGGCTTGAAAGCTTAAATGTTGAGAGTTTAGACAGCTTAATCGATAAGATCTCCATGACGAGCAGAGGGGCGGTTGTTACTCCAGAATCCTTGCAAGATCTGATAAGAAACAAACCAAAAATGGATGTTTACAACTCCTTTGACTCTTATGGCTATGACTTGGATTCGAAAAAAGATGTAAAGATAAAGGTTGAGAAAGACATTACAGGCAATTCTTCATGCGAGGGAGGAATCGAGGATTTTGTCTGTCATTTCAACTCTCGCTTCGATAAGCTTGCAAACATCCTGAGGAGAAGGGTAAAGTCAATTCCAATTGCAAGCTTGTCGAAAATAAAACCGAAGGAAGCGGAGATAATAGGAATCGTTTGTGGTGTGAGGGAAACCTCAAGTGGGAATTATTTGATTGAGCTCGAGGACAAAACTGGTAGGATAAATGTTATTGCTACCGGAAAGCTGAGGGAAATTGCATCAGAGCTCCTCGGAGAGGAGGTTTTGGCAGTCTCTGGCATACTCAAGGGCAAAAATCTTATTGCCAACCGAATCATCTTTCCTGATCTTCCCCAAAACGGAAAAAGACCGAACAAGGATTTTGCGATAGTTTTCACCTCTGATATCCATTTCGGTAGCAACGCCTTTTTAGAGGAGTCATGGAATCTTTTCATCAAATGGCTAAATGGTGAGGTTGGGAATGAGTACATGAGAGAGTTAGCTGAGAAGGTGAAGTGCATTTTCATCGCTGGGGACGTGGTCGATGGGGTCGGAATCTATCCAGGACAGGACAAAGAGCTGAGAATCATAGACATCTATGGCCAGTATGAGGAAGCGGCAGAACACATGGATGGAATCCCAAAGAAAATCAAAATAATCCTCTCACCCGGCAACCACGATGCGGTAAGGCAGGCGGAACCCCAGCCAGCATTGCCAAAGGAGTTTGCCTCTCTCTTCCCGAAAAACGTGATTCACGTGGGTAACCCAGCATGGGTCGATGTAGATGGGATAAAGGTGCTTGTATATCACGGGAGAAGCTTTGATGACATAATTCTGAAAATTCCGAGGCTTGATTATTCGAATCCGGTGGAAGCCATAGTGGAGATTTTGAAAAGGAGGCATCTTGTTCCGATATATGGGGGAAGATCTCCGTTAGCCCCCGAGAAAGAAGATCTACTTGTCATTGATGAGATTCCGGATGTCATTCATACCGGCCACGTCCATACTTATGGCGCGAAATTCTACAAGGGTGTGCTTGCAATCAATTCTTCAGCCTGGCAGTCTCAGACCGAGTTCCAAAGAAAGGTGAATTTGAATCCTATGCCTGGTAACGTTCCTGTTTATGGGCCGAATGGAAAACTCCACCGCCTGAGATTTTACAAAGGTTCTTAGGTTACGTCTTGATTTTACATTCCCTTACATTCCATTACATTTTAATTTACGTATTACGCTTTCCAGACTATCACTGCCAGAAGGCCGAGAAGGAACAGCAAGAATGCGATAACGCTTACGTAAACGGTTATAATTCCATTCTGTCTGTCTTCCCATGAGCGATAGAGCAGCTCTTTTTCAACATCTGAAGTATCGAGGGTGTCGAGAATGTTCTTGACCAGATCCTTCTCTTCTATTCCGATTTTGAATCCCCGCTCCGTTACAACCTCAACTCCAGTTCCCGGGGGGAGATAGTTGTAGTATTTCACGATGTAGAAGTTGTGGGAGTTGTACTCCGTCTTGTAAAGGAGTTCGTAGTTTTTGTCCAAAATTATTTTGAGCTTATCGAAGTCTGGGGTTGGTAATGGGGCTGGAGACGGACTTTGAGTTTGTACGGCAGTTCCAGACGGCGTTGGGCCTTCTATCGGAGGTGGAGTGGCTTTGGAGAAGGTGTAGGAGTTAAAAAACTCATTAAAGTCCTCCCCTGCCTTGAGGTTTATCTCATCCAGTCTTGCCTCTGTTCCGGGATCCACCCTGAAAATGAAATACTTGCCCTCTGTCTGCGGGACGTTGAAGATGTATTTCTCGCCCCCATACTCCAGCGATGCGATTCCATCCTGAAGATTAAGATTCAGGGTTAGCGTATTCCAGCCTTTTTCGATCGTTACCAGTTTTTTCAGAAATCCGTTAAAGCTGAATATTGCCTCTTTGTTTACATAAATCCCGCAAATTTCTCTATCTGCTTTATACTCTTCAGAACTCATCGGATATCCAAATGCTACAATTCTTAGATATCCATTGCTTGAATTCAGTAGTTTGAGATCTAACTGAAGCTGAATGTATGGAGCATACTGCACGTCAACTCCCAGAACTCTTCCAGCAGACCCCCCTGAAACCTCAAGAACCTTGTTTCCGTTCTCTTCGACAATTTGAGCATTCCCGCCGTGGTACCATTGGGTGAAAGGGATTTTTAGATGCTCAAAATTGGCGTAAACACTCACCACAGCAGCATTTGCGGGTGAGAGAAGGAGGATTAACCCGGTGATTATAAAAATGAGCTTTAACGATACATTTCCGAATCCCATGAAAATTTTTTCGGGTCAGATATATATATCCCTTTTGAAAACCAGAGCTTTTCCATGGTGATGAAGAGATTAGGGTAGGTGATAGGGGATGGGTTTGTATGCATTAAAAAAGTGGAATAAAACGTGGAATGGTAGAAAGTTAGAAAATTGGTACACGGGATACCATAACCCTTATAAGCACAAACAACTAAAAGGCGGATGCTCTGTAAAAGGTTAAATGTAAAAAAGGGCCGGTGGCTCAGCCAGGCAGAGCAGCGGACTCTTAAGAGCTTCCTAAGAGCCCTCGGAGAGATCCGTCGGTCGGGGGTTCAAATCCCTCCCGGCCCGTACAACTTTTTTGGCCTTCAGATGCTTATTGACAATTTTAAGCAATTCTTCTTTTCTGAAAGGTTTGTCAATTAATTCAACCGCTCCAGCTTCAAGCAAAGCTTTCCCCAGCTTGCTCCCAAATGCTGTAACTCCGACTATTTTGGCGTCGGGATCAATCTTAAGAATTTTTCTAGTGACTTCCACACCATCCATTTTGGGTAGTACTATCTCCGTCAAAACCAGTGCAGGCTTAAATTTTGTGTAAAGTTCGATGGCCATCTCTCCATCCTTTGCCGGAATGCAATCGTATTCTGCAAGCATGAGCTTTAGTATCTCTAGTACCCCTTCATCACCATCCACAATGAGGATCTTGTTGTTGGTGATGTTATTTGTGACGTCTCTCCCCTTCATCAATGTTCACCTAAATTCGCTGGTAGTTAGCCGGGTGCTGCACTTATTGCCCTCTCAGTCCTCAGGAAAATAACGTAGGTTAAAGCTGAGGCCGCAAGTCCCGGAATCACGGGATATACCCAGTAAACCTTGTAGAAGTAAAGATACCAAATGATGCATACAGCAACTGCAACGATCATGCTTGAAACCACTGGCAGTTGGGTAGTTCTGGAGTAGAAGGATGCTAACAGCGGAATGAGGAAGGCTGAGGTGATTACAGAGAAGCTCAGACCAACTATCACAACTATGATGTCCGGCGGATTTAAAGCAAATATCACAGGTAGCAAGGAAAATACAAGCACGCTCAGCCTTGTTGGCAGCACTATTTTTTTCAGCTTAACGGCATTCTGAAGAACATCTCTCACGAAGGAAGTTGCTATAACGTGCACCAAGGAGTTTATCGTGCTCATCGCTGCCGCAACTATGGCTGTGAGTATCAAAGCATTCAAGCCAGCAGGAAAGATTTTCATTGCTATGAAAGGAACAACGAGGTCGGAATTCTTGAGATACTTTACAGGATCGTCGAATTTCGGGATTACAAGCCATCCAAATGGACCTATGCTGAAGACGCATAAAGCAAATATTCCGATGATGAGGGGAGTAAGAATCGCTCCCTTGGCTATCACCCTGCTATCTTTGGCAGCAACAAATCTTATGACGAGCTGTGGACTTGCAAGCTGGGCTATGCTTATCGCAAAGGTTAAGCTGAGAATGAATGGAATTACCATTCCTGCTTTCATAATGGGCGGGGGAGCTACACTTCCCAGCTCGAAAAGCTTTGCACCGCTACCCATAATCGTTTGAGTTGCCTTTAAACTCTCGATCGCATTTATCGGCCCACCCAAATAGTACATCAACGCTACGAAAAGCGCTATACCACCCACAAAGACAAGAACTCCTTGGACCAAATCAGTCATAACGACCGCCCTAAATCCTCCAATTGCCGTGTAGAGCATAACTATTACGGCCGTAAGCAAAACAGCAGTTCTATAGTCCAATCCTAGCATAACTTCCAGCAAATTTCCAGCTCCCTTGTAAATGGAGACCATATAGAACTGGAAGAATACGATGATTATCAGGGCAGCTACAAGCTGGCTGAGTTTTCCAAATCTCATACCAAATATTTCTGGAATTGTCAGGGCTCCGTGTTCATCTGCAATTCTCTTCATTGGCGGAGCAATAATCAGCCATGCAGCTATCGCAAACAAAATATGGAAGAAAATCAGGAATGCGCTCCACTGAAATCCCGCAACAAATCCAAAGCCTCCCCCTCCAAGGAAAGCTGCAGTGCTGAAGTAAGTTGCAAAAAATGAGAAGCTTACAACGATCACCCCAAGCTTCTTACCCGCAAGATAAAAATCGATAGCACCCTTTGTCCGCCTATACTCGTAAACGCCCAAAAGCATCATTAAAACGAGGTAGATCGACAGAATGAAAAGCTGGATCCCCATTTGCATCCATCTCACCCTGTCAATCTTCTGCTGTAAATCTTCGCTATCAAAGCTCCAACAAACATCATAACGATTGAGACACCATAAACAGCTTCTAAAATCATTCTTTCACCTCCTTAATGAATTAACCTCAACTTATCTCGACTTATCTCACTAAACTCTAACAAGCCTCCTGGCCTTTCCTTCAAACCTCTCGAGGGTTCCTGTTGCTACCGCCTCAATTTCAGGTTTAAATCCCAGGAATTCCTTGATATCTGCCAGAATCCTTTCTATAATAGCACTCTCGCCTTCGAAAATGATCTTTATCCTTTCTCCAGCTTCTATCTTGTAGTTAACGATGCCATGGGAGTAGAGAATACTCTCCACATCAGAAGGGTAGAATTTCACACCTCTGTAAATTACCATGTCATCCGTTCTCCCTCTAATTCTCTTTATCGTGAGATGCTCTATCCCGCATTCGCATCTCTCCCTCGATACAATGGCGGAAATCTCGCCACTTCTATATCTAAGCAACGGCATAGCTTCCCTGTTTATCGAGGTGTAAACGACCTCGCCCTCTTCTCCATCATCCACCCTCTCCCCCGTCTCGGGATCGACAATTTCGACGATGTAGTTGTCTTCCCATATGTGAATTCCGTTCCTCTCCGGACATTCAAAGCCTACAGTTCCGACGCCTCCCATCTCCGTAAGTCCAGGAATGTCGAACGCTTTAACATCGAAGATTTCCTCAATCTTTTTCCTCATTTCCTCGCTCCATGGCTCAGCTCCAAGCAGCATTTTCTCCAACGGCAATTCAGCCACATCGATACCCATCCTTTCAGCAACCTCCGCTATCCTCAAAGGATAGCTCGCCGTGGAGCAGAGAACCGTCGTTCCAAAGTCTCGCATGAATTTCAGCTGGTTTCTCGTGTTTCCAGCTCCTATGGGAATTGTAAACGCATCGATCGCATCTGCAGCAAAATGAAAACCAAAACCACCATTCCATAAGCCAAAAGCGGGAGTTATCTGAATTACATCCTTCTTTCCGATTCCAGCAAGGAAGAAAGCCCTAAGAAGCATTTCCTTCCACTGTTCAACATCTCCCCTAGTGTAGGGAATTATGACAGGGCTGCCTGTCGTACCTCCACTCATCTGAATCCTGACTATCTCGCTTTTGTTAACGCAGCTCATTTCAAGAGGATACGCTTTTCTCAAATCCTCCTTTGTTGTCAACGGGATTTTCTCCAGATCGTTTACCCCATTAATTCCCAGTTCTTTCAGTCTTTTTCTGTAGAAAGAACAGTTCATTGCATGTTTTACTGTTTTTCGAAACCTCTCCTCCTGTATTTTTAGTATTTCTTTTTTGGGAGTATAGACTTCTTTTTCAAACTTATGCATTAATTTCAGGAATATACCTTGGTATTTAAATTTTTCCGTTTAAAAGTGCTTTGGCTGGAGAAAGAGAAAAGGAAATTTATTTAAATTGACTTGATTTCGAATCAAACATGTCTGATTTGTCTGACATTTTGCTGGTGGTGATTGGAAATACTGAGATTGCAAGCATACCGGGCATATCAGTTGCTGGAGCGTCTCCTGAGCTTACGAAGTTTACACCTCCTGCAGACGTTGAATACATTTTTTATGGAAAGCCGCTAAGCATCGACGCAATCCCTGTAACTCCTGAAGGCCATCCAACTCCAGCCATAATCACCAAAGCGAGTTATGAGCTTGCCAATTTTGGAATCCTTCCCGTTCGAGGAGGATCCATTCTGCCCCCTCAAACACCTTATATCGAAATCACTGCTAAACCCGGCAAAGACTTTAGATTTCAGGCAGCCATAGAGGTTTCGGACATAATTCAAAAGGGCAAAATGCTCGGAATGCAGCTGGAGAAGATGGGTCTTGGGGAGCTTGTTATTGGAGAGAGCATTCCTGGCGGCACAACAACTGCTCAGGCTGTGTTGCTTGCTCTGGGATATGAGGCGAGAACTAGCTCCGCCTCACCCAAGAATCCTCAAAAGCTCAAGGAAGAGGTGGTTGAGGCCGGTTTAAAAAGGATCGGGCTGGAAAAGCTGAATAGTCTAAATCCTTGGAAGATTGTCTCTGAACTCGGAGATCCGATGCTGGCAACAGTTGTAGCAATCTCGTTGGGCTTCAGAAAAAGGGTTGTGCTCGCCGGTGGAACGCAGATGCTCGCCATCGCAGCGATCCTGAAGGCCTTGGGGGAAAATCTTAGCAGGTTTTTGATCGCAACCACGAAGTATGTAGTCAACGACCCCTCTGCCTCTTTCGTAGAAACAGCGGAGGAAATAGGAGTTGATTTCTGGTCTGCTGAACTGAATTTCAGCCGTTCCAGCTATAAGGGTTTGAGGGACTACGAGATGGGTTACGTCAAAGAGGGGGTTGGGGCAGGAGGAAGCGTTTATCTCGCAGCAAAGGGAGGTATCTCAATCGATGATATAGTAAGGAAGGTTGAGGAACTCTACTCATTGCTGGAGGAGAGGATAGACTAAAGATTAAAGCTGAAGGTTGGGAGATTTGGAAATGGAGATCGGAAATGGAAAGGGAAAATCCGGATGATGTGGGGGATCTCAAGGAATACTTTATCTCCAAAAATTTCGTCAGACATTTTGGAAAGCAGCTTTTATCCATCTCCTCCGCTCCCTACAATGGTGGAATTTCCAAAGCCAGAGGTTTCTTTTTCATGTACGTTGACAAAAACTATTCGGGAGATTACAGGCTGGACTGTGAGAAATTCGCAGAAAGGTATGGCTTGAAAAGTTTTGTTGGTTTCATGACGGCTGTTGACATACCTGATGTTATCTCTTATGCTAGAAAAGGAAATGTTGAAGCTTATGTGACTGCAGGCCTAACAAATCTCACGATAAACATTTGTTTGGTAGTAAGGGACTTGAATCTGAACGGGATGGTCAACGCAATAATCACAGCCACCGAGGAAAAGGCCAGGATAGTTTACGAGAGGTTCGGGGCAACGGGAACGACAAGCGATGCCATAGGTATTTTTTGCGAGGAAGGAAAAGAAGATTGGGCCGGAAGGGCAACGCGGATAGGGAGAGACATAAAGTTTGCTGTGAGCAAGGCTCTGGAGGAGAGCATAGAGAAATGGGAGGCGTTAGATTGATCGCCTTTAATGATCCTGCCAACATTCCTTTATCGCTTCTATGAGTTTAGAATTCTCCTCTGGCTTTCTTATGCAAAATCTGATGTGGTCAGGCAAGCCGAAAGATGTACAATCTCTGACAGCGATCCCCTTCAACTTCAGAGCCTTTAAAGCTTGACCGCTTAGCTTGAGCAGAAAGTAGTTCGCACCACTTTTTACATTGAGTTCCTTCTCAAACCTTTCCTTCTCTCTCCATACCTTGGGGATACTCTCCCTTAAAAATTTGAAAGAGTCCTCGATCATCCTTTCGATGAACGCAACTCCAACACTTCCAATGCTCCAAGGCATCCTTAGTGCTCTAATCTCTTCTGCGAATCCTGTAACATAACCCACTCTAATTCCCGGCATTCCGTAACTCTTTGTAAATGTCCTGAGCTTGATCACATTCTCGCTTTTAGGGGATTCAAAATTCTTTACAAAATCTTTGAAAGCTTCGTCCAGTATGAGAATTGAATTCGTCTCTTCTACAGCCTCTATCAAAGGCTCAAGCTCTTTTGGAGGAAAATACCTTCCATCGGGGTTGTTGGGATTGCAGAAGAAAACGACTTCCCTCCCCCTCAATTTCTCAGCAATTTCTTTTGGACTTAAACCTGTTTTTACAATTTTCAGCCCAAAAATCCTTGATACTCTCTCGTATTCTGAATACGTAGGCTGTGGTATTATGGATTTTTTCACCCTATCTCTCAGAAGCAACAGCGAGAGATAAATTCCTTCGGTAGCACCGGCAGTAATTGCTACATCCTCTCCAACCACCTCGCTTAGATCCCTGTCCAGTTCTTCGAAGTAAGGATAGCATATGCTTCGCTTTTCAGCCTCAATGAACAACTCTTTCATCCATTCAGGCTGGTAGGGGTTTACCGAGATCGAGAAGTCGAGCGTGCTTTTTTCCCTCCCTCCATGTGATGAAAGCTCTTGGATTCTATCCAACTCCAACTTTTTCCTCAAATTTTTCATAAAATCGTTCCTCCCTTTAAGGCAAGAAAGGCAAACGCAATGGCAATCCATTCAATGCAAATTACCCTTGAAATTCTTAGCGATCTTAGGATATCGGTATTACTAGGGATTTTGCCGGGAAAAGAATAACTACCTCTTTTCTCAAGCTTAACCCCAAGAACAGCACTCATAGCAGCTATCGGCTTGTCGCCGTTTAGTTTGAATCTCGCCATTCTGTAGTATTTCCAAACCCTTCTTGAGAGAGGTAGAAAGAGAAGAACGGATATTCTTGCAGGGATGAAATTTAGGAGATCATCCAGCTTGGCTGCAAACTTTCCAAAATTTTCGTATCTCTCATCTTTGTAACCTATCATCGCATCCAAGGTGTTTACCGCTCTGTAAACCATCGCTCCCAGCAAACCGAAAATCATGAAATAAAAGATGGGCGAGATTATGCTGTCCACCAGATTCTCTGCAAGACTCTCGATAGCAGCTGAATTTAACTCTTCTTCGGAAAGCTTGCTGGAATCTCGACTTACTATCATTGATACCCTCTTTCTTTTCTCTTCTACATCAAAAACAGCTGCATTTCTAACGTGTTCTTCCAGCGACCTGATTGAAAAGGTTGTTTTCAGGAGATAAGCTGTAAACAGTAGGGAAAGAGGATGGGGGAAGAATGAGGGAAGGAATGATAAAAGCACTGCGAGAAGAATTACAACCAGGCTGAAAAGAGTACCTGCCAGCAAATCTATTATCCTTTTTTTGTTTTCGTGATCTCCACAACTTCTGCCATACTTTCTATCGAAAAAAGAAATTAATCTGCCAAACCACACTGTCGGATGAAACCTTCTCGGTTCGCCAAATATGAGATCGAAGATCAGGGCGAGGGTGAGGGCTATTAGAGGTGGAGACGGAAGGACACAGCTTTCAAACATTTTAAAATTTCCGAACTCCAAATCAAAAAAATTTTATCTTTTCTGTCGAAGTTTCCTCGATGAAAAATCTCGTAGCATTCTTTTCAAGAATCCCGGTAAAGGGAGATATCGAGAAAGCAAGGAATGAGGTGTGGTTACTTCCACTTTTAGGTTTACTTTTATCTCTGATCCCTTCCCTGATATTTTATTTCTCATCCCTTATCATTCGCACCTCTCCCGTTAAGGGGTTAATCTCAATTTTGTCTCTCTACCTTATAATCGGAATAATCCATTTGGATGGTTTAGCAGACTTTTTTGATGGTTTGATGGCTAAAGGAGACAGAACCGAGAAGATAAAGGTTATGAAATCTCCCGACACAGGCGTTGCAGGAGTTTTTGCGATGCTCGCGGTTATGCTGATTCAAATCTTTTCCCTCAACTCTTTCCCTGCCAAAATCTTCTGGATAATTGGATTGGCAGAAGTAAACTCGAAGATGTCGATCGTTCTGATGCTGCAAAATAGGAATTTTTTGGATGGAATTGGAAAGTTCTTTTCAGAGGCTATGGATTTCAAAGGACTATTTCTGTCCGGAATTGTTTACGTTCTCTGTCTAATCGTGATTTTTGTCCTCGGTAGAAGTCTATTTACTTTTATCTCCATCATTTGCTTTCTAGTCCCGATATATATCACAAGAATCGCACTTAAAAACTTTGGAGGCTTGAATGGGGATTGTATCGGGGCTTCAGTAGAATTAACAAGGGCGGTAACGCTTTTGATGGGGGTTTTGTATTGGTTAGGCCTCTCAAGGTAATTCTGGCTGGTGGAAAGGCGGAGAGAATGGGCAGAGAGAAGGGAATTCTGAAAGTAAACGGGATTCCGCTTTTAGAGAGGGTCTTCTCCGCATGCGAAGAAGCTTATGTTGCGGTGAGCAAGAACACTCCTGAAACTAGAGCTTTTTGTCTTGAAAGAGGCTATCCAGTAATCGATACGCCTGGAAAGGGCTATGTCCATGATGTTAACTGGATCTTCAAAAACTATGGTGAATTCATAAGCATCTCATGTGACATCCCTTTTATTAGGAGGGAAGATATTGAAGAGATTGAGAAAGCATTCTGCGAATTCAGCCTTATAGGCTGTTTAAGCTTGAGTAAGACTCCGAAGGGATCGGGAGCTTTGATATTCGAGGGGAAAACTTTGGTGGGGATAAACACAGTAACGGCAGGAGAGGAAAGGTTTTTCGAATTCTCAAATGGACTTCTGGCCTTCAACGTTAATACTCCCTTCGACTTATATCTGGCAAATAGAATTGCGAGGTTTTTGGACTTTTAGACTGGTCAGTGATTTTTTGAAGGTAGTAATGGAAAATGGTAGTAATAGAAAATAGTGGAAAATAAATAAGAATAATAAAGAAATACATAAGATTGGTTAAGACTATCCCACTAACCCACTCGCCCGAGAATCATGTTTGCAAGCTTTCTGTAGTCCTCCAAGCTCAATGTTTTTTCTTCATACCCCTTAACCTTCTCGCTACAAACGACGGCGATTATCTCTCCAATTTCGAATCTGGAAATGTCATCGCCTGGCTTTAGAACGACTATTCTTGGTTTTCCAGCTGAATTGAATCCCTCTGTCAGCACGATGTCGTAATTTTCTAAATATTTCTCCACAACCGCATTAAGATCAAAACCATCTGATCTCCTGACTAACGCCATTTTTTGGGAAGAAGCGACAATCACATCTGCTCCGGCATTGTAATGCTTCCAAGAATCTTTTCCTTCCTTGTCGAACTCAAAATCTCCGTGGGCGTGGTGCTTAACAACCGCAACTTTTAATCCTCTTTCCTTCAAAATTGGGATTATCTTCTCAATCAACGTGGTTTTTCCGGAATCTGGAGAGCCTACTATGCTTATTACAGCAGTCATTTACATGAAGGTTGGTGGCGTTCCTATTGTGATATATACAGCTTTCCCTTCGCCAATGTTCTTCATCTTGTGGGGGAGGCTTGAGGGATGCCATATAACATCTCCAGCTTCCATCGTGTAATGCATGTTTCCGACTTTGCATTCGACCCTCCCTTCTAGAAGTATCCTCACCTCTTCACCCTCGTGCTCGTATTCATCTGTTTCAGCTCCAGGCTCGAGTTCTGATTTTATTACGATCAAGTTTCCAGATTTGGCCTTAACGCGGTAAGTTATGCCATCGAAAATTCTCTTCATTATCTCTTCGCCGGATTTGATCAAGACGGCCATCACGAATGCAAGATACGATTAATAATTTAAAAAAGTTGTTATTGTTATAGGGTCCTTGCAGAAACAATAACCCAATCTCTTTTTTCACACTTCTAAACCC